>JBBQDB010000005.1:0-59638 GCA_038319245.1 Gemmatimonadales bacterium
GTGCTCATGAACTTGATCACCAACGCGTCGGACAGCTTGGGTGATGGCGACGGCGAAATCCTGTTGCGCACGCAGCTTGTGTCCACCGTCGATGCGCGCCCCGGCGCCATGCTGTTCGGCGGCCCACTCGGCGCTGGACCATGGGTCATGCTCGAAGTTGTCGACACTGGCAGTGGCATGGACGTGGAGACGGTGCAGCGCATCTTCGATCCGTTCTTCACGACCAAGTTCACCGGGCGTGGCCTCGGTTTGGCGGCGACGCTCGGCATTGTCCGTGGCCACGAGGGCGCCATCGTGGTGCGGAGCGTACCCGGGCAAGGCACCAGCATCGCGCTGTACTTTCCGGTCACGAGCGGGGTGCGTCGAGAAACGCCTATCAATACGTCAGTCGCAACGCCGGGCTCCGGCACCATCCTCGTGGTGGACGACGATGACGGCGTGCGCGCCGTGGCCCGTTCACTGCTGCAGCGCCAGGGCTACACGGTCGTGCTTGCGACCAACGGCCGAGAGGGGGTGGAGCGCTTCGTGGCGCTCGGCAGCGAGGTGCGCGCGGTGCTGCTCGATCTGACGATGCCGGTCATGGGCGGCGAGGAGGCGCTCCGCCAGCTTCGCGCACTGTCGCCGGACGTGCGCGTGGTGCTGATGTCCGGCTATAGTGATACAGACGTGGAGCACTCGTTCGTCGGGGCTGGGTTGTCGGGGTTCCTGCAAAAACCCTTTCGCGCAGACGATGTTTACCGCGCACTCGAATTGGCGCTGGCCGATCCGGTCGCCCAGCCGTAAATCGTAATATCCGTGTGTCGGCGCCGCTTTCGCCGACACGCGCTTGTACGCACTGCGTGTTCAGCGCGGGGGGAAGCCCGCGCCGTTCGTCGCGCCGGTCACCACCTTGGTCCAGCAGGAGCAGCAGATGTCTCACGGTCACGACAGGCGCGCCAACTTCTCCGACGATTCGACGGGCTCACCGTATGCGCCGCGCGATGCGTGCGGCGTGGGATTCATTGCGCGTCAGAGCGGAGAGCGCACGCATGAAGTCGTCGAGCTCGCACTTGAGGCGGCCGCGCGGCTCGCGCATCGCGGTGCTTCCGCGACCGATCTCTCCGCCGACGGGGCCGGTGTGCTGACGCAGATTCCGCGTCGCTTGTTCATCCTCGCCGCGTCGCGGCAGGGCCTGCATCTACCAGCCGACGCGGCGCTCGCGGTGGGCATGTGCTTTCTGCCGACCGAGCCCGGGGCGCTGGCGCTGTCCAAGCGGCTGGTCGAAGAAGTGCTCGCGGCCGACAAGCTGCCGCTGCTCGGTTGGCGCGAGGTGCCGGTGCGCCCTGAAGTGCTCGGTAAGTCGGCACGCGATGCGATGCCGACGATCATGCAGGTGCTCGTTGGCCGGCCGGATGGCGTAGCCGACGACGATGTGTGGGAGCGCAAGGTGTATCTGGCGCGACGCGAGATGGAGCACCGCGCAGAGGCCTTGGGGCTCGTGCCGTTTTACTTCTGTTCGTTTTCCTGCCGTACGCTGGTGTACAAGGGACTCTTCTCGGGCGGCCAGCTGGCCGAGTTCTACCCAGACCTGCGCGATCCCGCGTTCGAGTCGGCCATCGCCGTCTTTCATGAGCGCTACGCGACGAACACGTTGCCGCGCTGGGAGCTGGCACAGCCCTTTCGCCTGCTCGGACATAACGGCGAGATCAACACGCTCTGGGGCAATCGCAATGCGATGGCGATGCGCGCTGGGCTGCTCGATTCTCCGCAGTTCGGCACCGAAGGCGCACGACTCCGTGACCCGATCCGTCCACGTGGCAGCGACTCGGCCAGTCTCGACAACGCGCTCGAGTTGTTGGTGCGTGCGGGACGCTCGCCGGTGCACGCTGCCATGATGCTTGTGCCGCAAGCGTGGGAGAAGTATCCCGACGTCGAGCCGGCAGTGAAAGCGTTCTACGAGTATCACCAATGCGTGATCGAACCATGGGATGGACCGGCGGCGCTCGCGTACAGCGACGGTGTGCAGGTGGCGGTCTCGCTCGATCGAAATGGATTACGCCCGTGTCGGTACAAGATTCGCGCCGACGGTATGGTCGTCGCGGGCTCTGAAGTCGGGATCGTGGACTTCGATCCACGCGATGTGGTTGAGAGTGGAAAACTCGGACCGGGCGGTGTCTTGTTGGTGGACACGGCGGGTCGTCGTATCGTGCGCAACCTCGCCGCCAAGCGGGAGGTGGCGACGCGGCGTCCGTATGCGCGGTGGATCGCGCAGCACATGGCGACACTGCCGACGCAGGATGGAGTGGAACCGTTGGTTAAACCGAGCGAACAGTTGCGACCGTTGCAACAGGCGTTCGGGTACGGTCACGAGGATCTGCGGATGATCCTTGAGCCGATGGCGATGCAGGCGGCCGAAGTGGTATGGAGCATGGGCGACGATACGCCGTTGGCGGTGTTGTCGCATCGCTCGCCGCCACTCTACGCGTATGTGCGACAGCGATTCGCTCAAGTGACGAATCCGCCGATCGACCCGTTGCGCGAAGCGATGGTCATGTCGCTGCGCATGCATCTGGGCCAGCGCGGATCGCCCCTTGAGGAGAAGTCGAGCTACGCGCGCATGCTACGGATTGAGCACCCGGTGTTGCTCCCCGAAGAGATGGAGCTGTTGCGGAACTTCCCGGGCTTCAAGGCCGTCACGCTCGATGCGACGTGGCCTGCGCGCTCGCGTCCGGAAGCGTTGGAAGCCGCGCTTGATGGGCTTTGCCGTCGCGCAGAGTCCGCGGCCCGCAAAGGCGCACGGCTGCTAATCATCTCCGATCGCAAGGCGAGCGCGGAACGCGTACCAATCCCTGCGCTGCTGGCACTCGGTGCGGTGCGTCAGCAACTCGTGCGTACGAGCTTGCGCGCGAAGGTCGGCCTTATCGTCGAAGCTGGCGACGTCGTCGAGCAGCATCACGTCGCGTCGCTGGTAGGATATGGTGCCGAAGCCGTACACCCATGGCTCGCGCTCGAGACTGTAGCAACGCTGTTCACCGAGGCGGCAGGGCATGGTCGCGCTGATGGTGACACCGAGCGGCCGTTACCCGCCGAAGCGCAATCGCGCTATCGCACGGCCGTTGAGAAAGGATTGCTCAAAATTCTCGCGAAAATGGGTATTAGTACGCTTTCGAGCTATTGCGGCGCGCAAGTATTCGAAGCACTCGGCCTTGGCGCCGAAGTGATCGATCGCTGCTTTGCCGGCACCGCCTCTCCGTTGGGTGGCATTGGATTTCGTGAGCTCGCCGAGGACGTGCTCGCGCGTCATCGTACGGCGTATGGCCCTGAGGCCGTTGCCAGCACGGCACTGACCGACGAAGGGCGCATTCGCTTTCGCAAGGAAGGTGAGACGCACGCGTGGTCGCCACAGACGGTGTTGGCGTTGCAGCAAGCGGTCGGCAGCGCACGCTCATCGCGCGCGACGGCCAGCGGTACGGAAGCGTGGCGCGCGTTTGTTGCACGGACCGAAGCGACGTCACCGACTACCGTACGCGACTTGCTCGCTATTCGTGCCGGCACGCCGATCGCGATCGACGAGGTCGAGTCGGTCGAAACAATTCGCTCGCGCTTTGTGTCGAGTGCGATGTCGCTCGGGTCGTTGTCACCCGAGGCGCATGAAACGATCGCGATTGCGATGAATCGCATGCACGCGCGCTCCAACTCGGGTGAAGGCGGCGAGGATCCGGCGCACTATCGCGCGACTGGTCCCGATCGTTCCGACAGTCGTATCAAGCAAGTCGCGTCGGGTCGTTTTGGTGTGACGACTGAATATCTGGTGCGTGCCGACGAGATCGAAATCAAGATTGTGCAGGGCGCCAAGCCGGGCGAAGGCGGCCAATTGCCGGCGCACAAAGTGACGGAGCTTATCGCGCGGCTGCGTCACGCAACGCCTGGCGTGCAGCTCATCTCGCCGCCGCCGCATCACGACATTTATTCCATCGAAGATCTCGCGCAGTTGGTGCTTGATCTCAAGAGCGTGAATCCGAAGGCGCGAATCGGTGTGAAGCTTGTCGCATCGAGCGGCATCGGAAACGTCGCGGCCGGCGTGGCGAAAGCGTTCGCCGATTACGTGCTGGTGGCCGGTCACGCTGGTGGCACCGGCGCCTCACCGTTGTCGAGTATCAAGCACGCGGGCGCGCCGTGGGAACTCGGTCTCGCTGAAGCGCAGCATGTGCTGGTGTCGAACGGCCTGCGTCATCGACTCGAAGTGCGCGTCGACGGTGGCTTTCGGACGGGGCGTGATGTGGTGATCGCAGCCTTGCTCGGCGCTGAGTCCTACGGATTCGGTACCGGTCCGCTCGTCGCGATGGGATGCGACATGGCGCGTCAATGTCATCTCAATACGTGTCCAACGGGTATTGCAACGCAGCGGCCGGAACTGCGTGCGAAATTCCGCGGCAATCCCGATCAGGTCGTCGCGTACTTCACGCATGTCGCGGATCAGGTGCGCGAGATTCTCGCGTCGATCGGTGCGCGCACTATCGACGAGATCGTCGGGCAAGCGGAGCGGCTGCAGCGCGCTGATCGTCCGGAAGTACCACGGTCGGCGATGCTCGATCTGTCGCTGCTGTTAACGCCAGCGGTGCGTGGAGACGAACCGCGTCGTCGCATTGCCGAGCGTAATGTACGTCGCGGCGTTGTCTCGCTGGACGAAGCGTTGTTGCACGACGCAGCCGAGACCATTCGGGACGGTACGCCGTTCGTTGGCGAGTATGCCATTCGCAATCATCATCTCGCGCTTGGCGCGCGTGTGGCCGGTGCGATCGCCGAACTCCATGGCGACAAAGGTCTGCCGTCAGGCACGCTTACGGCAAAGTTCACGGGCAGCGCCGGGCAGAGCTTCGGTGCGTTCACGATTCGAGGTATGCGCCTCGATCTGGAAGGCGAAGCAAACGACTATGTCGGCAAGGGTTTGAACGGTGCCGAGCTCAGTGTGCGACCGTTCCAGAGCGCGCGCTATGTTGGGGCAAGCCATCTCAACATGATCGTCGGTAACACGGTACTCTACGGCGCCACCGACGGATTACTCTGTGCGGCGGGTCAGGCGGGTGATCGTTTTGCGGTGCGCAACTCGGGCGCGTGCGCGGTCGTCGAAGGCGTTGGCAATCACGCCTGTGAATACATGACTGGTGGCGTGGTCGCTGTGCTCGGACGTGCAGGGCGCAACTTCGGCGCTGGCATGTCCAACGGCATCGCATACGTACTCGATGAGGCAGGCACTTTTCCGAGCCGCCTCAATCATGAACTCGTGCTCCTCGCCGACCTCGACAACGACGACGACATCCTGCTCGAGCGGCTGCTGCGCGTTCATCTGTTGCGCACCGGCAGTGCGCGCGCGCGGTCGATCCTCGATAATTGGACGCGGGTGTACAGCCAGTGGCGCAAAGTGAAGCCACGCGGCGCCAGCGAGCCGGTGGCCATCATTCGACAGACGTGGAGCACGCGTCTGCTCGACCTACTCGAAGTAGATGGCGGGGCAACCGAAATGGCCGCGGCGCAACGCGCCTAACGTCTGAGCGCTCCTGCGTGACGAGCATCGATAGCTTCGGCGCTGCGTCGGATACCCAAGAGCGCGCGAGAGTCGTCTCGCGAGCTCTTGGGCCGTTCGCGCCACGTGGTCAGTCGCGCAGCGCGGGCAGTGCGTCGCCGTCGGCGATAAATTGCAGCGCAACCCCGTTGTTGCAGTAGCGCAGCCCCGTCGGCTTTGGGCCATCGCGGAACACGTGCCCTTGATGCCCGTCGCAGCGGGTACAGTGGTATTCCGTGCGTGGCAAGATCAGCTTATAGTCGCGCTTCGTCGCCAGCGCGCCAGGGAGCCCGTCAAAAAAGCTTGGCCATCCGGTGCCACTGTCAAACTTCGTATCGCTGCCGAACAGCGGTTGGAAGCAGGCCGCACAGACAAACGTGCCCTTCCGCTTTTCGCGATCTAACGGACTGGTACCCGCGCGTTCGGTGCCATGCTCGAACAGTACCGTGAACGCGGCAGGTGGGAGAAGAGCCTGCCATTCTTCCTTGGACTTGCTGATCGGCGGCATGTGGCGTCTCGTGGAAACAGGGCGACAGCGAAGAACGTACAAAGGGAAGATTACCGACTGAGCCAATGCGGCTCAACTTCAATCAAGTTTCCAGGAGATTGCGTGACAACGTGGACGGTTATGCAACGCCGATTGCGAGTGACGGCGCAACTATTTGCCGCGATGACGCTTGGTATCGCTGGCGGTGTGGCGTCCGGGCAGGAGCCTGCGCCGCTGGCCATCGACAGTTATACCCTTCCTAACGGGCTCAAGGTCATCCTCGCCGAAGACCACTCGGCGCAGGTCGTGACCGTGAACGTGTGGTACAACGTCGGATCCCGCAACGAGCGTCCGGGACGCACCGGCTTCGCGCACCTGTTCGAGCACATGATGTTCCAAGGCTCGGCCAACGTGAAGAAGGGCGATCACATGGCACTTGTACAGCAAGCCGGCGGGCGGATGAATGGTTCCACCGCCGACGACAGAACCAACTACTTCGAGTCGCTTCCGTCCAACCGTCTCAATCTTGGCCTCTGGCTCGAGGCGGATCGGATGCGGTCGCTCGCGGTCACGAAAGAGAATTTCGAGAACCAACGTGAGACGGTGAAAGAAGAACGACGCCTACGGATCGACAACCAGCCGTACACCGGCGCGTTTCTCTCGTCGTTGACCGCCGGCTTCAGCGACAAGTCTTGCTTCGCCTACGCGCACGAAACGATCGGATCGATGGACGATCTTAACGCGGCCAAGACCGAAGATGTGCAGGAGTTCTTCAAGACGTACTACGTACCGAACAATGCGACGTTGGTCGTCACGGGGGACTTCGCGCTGGCTGACGCGAAGCAGCTGATCTCGACGTACTTCGCTGCGATCCCACGCGCCGCCGATCCACCGGCGGTGCAGTGTCAGCAGGAGTTCAACACCGGTGTGCAGCGTCGCGCGGTCACGGACACCAAGGCCAACCTGCCGGCCGTGTTGCTCCTCTATCGCATCCCGGAGTACAAGAACGCCGACACGCCCGCGCTGGAATTTTTGAGCACAATTCTTGGTGGCGGCGAAAGTTCACGGCTCAATCGCGCGGTCGTGCGCGATGCGAAGGCGGCTGTCGTCACGCAAGTCATCGCCGGCCTCGGTCCACGGCGTGGACCCAACGTCTTCGCGTCACTCGCGGTCGCAAACCAAGGCGTGCAACCGGACTCGCTCGAAAAACTCATGACGAAAGAAATCGCGGCCGTCATGGCGAATGGCGTGACCGCCGAAGAGCTGACCAAGGCCAAGAATGCCTATCGCGCGAGTCGCATCGACGAGCTATCCACCTCGATGGGACGTGCTGAGGCGATTCACACCGCCGACCTGTATCTCGGTGATCCCACGGCCGTCAACGCGGACTTGGCGCGGCATATGGCCGTCACCGTCGACGACATCAAGCGCGTTGCCGCCAAGTACCTGCGCACCGACAACAGCGTCGTGACGCTCATCAAGCCTGAGGGAAAGACGCCGTGATTTCGCCGACACTCTTACGTCGCGTTGCGTCGACAACGACCACTGTTGCGGCGACCGTTGCGGTCGCGGTCTCGACAGTCGCGTCCACCGCAGCATACGCACAGACATATCCGACCACCGCGCCCGCTGCCGCTCCAGTCAAACCAGCGACGCTCCCTCCATTTCAGGAGGCCGTGCTGGCCAATGGCGTGCGCGTGGTGCTGGTCGAGAACCATCGCAATCCGGTCATCGCATTTCGGCTCGCCATTCCGGCGGGTGACCTCTACGATCCGAAGGACAAGGCCGGTACGGCAAGCCTGGTCAGCACGCTGCTGACGAAAGGTGCAGGTACGCGAACGGCCGAACAGATCTCGGCCGCGATCGAGAGTGCAGGTGGGTCGCTCGGCGCGTTTACCGGTGACGATTTTCTCAGCGTCTCGGGGAGCGTACTCTCCAATGCCGCGCCGTTGGCCTTCGAGCTGCTTGGCGATGCGGTGACGCGCCCTACGTTCAGCGAGAAGGAGTTCGAGCTCGCGCGGACGCAGACGCTGTCGGCCTTGCAACTTGCCGCGTCGAATCCCGCAGCGCTCGCGTCACGTTTCTTTAACGCTGGACTGTACGGCAGTCATCCGTACGGACGGTCTGCGACAGCAACGAGCGTTCGCGCGATCACGCGCCCGGATCTCCTCGCCTTTCAGACGGCGCGTCTCAAGCCAGCAGGTGCAGTGCTCGTCGTTGCGGGCGACATCAACTTGGCGTCGCTCAAGACGTTGACGGAGAAGGCGTTCAAGACGTGGACCGGTACGTCGGCTCCAACACCGCCGCTTGCGACGCCGCCTTCACGCGCCGCAACCGAGATCGTGCTCGTCCACCGCGCGGGATCGGTACAATCCAACCTGCTCGTCGGCAATCTTACGAGCGGCCCGACCGACCCGGCACGCTACGCGGCCTCCATCGCCAATCGCGTGCTCGGCGGCAACAGCGACTCTCGTCTGTTCATGGTGCTGCGCGAACAGAAGGGATGGACGTACGGAGCGTATTCGAGTTTGTCCAATCCACGTGGCATCGGCAAATTCGAAGCGAACGCTGAAGTACGGACGGAAGTCACCGACTCGTCGTTGGTCGAACTCTTGTCGCAGCTGCGCAAGATCACCAGCGAGCCGATTTCCGCGACTGAAATCGCGCAGGCAAAGAACGCACTCGTCGGCGGATTTCCACTCACCATCGAGACGCCGCAGCAGCTCGCCGAACGTGTCGCGACGGTGAAATTGTACGGCCTGGAAGCGGACTATCTGCAGAACTATCGGACCCGCGTGTCGGGTGCGACGTCGGCGCAGATTCAGCAGGCGGCGAGGTCAACCTTCAAGCCGGCGAACGCACTCGTCGTAGTCGTCGGCGATGGTACGAAGATCTTCGACAAGCTCAAGGCCATCGCCCCGGTGCGTGTCATCAGTGCCGACGGTGATCCGATGACTCCGGCGGACTTCACGCCAAAAGCCATGGGGCTGCCTGCCGATTTCTCACGGCTCGTCGCGGCGCGTGACTCGTTCGTGGTGATGGTCCAGGGCAATCCATTGGGATACAGCGTGTACTCGGTCGAGACGCGTATGGGTGGCTGGACACTCCGTGAGTCGACGAACGTCATGAACGGCATGATCGTGCAGAAGACCGCGCTCGAAACCGATGGATCGCTCGCGCCGACTTCGTTGATTCAGAGTGGTTCCATGCAGGGACAGGCGCTGACCACGAACGTCGCGTTTGCCAGCGGCAAGGCAACGGGTCGTGCCATGTCGGCCGCACAGGCGGGCCCTAAGACGATCGATATCAACACCACGCTGCCGAGCGGAACGATAGAAGCCGATGCGGTGCAGAGCCTGTTACCGCTGCTGCGTTGGGCCGCAGACGCCAAGTTCACGCTCAACGTATTCAGTGCAGGCAAGGGCGTCGTGGAGACGATGACGCTGGCGGTCGTCGGGACTGAGTCGGTGAAGGTTCCGGCTGGTACATTCGATACATGGAAAGTCGAACAGAAGATGGGCGAGACATCGGCGATGCTGTTCATCACGAAGGACGCGACACGGCGCCTGGTGAAGATCGCGCCGGTGGGGCAACCGATCGAATTGCAGCTCGCCAAGTAGTATCGTCGGCACCGCAGGCGACGGACGGATTTGCGTTCCGTTCGTCGTACGCCGACGGGCGCGCTCGGCTTGGCGTTTTTACGACACCGCATGGTGACGTAGAGACGCCGGCCTTCATGCCCGTCGCGACACATGGAACGATCAAAGGCCTATCGATGGACGAAGTCCGTGCGGCCGGCGGACAAATGATGCTCTCGAATGCGTATCATCTGTACTTGCGTCCCGGCGATATGATGGTGCGCGCGTTGGGTGGGTTGCACGCATTCGCGCGATGGCCGGGACCGATGCTGACCGACTCGGGTGGCTTTCAGGTCTTCTCGTTGGCCAAGCTGCGCACCGTGCAGGAACATGGCGTTGAGTTCCGGAGCCATCTCGACGGATCATTGCACCAGTACACGCCGGAGAGCGTGATGCGCATCGAGCGCAATCTTGGCGCCGACGTGATCATGCAGCTCGACGAACTGATTGCCGGTGGCGCGGAGTTGTCGGCGTCGCAGTCGGCGATGGAGCGTAGTTTACGCTGGCTCGAACGCTGTCGCATCGAGTTCGATCGGCTCACGCGTGACGGGCGCGCACCCGCGACAGTATTTGACGTCGCGGACGGTGCACCACCGCTTGCGACCGATGATCGCGAGGTTGATCTGGTCGCGCCACAGCAGGCGTTGTTTCCCATCGTGCAAGGGGGCGTTAACCCCGAGCTGCGTCGTGCGTCGTTACGCGGCATTCTGCAGACGGGCGATTGGGTCGGGGTTGCGGTCGGCGGCCTGTCGGTGGGCGAATCGAAGTCCGACATGTATGCGACGATTGACGTCTGCGAGCCGCTGTTGCCAGCGCATAAGCCGCGCTACTTGATGGGCGTCGGGTTTCCGGATGACTTGGTCGAGGGGATGCGTCGCGGTATCGACTTGTTCGACTGCGTGGTGCCCACACGCATGGGCCGACACGGCACAGCCTTCACGCCCGACGGCACTGTGCAAGTGCGACAGAGTCGCTTCCGCACCGACCGACGACCGTTGGTGGAGGGTTGTAGCTGTCCGTGTTGCACGCAGTATGACCGCGCCTACATTCGCCATCTTTTCGTGAGCGAGGAGATGCTCGGCCTGCGCTTGCTCGCGTTGCACAACGTGACGTTTTTGCTCGACGTGACGCGGTACGGTCGCGAGGCGCTGCGTGCGGGGACGTTTGCCAGTTGGAGCGAGAGCTGGTTGGCGCGATATCGGGCCAAGGGAAAGGCTGCACCGTCAACGGACGACGACGAGACATGACGCCAATTCGATGGGGCATTCTCGGGGCGGCCAGGATCGCCAAGACGCGGACGATTCCCGCGCTGCAGTCGAGCGAACGGTCAGAGGTTGTGGCGATTGCGTCGCGCGATCTCACGACCGCCAAGGCCGCGGCCCTCGAGTGCGAAATTCCGCGCGCGTATGGCTCGTATGAGGCGTTGCTCGCCGACCCAGCCGTCGACGCCGTCTACATTCCCCTCCCCAATCATCTGCATGTACCATGGACGATTCGCGCGGCGCGCGCGGGCAAACATGTGCTGTGCGAGAAGCCGATTGCGTTAACCGCCATCGAAGCGCGGCAGCTCTTGCGTGTGCGCGACGAAACTGGTGTGCAGATTGTCGAAGCGTTCATGGTGCGGTCGCATCCACGCTGGCACGCCGCGAAGCAACTGGTCGATAGCGGACGTATCGGCAGGTTACGCACCATTGCCGCGCACTTCAGCTATGCGCGGAAGGGTGGTGAAAACATTCGCAGCAAGGTCGAATGGGGTGGCGGAGCGATTCTCGATATCGGCTGCTATCCGGTGATGCTGTCACGGTGGCTCTTCGACAGCGAGCCGCTCGACGTTATCGCGACCATCGACCGTGATCGGGAGTTTGGAATCGATGCGCTAGCGTCGGTGATTCTGCGCTTTCCGTCTGGTACCGCGACGTTCAGTTGTAGCGGCGAGTTGGCGCTGCGCCAATCGATGCAGCTGATGGGGACGACCGGCTTCATCGACGTGCCCGTGCCGTTCAATCCATCCGAAATAGGACCGACCGTTCTTGTCGTAGACGACGGGCGCGATCTGGTTGGCGGCGGTGCAGAGCGGATCGCGTTTCCCGCCGCGAACCAGTTCGCCGCGCAGGGTGACGCGTTTGTTGACGCCATCGAAGGCAAGGCGCCCGCACCGGTAACGCTCGAGGACTCGATTGCGAACATGGCGGTGCTGGACGCGCTTTTTCGCTCCGGCGCGTCAGGACGCTGGGAGCAGCCTTTGGCGTCGTAGCCGCGAAAGGATGCGGCGTCGCGCATTCAAACCTTCTGCACCTAGCGGCTGTCTAAGCTAGCGAGTACCCCTTGACCTTGTCACTGGAGTTGTGTGGCTGTGTTCGGATTTCAGACTGCCGCTGTTGTATCTGCCGCGCACCTCGCCGTTCGTGCGTTGATTGCTCCCGCGATGTTGATCGCATCATCACTCGGGGCGCAGGGAAATAGCGCCGACGCTGCGACGTATACGCCGAGATCACTCGCACCGACCGCCGTGCGCGCTGATGTCGCGTTGCTGCGTCAGGCACTCGAGCAAGTGCATGCCGGCTACGATCGGTATGTGCCGCGACGCACCATGGACACGGCATTCGCTCGACTCGAGCGCCGTGCCGATTCACCGATGACCGATGTATCGCTCTATCGGGAGATTGCGTTGCTTTTGGCGAAGATTCGCTGCAATCACACGAAGGCAGAATATCCGGCATCACTCCAGACGTATCGAGAGACGCATGCGACGCACTTACCGTTTCGCGTGCGAGTCTTTGGGCGGCGTATGTTCGTTGACACGGCGTCGACGCAGACCTTGCAGCGTGGAACGGAGATTACGAGCATCAACGGCATTTCGGCTGACAGCGTGATTGGCGTGCTGTCGAAATTCGTTGCCGTCGATGGGTTCACCGACTTCGTCCGTCCGACGTTACTCGAGCGCGATGCAGACCTGATGGGATCTGATCTCGATCACTATTGGCCGATCGAGTTCGGCTTTGCGTCCGTGTGGACGATCGAAGCACGAAATGCCAATGGCGACAGAAAACGAATTTCGCTCGATCCAATCAGCTACAACGCATGGAAGGCGCTCGGTGGCGACTACGCTCAGGTGGACTTCGCGAACGGTACGCGATGGGCGATGCGCGATGACTCAACGGCGGTGTTAACGATCCGCAGCTTCGTGAACTATCGAACGCCGGTCAACGCGGATTCGCTCTATCGGACGATCTTTACGCAGCTCGGAAAGCGTCGGGTACGGCACCTGGTCGTTGACTTGCGCGCGAACGGCGGTGGCTCGGACGACGCATCGAATGCACTCTTGCCCTATCTCTCCAACGTTGTCGTGCAGCCGGATCGTGCGGTACGGCGCCGGACGATCGCGATTGACTCATCGCTGCGCCGAGCGTTTTCGACATGGGGCGACGCCCGCGCGATCTTCGCCCCGGCCGATTCGCTTTTTACACGCGGCTCAGGCGGCATGTACGTCGAACGCGCGGCACCAGAGCGCTTTCGCCCTGACGCGGCGCATTTCGTGGGGCGGGTCTCGGTGCTCATTGGCAAGCGCGACGCCTCCGCGACGACCATGCTGCTCGCCGTCCTGCAGCAAATCGGTGCGGCAAATGGCCGCCTACGACTGATTGGCGAAGAGACTGGTGGCAGTGCCGAGGGGCCAACGGCGGGCCAGGTGCTGTTTCTGTCGCTGCCCAACAGCGATGTGCACGTCCGCGTGCCACTGAAGCGGACCGACGTGAATGTGGCGCGCACCGTTCCAGGGTTAGGGATATTTCCCGATATCGATGCGACGGAAACATTGGATGACTTCAGAGCTCGACGGGACGTCGCCATGGACGCTGCGCTGCGCACGCCGTGGAGTGCGAATCCGTCGCCGCTCGCGCCGATTGCTGGGCTGATGATTGGGGAGTTGGAGTACCGCGACTACCAGAGTGGCCGCCGCGTGCTCTTGCCGACGTGGCAACACTTCTCGCCGATGGCCGAACGTGGTGCCGCGCGCGGCGTCGCTTTTCGTGAACGGGTGGTGTACGACGATGGTCCGGGCAACACCATCTATTCGACGAATGAAATTCGTGTGGCGGGCAGTCTGTGGATTGAAGGCGAATCGAGCGGTAAGCCTGACACGTTGCGCATCGTTGGCACGAAGCGCGTTGGCACGAGCACCGTGCTGACGCTCCTGGGTAGCGGAATGGATGACAACCAGCGCGTCGAGTTTCGCTATACGGTCACCCTCGGCGCGCGGGTGTCGAAACGGCTCAAGGAGTTTAGAATGCCGGGTGGTCAGTGGGAGTACCGCCACGAATACCGCTTCACTCGAGAGGCGGTGCCGGCAGGAGGTTGATCGCGAGGTTTGGTCGTCGTTCTTTTGCGCGACAGAACAATCTCCCGCTTACGGCACTGGCTTCGTTGGCAGCTTGCTTGCACGTGTCGTCGGATAAGTGATGCCCAGCTGGTCGAGATACGTCTTGTACTTGGTTGCGTCGTAGTAGAACGGGACCATCAACGGACGATACTTCGCCATGATTTCCGCGTTGAGAAACGTTGGCGGTTCGTCGGTGTCGGCCAGCAGCGACTTGTATTTGACCGTCTTGGTCTGCTCGTTACGGAAGTAGTCCCACGCATCCGCGACAATCTTGGGCGTAAGCAGGATGTCGAGCAAACTCAACGCCTGTACTTTCGCTCCAACGATGGCGCCCTTGTGTGCGACCGGCGTGGCCATGGCGATGCCGTCCGCCCAGTTATGCCCCGGCGTCCCGGGAATGTTTGACGGATATTGCAGCGTGACGCTCGGCACGTTCCATGAAACGTCTCCGATGTCGTCTGACCCCACGCTCGTGGAGAGTGCCGCAGCCTCTTGTGGCGTACGCAACTTCTGTGGCGTCGTGCGAAGGCCGCTGTCGGGTTGCTGCAACTCCTTTTGCAACGCGCGCGCGAATCGCTGATCGGTGCTGTCCCACGTGGGCATGCCAACGCGTTTGATATTCTCATACATCATGAGCGCGACGGGCTTGCTCTGATGGATGTTCCACGCGCTGCCAATGATGCGCGCGCCCTCGAACGTCGTCTCGGTCATCATCGCTGCGCCTTCCGCCATGCGCTTCGCCGTCTCAAACATCACTTTTACTTTGTCGGCACTCTGCTCGCGAAAGTAGAACCAGATGCTCGCGGTACTTGGTACGACGTTCGGTTGATCGCCGCCGTCCTTGATGATGTAGTGCGAACGTTGCGTGAGCGGCAGATGCTCGCGTTTGAACTCCCAACCTGTTCCCATCAGCATCACCGCATCCAGTGCGGACTTGCCGCGCCATGGTGCCGCAGCGGCATGTGCACTCGAGCCCTTGAAACGGAACTCAGCCGAGATCAGCGCGAGTGATGGGGCAGGACCATAGTTCACATAGAGGTCGTCATCAACGTGCGTAAAGATGTTGATGTCCACATCTTTGAATACGCCCGCGCGAACGAGGAACGCCTTGCTGGCGAGCTGCTCTTCGGCGATCCCGGGCCAGAGCATCAGCGTCCCCGGGATTTTATCGCGCGTCATCAACTCTTTCACGACCAGCGCCGCCGCGATGTTGACGGCTTGACCGCTGTTGTGTCCTTCGCCGTGGCCCGGCGCACCGCCGACCGTCGTATCACGATATGTAACGCCAGGCTTCTGGTTGGACTTGGGGATGCCGTCCAGGTCAGAACCCAATGATATGACCGGCTTACCGCTCCCCCAACGCGCCGTCCACGCAGTCGGCATCCCGGCCACACCGCGTGTGACGGTGAACCCATTTTTCTCAAGCAGCGCGGTCAGATATTTGGATGTCTCGACCTCCTGCATGCCAAGTTCGCCAAACGAAAACAGCTGGTCGATGATTTCCTGAATCTGCTTCGCGCGCGCGTCTACCTTGACCAACGCTTCTGCCTTGAGTCGCGCGAGGCGCGCACTATCGGACGCGGCCTGTGCATGCGCGGCGGGCGCAGCGGCGAGTACGAGTGCAGCGCAGGCAAAGACAACGGATCCGCGAAGGCGCATGAGCAACAGGGGCAGGAGTAGACCAACGTCGGCGGGCTCGCAGACATTGCGTGCCGATCCTCGTCTCCGCAACGCCGTCTCCGCTACATTCCGATCTTCCTTCCTCGTCGGAGCCCCGATGCAACGTCGTCAATTCCTCAAAGCCGCCGCTGCAACGGCCGCGGTCCAGACCGTGAGCGCACGAAGCGTGAACGCCGAATCGCTGGCGGGCGTTGCGCAGGCTGCTGCACCAACTCGCGCCCCAGCCTTTCCGAAGAGTTTTTGGTGGGGCGCCGCAACAGCGGCCTACCAACTCGAAGGCGCGGCGAACGAAGACGGACGTAAGCCGAGCATCTGGGACACGTTCAGCCACACGAAGGGGAAGACGGTGAATGGTGACACGGGCGACGTGGCCTGCGATCACTACCATCGCTTCAAAGAGGATGTGAAGCTGATGGCCGATCTCGGCGTGAAGCACTATCGCTTCAGCATTGCGTGGCCGCGCATCATTCCCGACGGACGCGGCACGGTAAATGAGAAGGGGCTCGACTTTTATAAGCGACTCGTCGACGAACTGCTGACCCACAACATCACGCCGCACGCGACACTGTACCACTGGGATTTGCCGCAGGCGCTGCAGGACAAGTACAAAGGTTGGCAGAGCCGTGAAGTAGCCGATGACTTCGCGACCTATGCAGGCGTTGTCGTCAAGCGACTCGGCGACAAGATCACACAGTGGATGACGATCAACGAAATGCAGACCATGGCGTACGTGGGCTATGGCGTGAAATCACCGTCTGGACATGCGCCAGGTATCGCGCTCGCCAGCAACAAGGAACGCCACCAGATCACGCACCACACGATGCTTGCGCATGGCAAGGCGTGTCAGGCCATACGGGCGGCGTCACCACGTCCATGTAAGATCTCGATCGTCGAGAACATCTCGCCGTACATCCCCGTCATCGAAACGCCGGAACACATCAATGCGGCGAAGCTGGCCTTTACGCGCAGCGAAACGAATGGTTCGATCATCGTGCCGCTACTGACCGGTGCGTACGATCCGTTCTGGATGAAGGCGCATGCGGCTGAAGTCCCGGATATGCAGCCAGACGATCTCAAGACGATTCACCAGCCCATCGACTCGCTCGGCTTCAACTGCTATACCGGCACCTATGTTCGTGCGGCCGACACACCAGCCGGCTACGTCGAGATTCCGATGTTCGACAAGTTTCCGAAGATGGGCACGGCGTGGATGAATTGTGTCCCCGAATCGATCTATTGGGGCATTCGCATGGTTCGCGACGCACTCGGCAAAACCGCATTGCCGATCTTTATTGCTGAAAACGGATGCGCTGACAGCGGCCCGACGCCAAGTGACACGCAAGTGCAGGATGTGGATCGGGTGATGTATCTACGTGCGTATCTCGCACAGGTCGCGCGCGCGTTGCACGAAGGGCACAAGGTCGTTGGCTACTTCCCGTGGAGCCTGCTCGACAATTTCGAGTGGGATCAAGGGTACTCGCAACGCTTTGGCCTCGTGCACGTCGACTACACCACACAGAAACGCACACCGAAGCTCAGCTACGATTGGTACAAGCAGGTCATTCGAACGGGTGAGCTGCGATAGCGCCGTAACGCGATAGCGCCGTAACGCGATAGCGTGGCACCAGCAGAGTACGCTGCGAGGTCTCGCTTTCCGCACAAGGAAGTCAGGCAAGTCCCGATAGTGTGATGGCGGAGTGTGATACATGCTCCGTCTACCACTCGGACGTAGACCATGGGAGTCGCCCAGCGCATCTCAGCATTCGGATCCCAACGCTACAGGCCGACCAACATGGAGATCCGTTATGTCTTCCGCGATCCGCCCCGACGCCACCACGTTCTCGGGAATTGAACCGACGGTTTTGCCGATGGGGCCGGTGCTGGTGGCATCCGATGCGTCAGCCGAGGCCGAGGCGTCGTTTCCACTCGCGCAGGTCGTCGCTGCGCACGGCCATGCTTCGGTTGAAGTCATCACGGTCATGCAGCCATTCGCGATGCCGATGTACGGTATCGAGGCGGTCGCGATTCCGCTTGACACAAACACCGCCGCCGAATCCGCGCGTGTGCGTGCGATTCGCGATCAGATGGCGAGGCTGTTGCCGAAGGATGCGAAATGGCCGGTCACAGCGCTGACCGGCGAACCGGTGCGTGAAATCGTCGAGCATGCACGACGGAGCAACGCGCGGATGCTCGTTGTCGGACGTGGTCGCCACGGTGCGGTCGACCGCGTGCTCGGTGGTGAGTCGGTCTTACGCTTGCTGCAGTTGGGCGACACGCCGGTCTTAGCTGTCGAGCACGGGATGACGACGCTGCCAAGGCGCGTCGTGATGGCCACCGACTTCAGCGCGTTCAGTTTGTATGCGGCGCAGGTTGGTATGTCGATGGTTGCACCGGACGCGATCGTCCATTTGGTGAACGTTGGACCGCCGTTCGTCGCCGTCGATGCTGCGCTTCATACGCAAGCCGCCGCCTACCGCGAGCAGGCGACGCAGGGCTTCGCGATGCTGCATGAACGACTCGAGCGTGATGACGTCGTATTCAAGGACATCCTGCTCGAAGGCAACGCGTCCGACGCGCTGCTCGCATATGCGAAGGTGGCGGACGCTGATCTGATCGTGTTGGCGACACACGGCTACGGATTCCTGCGACGCGCGGTGCTGGGCAGTGTCGCGGCTGAACTGGTTCGGCGCGGAGCCTGTTCACTCCTGATCGTGCCGGGCTCGGCGCGCACACTGGCGACGGCGCGCGCGCAGTCCGCCACGGCGGCGCAGGTCCGGGCGTTCGATGCTGCGATGATGGACGACGAACTTGCGTCGTTCACGAAAAGGAATGCTGGCCGTGCGTGTTCGATCGAGATCGACGCACTCGATTTTGGTGCGCAGATGCTTGGTCACGAATTACCATTGGTGGGCGCCACCTTCGAGCGTGCGGCGCGTTCAGCAATCTTCATGTTCGGCGCGTCCTCGATCGACGGCCAGCACCTTGCACACACCATTCCCGGCGCGACGAACATCGAGCTGCTGACAAATGGTGGCGGACGCGACCAAGCACTACGGATTGTGCACGGGTCGGGTCAAACCATCATCACGCTCCACTGATTATTTCGAGGAAACCTCCGCGATTGCCGACGCTTCGTCGAACGCTATTCCCCACGCGACGAGCACCGATCCCGGTGCTCGCGCTATCCGCGCCGAGCGACATTCGCGTCGCGCCAGTCCTCGCGGAAGTGGCCACGCTTCCGGTCGATGCGGTCTACGCGAAGCTTGATAGCGCTGTCGCGGGACTGACGCCGGCAGAAGCGCAACGCCGACTGATTGCGGTCGGCGCCAATGAGATGGTCGGGCGCGGCGCTGTTGGTTGGATGCCTCGTCTGTGGCGCGCGATCCGAAATCCGCTCGTGCTGCTCTTGGCGTCGCTTGGCATCGTGTCGGCGCTCACGGGTGATGTGCGCGCGGCCGGTGTTATTGCCGTGATGATTGCGGTTGGCGTGGGATTGCGCTTCGTGCAGGAGAGTCGCGCGGACAGCGCTGCGGCTGCACTTAAGGCGATGGTGCATATCACCACGCGTGTGACGCGTGCGGGCGTCGCGCAGGAGATTCCCGTTCGCGAGGTCGTGCCGGGTGATGTCATCACGCTATCCGCGGGCGATATGATGCCTGCCGACATGCGACTCGTAGCGGCGAAGGATTTGTACGTTGGGCAATCAAGTCTGACGGGCGAATCGCTGCCGGTCGAGAAGTCAGCGACACCAGCGACGATCGCCGTGTCACCACTGGAAGCGCCCACACTCTGCTTTCGCGGCACGAGTGTACAAAGTGGTACCGCGACCGCAGTGGTGGTCGCCACCGGCGCAGCGACGTACTTCGGACAGATGGTCGGCGCGCTCGAGGCCGAAGAACCGCCCAGCAGCTTCCAGCGCGGTATCGACAGCTTCACCTGGCTCATGATTCGGCTCATTGCGATTATGGCGCCGTTGGTTTTCTTGATCAACGGCTTCACGAAGCACGATTGGAAAGAGGCGTTCTTCTTTGCCTTGGCGGTGGCGGTTGGCCTCACGCCTGAAATGCTCCCAATGATCTTTTCGGTGTGCCTGTCGCGTGGCGCCGTGTCGATGTCCAAGCGCAAAGTCATCGTCAAGCATCTCGACGCCATCCAGAATCTTGGCGCGATCGATATTCTCTGCACCGACAAGACAGGCACGCTGACGATGGATGCGATCATCCTCGAGCGCCACTGTGATATGAGCGGTGCAGAGAGCGAGCGCGTGTTGCACCTCGCGTATCTCGTCAGCCATTTTCAAACGGGACTTGCCAGTGCGCTCGATGATGCGATTCTGGCGCATGATCTCGAGACGCAACTGGTGACGTCACGCGGCGCAATCAAAGTGGACGAGGTGCCGTTCGATTTCACGCGCCGTCTCATGTCCGTTGTGGTTGATGGCGCCGAAACCGGCCGCCTGCTCATCACCAAAGGCGCACCCGAAGAGACGTTTGCGAAATGCACGCACGTCGAACAGCAGGGCAAGGCTGTACCGATCGACGCGACCATCGCTCCGCACATGCGGGCGGAGTACGAAGCGTTGAGTCGCGATGGCTTTCGAGTACTCGCCATCGCGAGTCGCACCGTACCGACGCAGTCCACGTACGGCGTCGCTGATGAGCAGGGGCTCACACTCGCAGGCTTCGTGGGTTTCCTCGATCCGCCCAAGGAATCGGCGACACCAGCGATTGCGTCACTTGGTGCAAACGGTGTACGCGTCGTCATTCTCACGGGTGACAACGAATTGGTCACGCGTCGCATCTGCACGCAGGTCGGCGTCAATACCGACTCGCTGATGCTCGGCCCGGCCATCGACGCCCTCACCGACGACGCCTTGGCGATTGCGGCCGAGCAGACGTCCGTCTTCGCGCGACTTACGCCGGGGCACAAGCAACGCATCATTCGCGCGCTGCAGAGCCGCGGTCATGTTGTTGGCTTTCTCGGAGACGGCATCAACGACGCGCCTGCATTGCACACAGCGGATGTCGGGCTCTCAGTCGACTCTGCGGTCGATATTGCCAAGGACTCCGCCGACGTAATCCTTCTGGAAAAGAGTTTGCTCGTGATCACTGACGCCGTCCGCGAAGGGCGCGCGGTGTTCGCGAACATTCTTAAATACATCCGTATGGGAGCGAGCTCCAATTTCGGCAACATGTTCAGCGTCATCGGCGCAAGCGCGTGGTTGCCATTCATGCCCATGGCGCCGATTCAGATTCTCACCAACAATCTGCTCTACGATTTCTCGCAGCTCCCCATTCCGACCGATCAGGTGGACGTTGAGCAAATCGCAATGCCGCGTCCGTGGTCGATGAGTGCGTTGCGTCGTTACATTCTCTGCATTGGTCCGCTCAGCTCCATCTTCGACTACACCACGTTTGCGCTGCTGTACTTCGTGCTTGGCGCCAACGACAAGGCACATACCGCGCTCTTCCAAACCGGTTGGTTTGTCGAATCACTTTTGACGCAAACGCTTGTGATCCACGTGATTCGCACTAACAAGATCCCGTTCTTCCAGAGCCTACCGAGCTGGCAACTGCTGGCGACGACGTCGCTCGTGCTCGCGGTTGGACTCTGGCTCCCGATATCCCCATTCGCGTCGGCCCTTGGCTTCGTCGCGCTCCCTGCGGCGTATTGGCCGTTGTTGATTGGTACAGTGGCGGCGTACCTGTTGCTCACGCAGTTCGTGAAGATGTGGCTCGTGCGTCGTAATTGGATCTGAGGGTCAACAGATGAAGCCCTTTCGCAAGCTCGATTCCGCGACCGCACCGGACGGAACGCTGCTCACGCTCTTTGAACACGATGGCGCCTTCGTCATTCGCGTCAACGGCATCGAACTGATGTCGACGCGTCGGCATCATTCTGAAGATGCGCTGGCCGAACTGGTGTGCGCGCCGCTCCGCGAGCAAGTCGACGTGCGCGCGCTCATCGGCGGACTTGGGCTGGGCTTCACGCTCAAGGCCGCGCTGCGACTGCTGCCGCTTGACGCACGCGTTGTGGTGGCTGAGCTGGTGCCTCCGGTTATTGCGTGGAATCGGAATCCGGCGTACGGGCTGGCGCACGACGCGTTGAACGATCCGCGTGTCGAGCTATTCGAGGGCGACGTCACCGACGCACTACGGCAAAATCCCGCCGCATTCGACGCGATCATGATGGACGTCGACAACGGAGCCGATGCGTTCACGACGGCCAGCAATGCGTGGCTGTATCAGCACGCCGGCGTGACGCTCGCCATTGCGGCGCTCCGTGAACGTGGACGGTTGGCATATTGGTCAGCAGATGATGATCGCCACTTCGCCACAATGCTGCGACATGCCGGCCTCGATGTGACCACGAACCGCGTCCGTGCGCACGCCACTACCGGACCAACCCATACCTTGCTCGTTGCGCAACGGCGCGCAACCGAGGAGGTAGCAGGTGGCGTCCGTCGCGCCACGGCTGACGGGCAGGGCGTCCGCCGCTCGACCACCAGAGCGTTGGAGTAGGCCACCGCTGTGCGAAAAGTCGTGCGCACAAATGCGCGCTCGATTGCATTAAAAGCGCATGTCTACTGCTCCGTTGATGCTTCGCGGCTCTACGCGCCGCATAACTCTGGCTCGGGCCAGGCTCTGGCTCGGCGTGTCGGGCGTTGGTTGCTCTGTACTTTTGGCCCTCGCACTGCTCGCGTTCGGAATTCCGATTGTCACCGTTGGAGCTGGTCCAGACCAACCATGGTGGATGGTCGTTAGTGCTGTTGGGACGCTGCTCGCGTTCGGCACGGTTGCATTCCTGACATTCGACTTGTTGGGCGGTGCGATGTTCGTACGGCGTCGCGAGGCCCCCTCGGCCTGGCTTAAGGCGTGGGCACGCGGCGCAACGGTGCAATGGCTGGTGTGGGTAGTGTCGGTCACCGTGCTACTCGTGACCGCGCGTCGGTTTGGCCCGTGGGGTGCCCTGAGCGTATTCGCACTATTGCAGCTGGTCCTCGCGGCAACGCGAGGTCGCATGGCGCGCATCGTCTCACAGTTGCGCGTGATACCGCTCTCGCAACAGATGCGCGATGCGATTACGGAGTCTGGTCTTCGGGTGGAGCAGGTGATGGTCGTCGACACACCCGACGAGGGTTTTGTTGGCGGTTGGACGGGCATTCGCGCCACGTCGCTGATGGTGCCGTCGCGATGGAGTGCGTTGCCCGCTCAGCAGCTCACCGCGCTGCTTGTCCGTCGTCGCTTGATCTCGAGCAGCGGTGCACATCTGCGTGGTGTGCTCGGAGCGGTGCTTTGGAACTGCGCTGGCTTTGCGCTCGTGCTTGGCGTAACGCAAATACAGCTCACGTCCTCAGCCGACTTTGTGGTGCTGATGGCGGGAATGACGCTCTGGGCGTTTGTCGGCGTCCTTTTATTGCCGACACCGTCGCGAGCGGCGGTGTTCGAGGCGGATCGCGTGACGGCCAGCGAGCGTGGCGTTGCAGCGCTCTGGACTGCCATCGAAACCGTCGATCGGATGCAAGATGACGAACCGACGCGCGCGCGCTGGGTCGAACGCATCTTCCATCCGGTGCCTGGGCGCGCGGAGCGTCGTCTACGACTCACTGCAGCGACAACGCGCGTGCCTTTTGCTCCCGGGTTTCACCATCTGGCGCGTCACGCACTTTGGCTCAACTGGGCGACGCTGACGCCGATTTCGCGCGCCGTACACTGTAATGTGGGCCGACCGGCGTTGTGGGTGATGCTTCCGGGCGACTGAACAAGTCCTAGCATGCTGTCGCAGCTATCCTGCGGTATGTCCGCGCGAGGCGCTTGTCGCGCGCGCAGACTGGCGAACCAGCTTACGTAGTTCAAGCACGGCGAGTGGGATCGTACCGACCAGCAGCAGCATCGCGCACATTCCGAGCGACATTTGCGGTGTCTTCAGCATGTTCGCGAGTGGTCCTGGGTGTTGACTCCAGCGCTGAATCACGAATGAGGCGCATACCACAACGAGTAAATTGCGGTTAACCATCGGCGTCATGCGCCACACAGGCACGGTTTCGCTGCGTGCACCAAACGCGCGCAGGAGCTCAGCGAAGACGAGCACGTCGAACGCCGCGCCGCGGGCAATCACCACTGTCTCCGTGCGCTGCAAAAACCAGAACGTGCCGAATGCGACACTTCCGGTCAAGCCGCCGGTCCACAGCATCGTTCGCAGAAATCCGCCATCGGTCAGTCGCGCGGTGCGTGGACGCGGTGGACGTTGCATGACGGTCTCGCTGATCGCATCTGTCGCGAGACAGAATGCCGGCAGCCCGTCCGTTACGAGATTGATCCAGAGCAGGTGAATCGGTAGCAGCGGCGATGGCATCCCGAGCACGACGCACATCGTCATCAACAGCAGCTCGCCGGTGTTGCCCGCGAGCAGGTATTGCAGTGTCTTCCGGATGTTGTTGTAAATGCCTCGCCCCTCGGCGACGGCGCGCAGAATCGTCGCGAAATTGTCATCGGTGAGGATCAAGTTTGCTGCCTGCCTCGATACTTCCGTGCCCGAGCGGCCCATCGCAACACCCACATCGGCTCCTTTGAGCGCGGGCGCATCGTTCACACCGTCGCCGATCATGGCAACCACGTCGCCTTGTGCCTGCAGTGCGCGCACGATCCGAAGCTTATGTTCAGCACTCACGCGTGCAAACACGGTGGTGCTCCGCACGCGCAACTGCAACTCGTCGTCGGACATTGAGTTAAGCGTCGAACCGGCCAGTGCGACCGTCTCCGGCGGCGCGATGTGAAGTTCCCGAGCGATCGCCGCCGCCGTCTGCGGATGATCACCGGTGATCATCACCACGCGAATTCCTGCGCGTCGACATGCATCGATCGCTGCGGCCGCTTCGGCACGCGGCGGATCGTACATGCCGCTCAGTCCCATGAACGTCAGGTCGCGTTCGACCGCGACGATATCCGCGCCATGCACTGCGCTCCTCGGTAAATCGCGATACGCCGACGCGAGGACCCGCAGCGCGCTCTGCGCCATGCGCGACGTCTGCGCGAGGATACGCGTTCGGTCGGCCTCCGTCAGCGCGCGTCGACCATTCGTCTCGTGAATGTGCGTGCACGCTGCGAGTACCCCGCCCGGTGCACCGTTCACGAAGGCCCGAAGCGTCTCGTGCGGTGTGCGCCGAATGACCGTGCCGCGCTTGCGATCAGAGTCGAACGGAAGCTCCAGCACGATCGGCATATCTCGCTCAACCTCGGCGCGGTTGGCACCCAGCTTCATTGCCGCGACCAGCTGTGCTGCTTCGGTCGAATCGCCAATCGCACGCCACTGTCCCTTTTGCTGCGTGACGTTCGCGTGCGTGTACGCCATCAGGACGGTCGCCATTTGTCGTAGCGGTGACGTTGCATCCGTCAGCGGAGCGCTCTCCGCTCGCCCGCGAATCACCACCGAACCAGTCGGCTCGTATCCATCACCTGCTACATCGTACGACTGACTCGCCACATACAGCACGCGCACCGTCATCTGGCCAACGGTGAGTGTGCCTGTCTTGTCGGTGCAGATGACACTTGTCGCACCAAGTGTTTCGACAGCGGCAAGCTTTCGTACCAGCGCGTGTTGCCGTGCCATGCGCAGCGCGCCGAGTGAGAGCGCGACGGTGACGATTGCAGGTAACCCCTCCGGAACGGCGGCGACCGCGAGGCTCACGGCAGTCATCGTCAGCTCGAGCAGCGGTATCCCCCGCAGCATGCCGAGCGCGAAGAGCACCAGCACGATTCCGACTGCAATCCAGACAAGCACACGACCAAACGCATTCAGTTGCGTTTGAAGCGGTGTGTCGGCGGCAATGGTGGCTTCAGAGATGAGCGCGGCGATGCGTCCGACTTCCGTGTCCTTCGCCGTCGCGACAACGATCGCGTGACCACTTCCCGCGACAACGCTCGTGCCCATGAACACCATGTTGGAACGATCACCTAACGGCAAGTCGGTGCCCGACAGCGCGCTCTGCTCTTTGAGGACAGACTCCGACTCGCCGGTGAGTGCCGATTCGTTGCTTGCCAACGCGGACGATGCGAGCATGCGTGCGTCGGCCGCGATGAGATCGCCGGCTTCGAGCACGATGATATCACCAGTAACGAGCGAGGTGGTCGCCACACTCGTCGTTACACCAGCGCGCAGCACAGTCGCACGAGGTGATGCCAGTTGCTGCAGCGCCGCGATCGATCGTGCGGATCGCCATTCCTGGTAGAAGCCGATCGCGGCGTTGAGCAGCACGATACCAGCGATCGCGCTCGCGTCCGTCGTTTCGTGCAAGACTGCAGACAGCACGCCAGCACCGATCAGAATCCAGATGATGATGCTCTGGAATTGCGCCGCGAAAACGCGCCATGCGCGAATCTGTGGCGGCGCGGCCAACACGTTCGGTCCGTCTCGAAGAAGACGACGCGCCGCTTCGTCAACCGACAGGCCCGTGGCCTGAGATTGCAGCGCGATCAGGACTTCGTGCGACGACTGGAGATACGCAGGAGGCTGCATGCGCACGCTACGTGCGAGGACCATGCCGCGATCGCGTTACCGCTCAAAAATGTTCCCGAAATGTTTACGCATATTCGCGGGAACCACGCACGGTATTTCCTGCTTCCACACAATGTGCGGCGTACACATCGCACGCAGCACATCCGTCAGGCGTCGCTGCCGACGACGCACAGTTCGACGTTACTCAAATTCTACAGGACGATCAACGATGCATGACATTATCGATACAGCTGTGGCCGCCGGTACGTTTACGACGCTTGCCGCCGCAGTTACCGCCGCTGGTCTCGTGCCGACGCTCAAGGGCGAAGGGCCGTTCACGGTGTTCGCGCCGACCGACGATGCATTCGCGAAGCTGCCTGCTGGAACGGTTGCCGCGTTGCTCGCCGACCTTCCGAAGTTGACTGCGATCCTTACGTACCACGTTGTCGCGGGTAAGGTCATGGCGGCGGACGTCGTCAAGCTCAACGGCCAGCACGTGAAGACCGTCAATGGCGCGGACATCGCCATCGGCGTGAACGGTGGCGTCACGATCAACGGCTCGGCGCATGTTGTTACGACGGACATCGAGTGCACGAACGGCGTCATTCACGTGCTTGACGCGGTCATTCTGCCGCCGGCCTGAAGTCTCGCTGTTGCTGTTGTTTGATTTGCGGCATCACCCTCGCGCTCGCTACTTGAGCGCGAGGGTAACCGCTGCGAAGAAAGCATCTTCGTCGACATTGTCACCGCCAGTCGGCTTCGTCTGCGCGCACCATTGCACGATTACGACCTTCTCTCGCCAATTGATGTAAATGGCCTGACCAAAAATGCCGCTCGCTTTGAATGCGCCTGCGTTGCCTGAATCTTCGCTGCCCTCGATCGGCCACCACATCAGTCCGTAAGGAATGCGCTCGCCGGTTACGAGCGTTTGAGGCGCACCAGCCAGTTGTCGCCATCCGATTGGAAGCGCTGACCGTCTTGCAATCACGCCATTCCCAAGCATAAACAGGCCGAAGCGTCCGTAGTCGCGGAGTGTCGCCGAGATACCGCTGCCACCAATTTCGTGACCGTCCGGTGAGTCAAGCCACCACGCGGCATCGGTTTCCATGCCATAGGGTTGCCATATCTTCTCGCCGAGGTACTGCGACAGCGATTTCTGCACAGCGCCGCGCAACACTTCGCCAGCGATCTGCGTCTCGCCGGTGCTGTAGTTGTGCTTCGTACCAGGCGCGGCCGCGCGGGGCAGGGTGCGCATCAGTTCGACGGCCGCACCCGGCTGTTGCGCAAGTTGAACCTCCAGCAGGCGACGACGATCAGATGTAGGATCGGTATACGCCTCATTCCACCTGACGCCGGATGACATCGTCAATAGCTGACGCACGGTGACGCCGTCGTACGCGCTGCCACGTAGGCGTGGCACATACTGCGTGACCGAATCGTCGAGGGTACGAATCGCGCCGTCCGCGTATGCGATCCCGATCAGCGTGGACGTAATCGACTTCGCCATCGACATCGACATCCACCGCGTGCGGGGCGTGTTGCCGGCTTCGTAGCGCTCGAGTGCGATGCGCCCATTCTTGAGCACGAGCAAGCCGGTCACGCGATTGAGTCGGACGTAGTCATCAATCGAGTAGCGCTCCCCCCGATCCATGACCGTGATCGCACCGAGCGGCTGCGCAGCAAGTGGCAACGGATATGGTACGGGACCATGCGGCACTGTTCGCGTTGGAAACAAGCGATCGATGTTACGGAACGTGTGCACCGCGAGCTCGGGTGACAGTGTCCCATCGTACATCTCGCGCACCGTTCCGATTCGCTCTCGCGCGTGCGGATTGCGATAGGCGGCGCGCGCCGTCGATGTGTGTGCCGTCGATGGGAGCGCCGTCGACGAGGGCGGTCTCGAGCAAGCGACGAGACCGATCGTGGTCACCGCGACGGTTGCGAGATAGCAAGTCCTCACGTGTCGTTCACCAGGGGCCGAGAGTAGAAGTACGTCACGCGGTTGCTGTCACGATGCGTCGCGCACCGGCGTCGGCTACGAGCTCGTCGTCCAGCGCAACTTCGTCCGACGCGATGTCGCCCAACAGAAAACACGTTGCGCCGCTGCCGCTCAGCATACCAATCATGGGCGATACGGACGACGCAGCGACGCGCTTGAGATACGGTAGTACGGCCCTGACACCGATGTGCATTGCTGGGACGACGTTTTCGAAATCGTTCGCTGCGAGCGCGCACACCGACGACCACGACGCGAACGCATCGGCCGCGTACACTCGCGCGGGTGCGGCGGCGAGCGCTGTACCTCTTGAAGCGTCCGCGGCCTGACTGTCACGCGCGCGCGCAAACGCGCCGTACGCTGCCGCGGTATTCACGCCCGTGTTGAATGCGAACAACACGACGGGCATCGGCGAGAGCGCGGTCAACGTCAGCATGCGATCTCCGCGTCCCCACGCTAACGCTCGACTTGCCTCCGACACAAAAAACGCGACGTCCGCACCAAGCGACCCGCCAACCTCAAGCAATGCGGCCGCACCGATCGGCGTAGGCGACATGGATTCCAGCGCGCGCAGCACCGCGGAAGCGTCTGCGCTGCCACCCCCGAGACCGCCACCAACAGGGATGTGCTTCTCGATGGCGATCTCCCAGCCGGTTTGCCATCCACTGGCGTCGGCGTATGCAACAGCCGCGCGCCACGCCAGGTTCGACTCCATCGTGCCGAGTCCGTCGAGTGGCATACTCGGACCGGCACACTCGAGCGTGCGCATTGACTCAGTCACGCGTACACGCACGACGTCATGCAACGCGAGCTTCTGAAACAGCGTTTCAATGCCGTGATAGCCGCTGGCTTCGCGCGACAAAATGCGCAGCAAGAGGTTCACCTTCGCGTGCGCCAGCACGACGCACGTCTGTTCGCGGTCGCGACTCACCGGCCCTGTACCATGTGCTGCATCCGCACGCGTATCCGCACGCGCACGCGCATGCTCATCTTCGCGCTCATCCGCGGCATCACTCGGGCTCGTGCTGCGCGCCGCGCTCCATCGCCCCAACGCTCAGCCCCAATCGTGCGAAGTACACCGCGCCGATGATCGTGATCGGGATGAAGGAGAGGATGTGATAGCCGAGTGCCCAGCTCACCGCGAGATCGCGTGGCACTCCGTAGACGGCCAGGCCAACGACGGAGCCAGCTTCGAAGACGCCGAAAAATCCCGGTGACGACGGCACGGCGACGGCGATGCCGAGCAGGCCCTGCAGAAAGAGCGCCGCGCTGAATGGGACGCGCACGCCAACGGCGAGAAATCCGAGATAGAGGCTCGCGGCATAGGTCAGCCAGTGTGCGAACGCCCAGAACAGGACGGCCAAAAAGCGGCGCCCGTCTTTGAGTACCGCCAACCCACCGAGTCCGTGCTCGACCAGTCGCACGATCGTCTCCCGCTGTTTGGGAATGAGACGATCAGCGATCGCGCGGACCAACGCCATCACGCGCTCGTGTTGCAGCACCACGGCGTAACAGACGGCAAGCAAACCGGCAACCGCGAGAATGCCGCCGCTCGCTAACTGTGGAATGCTGCGTCCCATGATTTGCGTCCCGGCGGGGAACACCGGGTCGAGCATCGCTCCGAACATCAGCGCGAGTAGCACGATCGCGTCGAAAATGCGATCGACGGCGAGCGATCCGAACGATGTCGTGATAGCGACCTTCGGTACTTCGCGGGTGAGCGCGAATGCGCGCGCAAACTCACCGGCGCGAAACGGAAAGACGTTGTTCATCATCATGCCGATGGCCGTACTGCGCCATAGCGGCCCAAACGGCAGCACGCCTGCCACCGGCTCGAGAATCGTCCGCCAGCGACGCGCACGGAGCGGAAAAATGCAGAGGTTGAGCGCAATGCAGGCGATGAACAGCGGCACATTCGACTGGCGCAACACGCCCCACACTTCGGTCGGCGACACGTCCCGCAACGTCCACCAGAGCAGCACCCCGCTCAGCGCGAAGCCGAGCCCACTCTTCCAGTCCAGCTTCAAGACAGCTCCACGGTCACAGGGGCAGCGTCAACAATGACCGCATCAGGTGGTCTCCGACAAATCAAGCAGGTCCGACAGCTCGTCGAACAGCGCATGCGCCGCCGGATCGGCGAACGTGCCGCGCTCCCAATGTACCCGCAAGTCGTCGCGCACCTGGCGGGCCCGCTTGAGCGCGGAACGACCGCGATAAAGCAGCGTCTCGATCGGGACGATCACCGCGTCGATGGCCACCGCCGCCGGCTCGGCGATGCCGCCAGCATCCACGCCAACCTGCGCGTCCGCCCACACAAATCCGGTCTCCTTCACTCGCTGCGCCAACTGCTGATCGGTGAGCTCACGATCCATCAGCAGCTGCGCGAACGATTGAATCGCCATGCGTTCCCGCGACTGCGCCAGCGGGGCCCGCGCCATTCGCGTCGCGAGCGTCGTGATGCTTGCTGCGCCATAACTGTCGCCCACGTCGGCCAGCCCGAGCAGTGCTCGTCGTACGCCATCGCTGAGCGCCAACTGCGACGGGCCGGCGGCGCTACCGGCCAGCGCCGCCGACTCGCGTGCGACGCCGTCCGCGGCGGCGGCGATGTCATTGCGAAAGCGCATCGCGATGGTAATCGGCGGATCCGGATTACGCTGCAGGATCGCCGGCGATCCGTCCTCGGGGAAGTAGCGACTGATCGGCACCACCTGCGTCGCGGGCGACGCTACCGGGGCGGAGGTGGCGAGATAGCCGGCCGCGACGGCCGCCAGTGCCACCGACTGCGTGCGACTGCGCCGCTGTTCTTGCTCACTCCACTGCTGGGACCGCGCCACAAGCGCTCGCATCTCGGCTAACGCGCCGCGCACCGCGAAGTGCAAACGCTGGTCCCAGCGCAGCTGCTGGTCGCGTAATCCCGTCGCGATGCGTTCGATGGTTGAGGCGAGATCCGGCAAGCCGTCCAGTCGCGTCATCGTGGCCGACCCGCGAAGCGCCCGCGCGTGCGTCAGAAACGCCGCCGCGTCGGGCGATTGCTCGTCGGCGTCGCTGAGCAACTGATCGAGGCGATCGAGATATTCGGTCGCCTCGCTCTGGAAGAACTCGATGAGGGCCTGCGGTGCGCTCATGAATACCTGGGGAAATACCGAGGGAAGCCGTGTGAATGGATCGTGTCGTCCGCGGGTACGCCAACTCCGGACCAAACGTGGTCACCGCCCATCACCAACTCGCCAACACGGAACAGCGACGGTCAGCGCCGCGCGGCGTCCATCGCAGCACGAATTTCCTGAACCGCGGCCACGAGTCCAACAAAGATGGCGCGTCCCACGATCGCGTGTCCGATGTTGAGCTCTTCGATCTCGGGAATAGCCGCTACCGGTCCGACGTTGTCCAGCGACAGCCCGTGCCCCGCGTGCACCGCCAATCCCAGCGACGACGCGAGCGAACTTGCCTCGGCCAACGCGCGGAGCGTCGCCGGATCCTGCGGTGCGTGCGCGTACTGGCCAGTGTGCAGCTCGACCGCATCTGCCCCGAGCGTGTGTGACGCACGTACCGCATCGGCCGTGGGATCGATGAACAGACTCGCGCGCACCCCTGCACGTTTCAGGCGATCGATCGCCTCGCGTAATGCTAGGGCGCCGCGCGTCAGGTCCAAGCCGCCTTCGGTGGTGATCTCCTCGCGGCGTTCAGGGACGAGCGTCACCTCGATCGGACGAATTTGCTCGGCCAGGGCGATCATCGCCGGCGTGGCGGCGCACTCGAAGTTGAGCGCCGTTGTGACGGTTGTGGCCAACCGGCGAACGTCGTCGTCCTGTACATGACGGCGATCTTCACGCAGATGCGCGGTGATCCCGTCGGCGCCAGCCTGCTCGCAAAGGACCGCAGCCGCGACGGGGTCTGGCGCGGCGCCCCGACGAGCCTGCCGCACCGTCGCGACGTGATCAATGTTCACATACAGTCGTTGGTATCGCATGGTAGCTTGCAGTCGTGAGTCACTACTTGAGAGAGAGGAGTCGCATGTTCCAGTACGCTAAGCGTTCGCGAGCGTCAATCGTTCGTCTCGCTGCGCTGAGTGCGGTCACAGCGGCCATGGCTTTCGGCAGCGCGTGCACGCGGACGGTGGTCCAGACGTCACCACCGGTCTTTTCCGGCAAGGATGCGCCCATCACGGGCGACGGCGCCGTGGGCGCGCCGACATCGCGTGGCGCCATCGAACTGTTTCTCGCGGCGGTGAAAACGTCCGACCTGCAAGGGATGGGTGGTTATTGGGGCACGGCCAAAGGGCCGGCGCGCGATCTCATGAAGCGTGAGGAGCTCGAGAAGCGACTCGTGATCATGCAGTGTTTGCTCATGCACGACAAATACCGCTTCGTCGAAGACAGTCCGCGGCTCTCGACCGGCGGCCATCAGCAGTTCATCGTCGAGCTGACGCGTAAATCGTCGGTGGCCAAGACCACCTTCAATACGATTCCGGGGCCCAGCGGCCGCTGGTTCATGGAAGACGTGGACCTCGCGCCGCTCAAGGACTTCTGCCGCTAATCCGACCGGCTCGCCTGACATGGTGCATGCTGGCTGGGCGGCCTTGTCCTGACGGTTGCCACGGTCGCTAGTATTCACTGAGTTCGATCAACATGCCGCCCGTGGCGCTCGGATGCAGGAAGGCGATTCGCTTGCCTTCGGCGCCAAGACGTGGCATTTCGTCGATCAGTCGTAGACCAGCGGCTCGGCAGCGCGCAAGCGTGTCGTCCAGGTCGTCGACAGCAAAGCAGACGTGATGAATGCCGGGGCCTCGCTTGGCCACGAACTTCCCGATCGGCGAGTCTTCTCGCGCCGCTTCGAGAAGTTCGACCAGCGATTCGCCGGCCGCGAGACCCACAATGGACGCGCCGTCGGCGTCGTCCAGCGGAACCTCGGCCATGCCGAGGATGTCACGGAAGAACGGAAACATCTCGTCGAGGGTACGTACAGCGATGCCGATATGGGCGATGCTCGTACCACGGCGGACAGGTTCAGTCATGTGCGGTTGGCGTGGGCTGACACCTGAATTCTAATCCTGATGTCATGTGCGGGTGAATCGGTTCGCGCCGGTGCCGCACCATGGAGCACACGATGGCAAACGCGGTGGAAGTAAAGGACGAGAACTTTGCGACGGAAATCGAGGCCCAGGCTGGCCTCTCCGTGGTAGACTTTTGGGCAACGTGGTGCGCGCCCTGCCGGATGATCGCGCCCATCGTCGAGCAGCTGGCAGCCGACTACGCGGGCAAAGCCAAGGTGGCCAAGCTCGATGTGGACAATAACCAGAAGACGGCCGCGCGTTTCAACGTGCGCTCGATCCCGACCATCCTGTTTTTCAAGGACGGCAAGCTGGTCGATCAGGTCGTTGGTGCGGTGCCGCGTCCGGCGCTCGAAGCCAAGTTCAAGGAGCACGCCTGATTCAGGTGGTGCGCCACGTAGTCAACATCAGTGCCCGGGGCTTCGCGCTCCGGGCACTGTCGTTGTTTGCCGAGCGAGAATCGTGATAATGAAAGACGAACCGCCCGCGCGCAGCACGGACCCTGTCGATGGAGTTGTGCTCAACCCCGGCCGCGACGCCATGTCTCCCGTCACGTCCGACGCCTCCTCCGACGAGCTATCGGCCAACGAGTCCGCGGTCGAGCTCACACGCGAGGGTGCAGTCGAGCGCTCACGTGAACTGGGACTGCGCGCCGCAGCGCTGCTGCCCGACGCGGCCATCCCCGGCGCGCTGCACATCGTCTCGACGCCGATTGGGCATTTGGGCGATATCTCGTTGCGGGCTTTGGCCGTCTTGCGCGAGGTCGCGACGGTCTGCTGCGAAGACACGCGCACGTCGCGCACGCTGCTGCAGCGCTATGGCATTCACACGCCGATGCTCGCCTTGCACGAGCACAACGAAGCACAGGCCACGCCCCGCCTGCTCGAACGGCTCCGCGCTGGAGAAGCGATCGCCCTCATCAGCGATGCCGGCACGCCGCTCGTCTCCGATCCGGGCACGCGTCTGGTGGACGCGGCGGTTGCCGCTGGGCTGCGCGTCGTTCCCATTCCCGGGGCCTCGGCGACGCTCGCCGCGCTCGTCGCGTCCGGCATCACACCGCACCCGTGCACCATTCTGGGTTTCCTGCCGCGCAAGGGCGGGGATCGCGCCGACCAACTCAAGTTCGCGGCCTCGCTCCCGCACGCGGTGGTGCTGTTCGAGTCGCCGAATCGGTTGGCCCAGACGCTGCGCGATCTTGCCGCGGTGGCCGGCGGAACTCGTCCGGCAGCAGTGGCGCGCGAACTGACCAAAAAATTCGAAGAAATCCGACGCGGAACGCTCGACGAACTCGCTGCGTACTACGAAGATACGGAGCCACGTGGAGAGATCGTGCTCGTGCTGGGCGGTGCAACTGTCGTCGCCATGTCCGAATCCGATCTCGCAGCTGTCGCGGCCACCCTGCGCAACGACGGCCACCGACCTCGCGACATCGTCCAGCGGCTTATGGACGAGCACGGGGCCAGCCGCAACCTCGCTTACCGTCTCGCTCACGATACCTGAGGGGTTCCTGATTTCCATGCGGCGTCTGCGTCCTGTTCTGCTGCTCCTCTCGCTCGCCGCGACTGCCATCGCCGCGGTGCCGTTCGCTGCCGATTCCCACCGGCACGAGGCGCGCGTTGATGCGCACACGGCGCCCCGCGGCGGAGAACTCGTTGTCGGACCGGGACGCCTCGCTATCGCCCGACTGCAGTACGACGGCGGCGGCGATTGGTACGCCAACCCCTCGAGCATTCCCAACCTGCTCGCCGCGATCGCGGAACGCACTGCGCTTCCGGTCGAACGCGCCGAGGCCAAAGTCCGCCTCACCGACTCCGCGCTGTTCGACTTTCCGTTTCTGCATGTGACGGGGCACGGCACCATCAAGTTCAGCGACATCGAAGTCACTCGGCTGCGCGAGTATCTCAAGCGCGGCGGCTTCTTGCACGTCGATGACAACTACGGGCTCGACGAAAGCTTCCGGAAGGAAATCAAACGCGTCTTCCCGGATCGGCCGCTCGTCGAAGTGCCATACAAGCACCCGATCTATCACCTGGTGTACGAGTTTCCAGCCGGCCCGCCCAAGGTCCACGAGCACGACGGCAAACCCGCCCAAGGTTTCGGTATTTTCATCGGCAATCGCCTCGCCGTGTACTACACCTACTCGGCCGACCTCGGCAACGGATGGGAAGACGTGGGGACGTACCCTGATCCGCCAGCGTTGCACGAACAAGCGATTCGCATGGGCATCAATCTTTTCACCTACGCGGCGACGAGCCGAGTGCAGCCATGACCGCGCCGGTGATGGGGAAGGGCGCGTTAGGCGCAAGTGCAGTTGTCGGCACGATGACATCGCTCGACGAACGGTTGCATGAGGAAAGCGGCGCGCTCGGCCTCGCGTTTGGTACGGCGGTGGCATTCGCGTGTTTGGCAATGGCCGGTGCGGTGCTCGGTGGTGCGGCATTCCTGCTGGCCAACGGCCGCTGGATGACGCTGCCCTTCGCGTTGCCGGTCGTGCTCTGGATCGTGGCGCTCGCGCCGGTCGTGATCGTGAGCATGTGGGCTGGGCGCTATGTGCGCCGACTCCTCGATCCACAGTCGTTGGCAACGCAGATCGAGCAGGAACAACGCTTGCGTGCCGGTTCACTCAGCGGTGCACTGCAAGTGGGTCGCGAAAGCGTGCTCGGGGAGCGTGCCGCTCAAGACGTCGCGCGGAAGTTGCCGGCCGGTGCACTCGCGCCTGAGCTGCTGCGTCAGCACACGAAATGGCGCACCATCGCCGTGGCGGTCGCATTCGTAATGGGTCCCGGGTTGATCCTGCTGAGCGGACGTTTTGCGAGCGACGGCTTGCAAGCGATGATTCACCCGTTCGACGCGGCGCGAGGCCTGCTCCTGCCACCGCTCGCCTTCGATCGCTTGCCAACGTCGGTTCCGCGCGGCATGCCGCTCACGGTCCGCATCAGCGCGCCGGGACGTCGGACCATCACCGTTTCGCGCAGTGCCGCCGGCGAAGCCACCAGCGACACTACGCTGACTCTGACCGACAGCACGAAGAGCGGCAGCAGCGACGTCGCGCTGCTCGCGCTGGGTCCCGTGCGCGCACCGATCACGCTCAAAGTCAGCGACGGTCGCGCACCCATCGTGGAAGCGACCATCACAGTTGCTGATCGTGGATGGATCGGCGACGTCGCACTCTTCGCGCAGTATCCGGCGTATCTGCAGCGGGCGAACGAAAGCGTAGAACCTGTCTCACCGATTCGTGTACCGCGCGGTACGCGGGTGCGGGTGACGGCCTCACTACGCGGCGGTGCGCACGATGCGCTGCTCACGAACGGCACGGACACGGTGCGTTTCGCTGCCGACTCGGGCGCCGCGCTTGGTGTGTCGGCGATGCTCTCGCTTGATCACGACACCAAGTGGGGGTGGGTGGCGAAGGCCGCCGAACGCAATGGCGCCGCGACGCTGCCGCCCGAGCTGCCCGATACGTTGGCGTTCACTGTCGTGCCCGATCGTGCACCCGATGTGGTCATTCGTTCGCCACTCACCGACAGCACCATCGCCTCACGTGGCGTCGTACCAATCATCGTGCAGGCCGGCGATGATCACGGTGTCGGCAACGTGTCGCTGTTGGTATGGCGCGAAGCCGCCGCGGGCACGCCGAAAGACAACGCAGCGGCCAAGGCCAAGCGTGAGCGTGTGGACGTCGCTGATCCGGCTGCACCGGTGTTCATTGGCGGCGCGACGGTCTCGCTAGACGGGCGCGATCTGCAGCCCGGCGACAAGCTGCACGTCGTCGCGGTCGCAACGGACGATTCACCGTGGCGCCAGCAGTCAACGAGCGCCGAGGTCGTGCTGCGCGTACCAAGCCTGTCGGAGCAACGATCGATGGCGCGCTCGCTCGCCGATTCGCTCGCCGCACGCGCCGCACAAATGGCGCAACAGGAAAAGCGTCTGGCGCAGAACACCACCGATGCGTCGCGCAGCCGCGATCTCAAGGCCGGCGGCAACACCGACAAGGCGCAACCCAACGGCGCCAAGTCGCCGCCGGGCAGCGACAGCAAGATGAGCTTTGCTCAGGCCGAAAAGGCCAAGCAGCTCGGGCGCGATCAGCAACAGCTTGGCGCCAAGGTGGACTCCTTGCGCCAGAGCGCGAAGGAGCTCGAGGACCGCCTCAAGGGTGCCGGGGCGCTCGACACCGCGTTGCAAGCGCGTATGCGCGACGTACAAAAGTTGCTGCGCGATGCGATGTCGCCCGAAATGCAGAAGCAGCTTGCCCAGCTCGAGAAGAGCACGGATCGATTGAGCGGCACCGAGGCGCAGCAGTCGATGGAGCAGTTGGCCGCACAGCAGCAACAGATGCGTCAGCAGCTCGAGAAGAGTGCCGAAATGCTCAAACGTGCGGCCCTTGAAGGCGCGATGAGCACGTTGCGCGACGATGCGAAAGAGTTGGCGAAAGCCGAGCAGCAGTTGGCCGACAAGATGGACGGCAAGGCGCCCAAGAGCGGCGACAAGTCGTCGCCAAGTGCGCAGAAGGACGCGCAGCAAAACTCGCCGGCGATGGACCCCAAGACCCTCGCCGAGCGCTCGAAGGAGCTCGAAAAGGAAATTGAACGCCTCTCGAAGCGTCTCGAAGAAGCGGGCGCCAAGCCCGGTGCGTCCAAGACGAAGGCTGCGCAGCCGATGGCCAGTGAAGCGGCTGCCGCCATGCAGAAAGCGGCACAACAAGCCGCCGACAACGCGGCCAAGGAAAGTCGGAACGCGCAGAAAGAGCAGCTGGCGCCCAAGGACGCGAAAAACGCCGGCGACAAGCAGAACGGACAGAAGGACAAAGCCGATGACGCGCTCGCGCAGGCACTGAACGCGATGAAGGACGACAAGGGCCAGTCGAACAACAACGCGCAGCAAAAGCCGGATCAAAAGAGCGCCGCCGGTGCCGCGAAGCAGAGCGGGCAAAGCGGCGAGCAAAAGGACGGCAGCCAGAAGGGCGAGTCGAAAGACGGTGCGGCCTCAGCCGACAAGCAAGGACAACCGAAGGACGGTCAGCAGGGGCAGAAGGGCGGTGAGAAGGGTGGAGAACAAGGCGGTGGTGGTGGCAGCGGCGGCGGTGGCGGCAGTGAAGCGCGCAAGGCATCCGACGCGATGGACAAAGCGGCGCAGCAGCTCTCATCCGCGCGCGAAGCGCAGGTCGATGCGTGGAAGACCGATCTCAATCAGCAGCTCGACCAGTCGATCAGCGAAACGCAGCAGCTCGCGCGCCAGCAATCGGAGCTCGCGCAAAAGGCCAAGCAGCAGGGCGGTACGCAAGGCATGCATGGCGAGCAGGGGGCGCTGCAGCAAGGTGTGCAGCAAGCGGCGGAACGTCTCGAAAAAGCGGGGCGCAGTTCATCGTTGTTGTCGCAGCGATCACAAAAAGCGATGGCCGAAGCGCAACGCAAGGTGAGCAACGCCACGCAGCAGATGGGGCAACCGTCGCAGAGTGGTTCGGACGCATCCCAGTCGGCAATGAAGGACGCGACCGACGCGCTCAATCAGGCGCTCAGCTCACTCGTGCGTGATCGCGAGAAGGTGAACAACGCGCAATCGGCGTCGGGATTCACCGAGATGATGGAGCAGCTCAAACAGCTCGCGCAGCAACAGGGTTCGCTCAACGGGCAGATGCAGGGGCTCAACGCACTGCCGGGCGGCGCGAGCGGTGAACAAGCTCGGCAACAGGGACGTGCGTTGGCGCGTCAGCAGCGCGAAGTCGCCAAGTCGTTGGCTGATGTTTCGGACGCCGATCAAACCGGTCGCACCGACGCACTCGCCAAGGAAGCGCAGACGCTCGCGCAGCAGATGGAACAGCGAGGCGTCGACCCAACCACTGCTGCGCGGCAGCAGCAGCTCTATCGTCGTCTGCTCGACGCCGGGCGTTTTCTCGAGCAGGAAGAGCGCGACGATCAAGGCCCGCGCGAAGCCAAGGCGGCCAATGGCAACGGCACCAAGGGCACGGTGTCGGGGCCGCAATCCGGAAAGGCGGGAAGCAAATTCGCGCCGCCGACGTGGAACGACCTGCGCAATCTGGGCCCGGAAGAGCGTCGGCTCGTCATCGAGTACTTCCGCCGTCTCAATGGTCCGACGCCGTAGCGAACGGCTCGTGCGTGAACGCGTGCAGCGTGACGACGGGCCGCGTCAGCTCGTGCATGGTCAAATCGTGCGATGGATCGCCGCGGTCGCGCTCTTGCTGTGCGCGCCGGCGCGCGATGTCGTCGCGCAGGCGCGTGGAAGCGGCGCGGGCACGAGCAGCAGTGCCGGGTTAAACCCAGTCACCACCATCGCCGATACTACCGACCCGCTGGGTATCGCGCTCACCGCCGAAGACAAGGGTGAGCTCAAGCGTGCGGCGAGTGCGTACCGCGAGGTGTTGCAGCGCGCGCTGGTCCCCGGCGCGAGTGAAGGCGATCGCGTTGCCCTCTCGCTGCTTGGCCTCGAGCGGGTGTGGGCCGAAGCCGGGGCACGTGATTCGATTTTGCCGGTGGTGCAGCGCGTCGTGATGTTGCGCCCGTCCGATCCGGTGGCGCGCGGCATTCAACTGCGCACGCTGATCAATCTTGGACGGGCTGAAGAAGCGCGACTCGCGTTCAGCGCGTGGCGTCGCGCGGCCGGCAACGATGGCGCGCCCTTTCGTGAGTATTCGCGACTGCTGCTCGCCGCGGGACGTGCGCAAGCCGCCGACTCGGTGCTGGGCGACGCTGGTCGCCTACTCGGCGCCGGTGGCATGCTCTCCGGCGAAGTGGCGCAGCTTCATGTCGCGCTCGGACGTTGGGATGCGGCGGCGGTAGCGTTCCGTGAATCGCTCGCCAGCCAACCGTATCTCGAAACAGCCGCCCTGTTCGCACTGCAGCGCGCCCCGGCTCCGACACGTGATTCGATTCGCACGGTGCTGAACGCACCGCCGGTGTCGCTGCTGCCTCGACGACTGCTCTCGTCATTGGAGTTGGCATGGGGCGAGCCGCGGCGCGCGTGGGTCGCGCTCTCCTCCGTCCGCGCCGACGACTCGACGTCGGCCGCGTGGCGTGCGTTTGGCGAAGAAGCGGAATTCATGCAGGTGTGGCCGGTGGCGCGCGATGCGTGGGTCGCGGTGTTCGAGCGTCGCGGCGACCTCGAAGCGCAACAGCATGCCGCGCAAACGGCGCTCAATGCCGGTGACGCGGCGATGGCGCTGAGTCTCGCCACGCGCCAAGCGCCGCCTGCCGGTATCACAAACCCGCTCGTACGTCCATCGGGTAAAGGCGAAACAGCAAAGGTCGATCCGACGCGTGACGCCGTGACGCGCATGCGCACGCTACTGCCCATCGAAATTGCCGCGTTGGGCGAGCTTGGTCGCGCGAAAGACGCGCAGGCGAGGCTCGATGCCAGCGTGTCGCAGCTCGACGAACCGGCGCGGGCGGCGATGGCGCGACCACTGGTCACGGCATGGCTTCGCGCGGGCGACCTGGAACGCGCCCGCGCTGCAGTGAAGGGCAGCGACTTGGCCGAGGATGATGAAACCGCCGGCTGGCTCGCGCTCTACGAAGGCGATCTGGCCACCGCGCGCAAACGATTGGTGCGAGCAGACACCAAGCGCGGGCCGCTCGTCGACGCGCTTGGCCTGCTGGCCCGGACGCGCGTGCAGCAGTCGCCGTCGCTGGGACTCGCGTTCCTTGCCCTCGCGCAGCGCGACAGCGCCGTGGCGTCGGCGCGCTTCGTTGCACTCGCCGACTCGCTGGGCGAGGCCGCACCGGTTCTCCTCGCGCTCGCATCACGCATCGAAGCCGCGAAGGCGATCAAGGGCGCGAACAGCAAGCAGCCCGTGCCCCCGAAGGCGCTCGCTCTCTGGGATCGTATTGTCGCGCAGTACCCCAAGTCTCCCGAAGCACCGGAGGCGTTGCTCGCGTCGGCGCGCGCGTTCCGCGATGCCGCTGACACCACGGCGGCGGTCACGCGTTTCGAAACGCTGCTCATCGATTATCCTGAGAGTGCGCTATTGCCACAGGCGCGTCGCGATCTCGAACGGTTGCGCGGGCAGGTCCCGCCGGAGCTCACTGCCCGATGAAGTGTTTGTCCCGCATGTCGCGTGTCCTCGCGATCACCGTTGCTGTGGCGTTGGCGACGGTGCTCGCCGCGGCTCGGCCCCTTCGCGCGCAAAACCTGCTCATCCCGATGGACGATGGGCAGCGTAACCATCTCAAGGCGTACGGACTGGCGTACCTCGCGCTCAAGACTGGCCAGAAGGCGGAGTGGTTTTTGAACTATCGCGGCGGCTCGTTTTTGTTGCCGGATGTGCCCGATATCCGGCGTCGTGCATCGCTCGACGGTATCAGCGTCGAGCCGATGAACGATGCCGCGCTCGCGGCGGCGCGTACCGAGATTGCTGGCGGCAACATGGATGTCGTCGTGCTCGAACGCGCGCCTAAGATCGCCATTTATCGACCGGTCAATCAGCCGCCCTGGGATGACGCGGTTACCCTGGCGCTGACCTACGCGGGCATCGATTTCACATCGGTGTGGGACGATGAAGTCATGAAGGGCGACCTGTCCAAGTACGACTGGGTGCATCTGCACCACGAGGATTTCACGGGCCAGTTCAACAAGCTCTTTCTGGCCTATCGTGACGCACCGTGGTTTGTCGCGCAGCGGGATCGCGACCTTGCGACGGCGAAACGTTTCAACCTGGCCGACGTTCCGGCGCTCAAAAAAGCTGTTGCCGAAAATATTCGCGGCTTCGTCGATCGCGGTGGCTTTCTGTTCGCGATGTGCGGCGCGACCGAGTCGCTCGATCTCGCGCTTGCGGCGCAGTTTGTCGATATCGCCGGTCCCTTTTCTGACGGAACGCCGCCAGCCCCTGACGCCGACGCGCGCATGAACTGGACGCGCACGCTCGCCTTCACGGGCGCACATATCGAACCGTCGCCCTACATCAACGCGCTCAGCGACATCGACGGGCATCAGGTCAATGTACCGGCGCGTCGCCAACCGCTCGGCGTATTCTCGCTCTTCGATTTTTCTGCCAAGCTCGATCCCGTCGCGACGATGCTCGTGCAGAATCACCGCAGCGTGATCCCTGACTTCTACGGCGTGACCACGAGCTTCAATCGCGCGGTCGTCAAGCCGACCGTCACGGTGCTCGCGGCCGAAGATGGCGCGCCCTGGTCCAAGTATCTGCATGGCGACTACGGCAAAGGGTCGTGGACGTTTCTTGGTGGACATGACCCAGAAGATCCGCAGCATGCCATCGGTAGTCCGCCAACCGATCTGTCGTTGCGTCCGAACTCGCCGGGCTATCGCCTGATTCTCAACAACGTCCTGTTCCCCGCCGCGAAAAAGAAGCCGCGGAAGACGTGACGATCGGCGAAGCGCGACTGGCCAAGCCCGCCGCAGCGGCCATTCGGACGGCCATCCGGCTTGCCGGTGGCAACGAAGTGTGTTTCGTCGCGGCGGTCGACGATGAGGGCGTGATCACGACGGCGCGCGTGGTGTCGCGCGGCGATGTGCGCAGTGTGCTCGCGATGCCGGGAGTTGCCGATCGTGGCGAGATGCTCTTGCACAATCATCCGTCGGGACGCCTCGAGCCGAGCGACGCGGACCTCGAAGTGGCTGCGCGCGTGCACGGCAACGGTGTCGGCTTTGGCATCATCGACAACGACGCGACGCGCGTGTACGTCGTCACCGAAGTCCCGCGCGCTGCCGTGCTCGTGCCCGTGTCGGCCGACGACGTCGACGTCGTACTCGGTCCGTACGGTGCGGTTGCGCAGGCGATGCAGCGCATTCATGGCTCACGCGCCTACGAAGATCGTCCGGCGCAACGCGCGATGGCCGCGGCCGTCAACGAAGCGTTCAATGGTGGTGGCGTTGCCCTCCTCGAAGCGGGCACCGGCGTGGGCAAATCGCTGGGCTACCTCGTGCCGGCATTGCGATGGGCCGCGGCCAACGGCGAGCGCACGATCGTCTCGACGAACACGATCACGTTGCAGGAGCAGCTCTTCACAAAGGACTTGCCGTTCCTGCAGCGCGCACTCGGCGATCAACCGGTGCGTTTTGCTCTCCTAAAAGGCTGGCGGAATTACATCTGCTTGTTTCGGCTCGAGCAGGCGCGCGGGGCAGGGGCTGCACTCTTCGAAGCCAGCATCGCGGGAGAGGTCGAGCAGATCGCGCACTGGGCCGAACGCACGACCGATGGCTCGTTATCGGACCTGCCCGTCGCGCCACGCAGCGAAGTGTGGGATGAAGTCGCGGCCGAACCTGATTTGTGTGGGCGACTCAAGTGCGAGTTTTACGACAAGTGCTTTTTGTTCAAGGCGCGCAAAGAAGCAGCACAAGCCGATATCGTCGTCGTCAATCATCACCTGCTGTTATCGGATGTCGCGGTGCGTCGCACGTCGCAGAACTGGGATGATGCGGCAGTGTTGCCGGCGTACAAGCGACTCGTGGTGGACGAAGGACATCATCTCGAAGATGCGGCCGCCGCGCACTTAGGTGCGTCGGTTACGAGACGTGCGTTGGCCCGATTGTTTGCGCGGATCGAGCGGCGCGGCAAGGGATTGTTACCCGCGCTTGCTGCCAAGCTTGGTGGCTCCTCCGATTTGCTCAGCGTAGCCAGTCTCGATCTCGTCAAAGAACGTTTGGCGCCCAGCAGTGCGACGGCGCGCGATCGCGCGCAGCTTCTGTTCGAGCTGCTGGAGATGATGCTGGTCGAAGCGAATCTGCCGATGATGCGTTTAACCAAGGAGTTCGAGGATCATCCGGCGTGGAAAGGTGGGATCGAGGCGTCGCTGGACGAACTGCTGAAGGAAATCGGCATGCTCACTGAGGGGCTGCGCCTCGTCCGCGAGCGTCTCGAAAGCGATGAAAAACGCGCCGAGCAAATGGCGCCGCTCATTGGAGAACTACGTGGTGTCGCGCGTCGTCTCGAGGGCGCGGGCGATGCGATGGCGCGGGCGCTGCGTACGCCGGCGGCTGGAGAACCCGTTGTGCGTTGGATGGAGGTCAGCGGCAAGCCGAATACGGGAAAGCCCGGCTTCGAGCGCAACATCACATTGCATTGTGTGCCGCTCAACCTCGCGCCCGTGTTGCGTGATGATCTCTTCGGTCGGGTCGATACTGCGGTCATCACCAGCGCAACGCTCGCCACCGACGGCGGCTTCGAGTTTCTCGAGCAACGGCTCGGACTCGACGACATCAAGCTGCCAAAGACCACAGCGATCTTTCCGTCGCCCTTCGACTATCCGAAACAGGCACTGCTCGTGGTGCCTTCGGACTTGCCTGCGCCCAACGAAGATGCGCGTGGGCACTTCTCCGCCGTCACGCGGCATCTGCGCGATCTGCTCACGGCCAGCGATGGCGGCATCTTCGCGCTCTTCACGAGTCACCGCGACGTGCGCGAGATGGCGCAGGCGTTGCGCGAGTCGGGGCACGATGCGCGCTATCCGTTGCTCGTGCACGGTGAAGAATCGCGCGACATTCTGCTGCAGCGCTTTCGCGACGCGGGACGCGCAGTGCTGCTTGGCACCGCGACGTTCTGGGAGGGAGTGGACGTCCCCGGCGATGCGCTCCGCGGATTGCTGATCGCCAAGCTGCCCTTTCGCGTGCCGAGTGAACCGATGGTCGCCGCGCAATGCGAAGCGATCGAGGCGCGCGGTGGCAATGCGTTCGGCGAATTCATGCTGCCGCACGCGTCGTTGCGTCTCAAGCAGGGTTTCGGGCGACTGATTCGGACGGCGACCGATCGCGGCGTGGTCGTGCTCAGCGATCCTCGCGTGTTAACAAAGCGCTATGGGCGCGAAATGCTCAACGGATTGCCGCCGGCCAAGCGTATCACTGGAGCATGGGGCGATCTACGCGCTCAGGTGTCTGCCTTCTACGGTCGGGAAACGGTAAGTTCTTCGCACCCCAGCAGTCTCTCTTCCTCTCGTCGCTGAGCCGTCCCGTCCATGCTTGCACCGTCCAAGATCGTCTGCATAGGCCGCAACTATCGCGAACACGCTCGTGAAATGGGCAACGATGTGCCCAAAGAACCGTTGTTCTTCCTCAAGGCACCGTCGTCGATCATTGCAGCGGGCGAGGCCATTGTGTTGCCGAGCGGCTCCACGCACGTGGAGTTCGAGGGTGAGATAGCGGTGATTCTGGGGAGCCGACTGCGGAAGGCGTCCGAGGCGGCAGCGGCTGCGGCCGTCACGCACGTGGTCGCGCTCAACGATGTTACCGCGCGCGACTGGCAGAAGGCCGATGGACAGTGGACGCGGGCCAAAGGGTGCGACACGTTTTGCCCGATTGGTGACCCCGTCCCAGCGCCAGCCGATCTGCAGGCGATCCAGTTGGTGACACGTGTGAACGGCGAGATCTGTCAGCAGGCCACTGGCGCCGACATGGTCTTCTCCGTGCCGATGGTACTGGCCTACATTTCCCAGTATATCACGCTCGAGCCAGGTGATATCATCGCCACCGGCACGCCAGCGGGCACGAAGGCGCTCAAGGCCGGTGACGTCGTCGAGGTCGAGCTGGTCGGTTTGAGTTCTGTGTCTAACCCTGTGGCTGCCGCATCGTGACCCTGCCGAACCGCTCGCGCCGTCGTTGGCACCTCATCCGCGCACGCGGGTAGCAGGGGGTCTATGGCCGAGCTCAACCCGCCTGCATCGTCGCCGCCGGAATCACCAACGCCAGATGTGCCGCCCTCGCGGTCTCGTCGGCGCACTGTGGTGAGCGATCGGGCGCGCGTTGGCGGGGCCAAACGAGAGCCGCGTTCGGCCCGAGAGTTTGGCGTGTCCGTGGCAATGCACGTCGTGGTTGGCGTGGTGTTGCTGCAGTTTCTGACATTTGGACACGGGTGGTCGCGCTTTCTGGGCTTCGGTAAGGCGAACGAACCACGCGAAGAACGGGTCACGTTCGTTGCCACGCGCGAGCCCAAGCCGCCCGTCGTTGCAAAGATTCCGCCTAAGCAGTCCGAGACTGTTACACCCGACGTGTCGCGCCTTCGGGCGCCGACGACCGGTCCTGTTGTCGGAATTCCGGCTGCGCAGCCAGAGCCCGTGGCCGCGCGGCCGGATACGGGAAGCGCCGCGCCCGGTACGGGTGCCAAGGGGGTCGGCGCGCTCGATCCGAATCTTCGAGGCGTCAAGCCAGGCTACACCGACGTCCGCGTCTGGCGTGGAAACGGCGGCGGTGGAGCGGCGTCTGCAGGTGTGGCGTCCGGGCGCGACCGAGCGGAAAAACTGGACAGCATTATGCGGTCTGCGATTACGGCGGGTGACTCGCTCAATGCACTTGCCGGCGCGAACAGTAGCGGCCGCCGACCAGGCGATTGGACCAAGACTGACAGTGCCGGCAATAAGTGGGGCTGGGACGGCACTGGCATTCGCTTGGGCAAGGTGACGATCCCCAACGCGCTGCTCGGTCTCCTGCCACTCAATGCGCAGCGTGGGATGTCCGGCAACTACACGGACATGCAGCGCGACAGTCGACTTGCATTGGCGCGTGAAGACATCCAGCGCAATGTCGAACGCTCCCTTGGCGAAGCGGAATTCAAAAAGATTGTCAGCGAGCTGCGCGATCGTCGCGAGAAGGAACGTCGTGATCGCCTGCGAGCGCCTGATCCGACCATCGCGGCCTCCAGGCCAACGACGCCTGAGAAGTAGCGCGCGATAAGGAAGTTCGGTTGCGGGCTAGGCGATCAGGGCGGTGCGAGGTGCAGCCCCCAGTGTGTGCGCAGGTATTCCTCCAGTACGATTGCTGTCACGTTGCCGAAACGGTCTCGATTCGCTGAGTTGTCGCGCACGCCGACGAAGTTCGCTTCGATTTGCACACCGCAGATGTTGCCGTTCGTAGTGCCGCCAAGCGGAGACGCATCGGCCCCGCAGCTGTGGCGGCGCGTGTTGTCACCACCGTTGAAGTAGTCCGTGCCGTTGACGCGCGGATCGGACGCACTGGGCACCGCGGGAAAGCCGTTGTTGGCGTAGAGCGTGCCGAGGCTCGCGGGTCCGCGCAGAAGCGCAGAGAAGGAGAGCGTTGCGAACTGTGAGAGCGTGCGGATACTCGATGTGTTTTCGAACGAGGTGCTCGCATCGAGTGTCGCGTCGCTCCGATCGAGATCGGTGTCGGCAAGGAGGTAGCCGAGTTCGAGGCGCTGGATCGTGTGGCCGTGGCCGTGCATGTCCATGTACCAGCCCTTGCCGGCGCTCTGGAGTATGGCGGCTTTCGCCACATCGATGAATGCGTGCCAGTCGACCAGCGCGACGGCAGCGTCCACATTGCCGCACGCAGCCTCCGGTTGCAGTCGATTCGGATCGAGCTTGCGGCGCGATAGATGTGAAATGACTACGTGTGGATATGCGCCGAATCGTGCGAAGAATCGCGCCTGCATCGCGCGCACCAATTCGATCGTGTTCGCGTCGGTAACGGTTGTCGCTGATCCGCCGCACGCAGCGGCGGTGCGATCGGGGATCGAAGTCGGTGTGAGCGCGCCCCCGTGCGGTGCGGTGAGAATCACGGGTGCGTTCCCCGCGACATACTCGACGTAGTTGCTGCGTCCAAAGTACGATTGCCCCGCGAAATACGCCGAGGTTGCGGAGACCGCAACTGTGGTCGTGGCGGTCACGGCGCCTGCGGTTGCGGTGATCTCGGTGCTGCCAGCGGATAGTCCAACGACCGCGCCGGCGGGCGAGACCGTAGCGACGCTCGGGGTGCGCGACGTCCAACTGATCGCCGTGCTTACCGCGCGACCAGTGGCATCGCGCGGCGTGGCGACGAGTTGCACCGATGCGCCGATCGCGATCGTGCTCACTGCCGGTGCGATCGTCAGGCTGGTGACAGTCGGGGTGACCACGGGCGGCGTCACGGCCGACTGCTCCGTTCCGCCACATCCGGACAGCGACAGTGACAGCGACAGCAGCAGCGCGAGTGCGGCGGCGAGGATTGCGGTCGAGGGGGCACGCATGCTGACATGTGCTCGCAGGGAGCCCGCATGCGCGCGCTCCGACGTGGTCATGCCCTGCGCGGCGTCACCGCGATGGGTTGGGATATCGGATTCAATCGCGATGCGGAGAAGGACGAGTTGAGAGAGAATGCTGTCATGGTGTGGGGAAGAATGTCCTGTGATCGGCAAACCGGCCACGTTCCCGATTTACAGCAACGGCGAGCCTCGCCCACTAATCCCATGCATCGCGGCACGTGCGGTAGGTCACATTGCCGCTCAGGAGTGTGACGCGACGTACCGATGCTTCGTACGGAGCACTTGACCACCGTGCACCAGACTGCTTGTGATACATGTTGTTCTGCATCGGCTCGGTTCAGACTCAAGTACCTGAGTCTCCACACCATACAATTTCGATGACTTTCATTCGCCGCGTCCGTCCTGCCCGTGCGATCGCCGCGCTTGCCTTGATGCTGGTTGCCTGTCGCAGCGACAAGGCGCTCCTGACCGCACCTCCGCTTGTTCCCGCATACGGAAGTGGCAACGGCGGCGTGAATGTCGCGGCGGCGGCGAATGGGGCGACGATTGTCGCGTCCTCGTCGTATAGCACAGGATACGCAGCGGGAGGCGCCATTAACGGGGACCGCAACGGCGCGAATTGGGGCACCAATGGAGGGTGGAACGATGCGACGTCCAGCCAGTGGCCGGACTGGCTCGAAGTCACGTTCGCGTCGAGCCAAACGATCGATGAAGTCGACGTCTTCTCGGTGCAGGATAACTTTCAAGCCCCAGTTGCTCCCACGCTCGGTCAGACGTTTTCGCTGTATGGGTTGACTGACTTCCGCATCGAGGCGTGGGACGGTTCGGCGTGGGTCGTGGTACCCAACGGCACCATTGCCGGCAATAACCTGGTTTGGCGTCAGGTGACGTTCACGCCAGTCACGACGACCAAGATCCGGCTTTGGGTGACAGGCTCCTTGGACATGTGGTCCCGCGTCACGGAAATCGAGGCTTACACAGCGGTGACTCCCGGCGCCTTCAACAAGACGACTCCAACGTCCGGCACGTCGGTCAGTGCCAGCTCAGTACCCCTCACGTGGCCGGCAAGCACCGGCGCCACGAGCTACGAGTATTGCGTCGATTCGATCAACAATGGGTCATGCGACGCGAATTGGGTCTCGACCACGAGTTTGAGTGCGACGCTGACCACCCTCTCCGCGAGTACGACCTACTACTGGCAGGTACGCGCCCGCAATGCCGCCGGCACGACCGACGCTGATGGCGGTACGTGGTGGAGTTTTGCGACCGCCGCCGCGGCTGCGCGGGTAAACGTTGCTGCAGCAGCGAACGGTGGCACGGCGTTGGCTTCGTCGACGTATAGCGCCGGCTACGCGACGAGCGGCGCGATCGACGGTGATCGTGCGGGAACGAATTGGGGCAGTTCTGGCGGTTGGAACGACGCTACGCCTAGCACGTGGCCGGATTGGCTCGAGGTCGATTTCGCAACGAGCCAGACGATCGGCGAAATCGACGTTTTCTCTGTGCAGGACAATTATCAGGCGCCCGTTACCCCGACGCTCACGCAAACATTCTCGCTGTATGGGCTGACCGATTTCCGGATCGAAGCTTGGAACGGGTCCGCGTGGGTCGCGATCCCCAACGGCTCGGTCGCAGGCAACACACAGGTTTGGAAGCAACTGACCTTTACTCCGGTCACTACCACGAAAATCAGGTTGTGGGTGACCGGTGCACGTGACACGTGGACCCGCGTCACCGAGATCGAGGCCTATACGGCAGCCGCAGGAGGGACTGTTCCAGCCGCGTTCAACAAGACGAGTCCACTGACCGGTACATCGGCGACCCCAGGCGCCGTCACGCTGACATGGCCGGCGAGCACCGGGGCCACTAGCTACGAATACTGCATTGATACGAGCAACAACGCGGTGTGCGATGCGAGTTGGGTCTCGACCACGAGTTTGAGCGCGACGCTCACCACGCTCGCGGCGAGCACGACCTACTACTGGGCAGTGCGCGCCCGCAACGCGACCGGCACCATCGATGCTGATGGCGGCACATGGTGGAGCTTTGCCGTCACAAGTCTTGGCACCCGTGTCAACGTGGCCGCTGCTGCCACAGGGGCAACGGTGCTCGCCTCCTCGACCTACAATGCCGGATACGCGCCCAGTGGAGCGATCAACGGTGATAGAGCAGGCGCGAACTGGGGCAACGGCGGCGGCTGGAATGACGGCACTTCCGGCGTTCTACCCGATTGGCTCGAAGTCACTTTTGCGACGAGTCAGACCATCGATGAAGTCGACGTGTTCTCGGTGCAGGACACATTCGGCGCACCCGTGTCGCCAACAGCCGGCCAGACTTTTTCCCAGTACGGCCTTACCGACTTCCGTATCGAAGCCTGGAACGGCTCGGCGTGGATCACGGTCCCGAACGGTACCATCACTGCCAACAATCTTGTCTGGCGCCAGGTGACCTTCTCTCCGGTCACGACCACGAAAATCCGTCTGTGGGTAACCGGTACACGCGACAACTGGACCCGCGTTACCGAAATCGAGGCCTACGCTACGCTGGTCGGCACCCTGCCAAGCGCGTTCAGCAAAGCCAGTCCGGCCACCGGCACCACGCTCACGACGGGCCCGGCCACGCTCACCTGGCCGAGCACCACGGGCGCGACGAGTTACGAGTACTGCGTCGACACGATCAACAACAACCTGTGCGATGCGAGTTGGGTCTCCACCGCGAGCCTGAGCGCAACGCTCAACACGCTGTCTGCGAGCACCACCTACTACTGGCAAGTGCGGGCCCGCAACGCACTCGGTACGACCGACGCGAATGGCGGTACATGGTGGAGCGTCACCACCGCCACACCAAGTCTCAATCTCGCCGTCGAAAACGTGTACCTGACGCAGGCAACCCAGCGGCTCGATGGCACCGTGTCGATGGTCGCCAATCGCGATGCACTGCTTCGCGTGTTTGTGACAGCCAGCAGCGCAAACACGCTGCGCCCGGATGTACGAGTCCGCATTTACGACGGCACGACGCTGCTGCAGACCGTCACGCTTCCGGCGCCGGAAACAAGCGTGCGCACGGTGAGCAGCGAGGGTGTCCTGTCATCGACCTGGAACACGATCGTGCCAGCGGTGAACGTGCGCCCGAACCTGCGCGTGCTCGCTGACGTCGATCCAACTTCGTCAGTCGGCGAGACAGATCGCACCGACAACGTCTGGCCGCGCAGCGGAACGCCCGCATCGATCTCGGTCACGACGGTGCCGACGTTCAACGTGCGCTTCGTGCCCGTCACGGTGCTCGGAGTGACCGGCGGTGTCAGCGACGCAAACAAGGAACAGTTTCTCGCGACCACGCGCCGTATCATGCCGATCAACACGGTCGTCTCGGATGTGCGCACGCCGTTCACCTCAAGCGCAGCGGTGCTGCAGTCGGACGATGCGAATTCGGCGTGGCTCACCGTGCTCAACGAGATGAACGCGCTGCGCAGTCTCGACGGCGCGCCGAGCAACACGCACTACTACGGCGTCGTCCACACCTCGTACACAAGCGGCGTCGCGGGATACGGCTACGTGCCCGGGCGCGCGGCGATGGGATGGGACTATTTGCCGTCCGGTGACGGCGTGGCGGCCCACGAATGGGGACACAACTTCTCTCGGCCGCACACGCCGTGTGCCGTCTCCGGTGACGCGGCGTACCCGTACGCCGGCGGTGTCATTGGCGCGTGGGGCTGGAACTCGTCATCCAACGTACTGGTCTCGCCGAACACCGCCGACATCATGGGTTACTGCACGCCGAAGTGGATTAGCGACTGGACGTGGAGCAACGTGATGACATACCGACAAGCGTCTGGCCTCGTGGCCGCAATGAACGCGCCCGACGACGGTCTGCTCGTGTGGGGGCGCGTGGTTGATGGCCGCGTGATGCTGGAGCCCGCGTTTCGGGTGCGCGCACCGATCACGCCGAGCACGTCGTTCGGCACCCATCGCGTGCAGCTGCTCGATGCGGGCGGTGCGACGTTGGTGGATGTCTCCGTGAACGCGGATCACGTCGATCACGAATTGACGCATGACGAACGACAGTTCGCTGTGGTCCTTCCGTGGAGCGCCACGCTTGAACAATCACTCGCAAAAGTCCGCGTGAGCGATGTCGAGCGGCCGTTGCTCGCCATGGAACGCTCCACCGCAGCGGTTGCCGCGCGCGATCCAAAAACTGCCGCCGGAAATCTCGTGCGAACGCTTCCCGAGCCTCGGTCAGATGTAACTCGGGTCGACGGCACACGCTCTCGGATTCGCTGGAACGCACGCGACTACCCGCTGGCGCTGGTTCGGGATGTGAACACGGGCGAAACGCTCGGCTTCGTTCGCAACGCCGATGCGGTCGTGACCACGAACGGTCGCCGCGTTGAAGTCGTGTATTCGGACGGCGTGCGTTCGGTGGTTCGACGATAGCCTGCACGGACTGGACACGCGCTGGGTGCGTCGAACGGATCAGTAGCGCCATCCGGTGTCGCTAGCGGGTCACGCGCACCCACGCCACATAGCGCGACGAGTCGACGACGACATCGCGTGCTGGCTCGGGTTGCAACGACAGCAATTGCACTCGATAGCCAAGCGCGTCACCTGCCTGCGGCTGGAGCGTGGCGTGCAGCGCCAGTACCGCTGACGGCGCCCGACAACCAGCCTTGATGCAGCCGGGATCCACTACGACGGATGCAACAGCGTCGCCGGCCCAGACGCACGTCACTCCGCGCGGGCAGCGTGAGTCGGACGACACGCTGGCCAGCGTCATATACACGTCGCCCACGCGGGTCTCCGTTCGATACCGCAGCGGAATGGAATCAGCCGCCTGCGCCAACGAATACTCGACACCCGTTATCGAGGACGTGCTCGTTCCACCGCACGCGCTCAGCAGCACGACCGCTGCCGTACCAACTCGCCATGTCATCATTGAGCTCCCGATAGTCTTGTACTGCTATTGCTCACCCCACGCGACGTGGCAGGTTCCTCGGCGGTCGATGGCAACGCGTACCGCTATCACTTCTCGACGAACGGTTGAACGACGCGATGACGCGCTGTAGCGTAGGAAATCTGCCCCCCAAATTCAGTGGAGTATTCGTGACCCAGGTACTGCGCAGCTTTGCCGTGATTCGCCGTCGTTCGATGGCGCTTTTGGTCCTCGTGCTGTCCGCTTGCGGCGGCTCGGGGGGTAGCGATGCGACACCAACGGTGCCCGTGACCCCAGCGCCGACCACGGGCGCGTTGACCGTGACAATTGCGTCGCCTGGTGGCGCGGCGGTGCAAGTCACCGGACCGGCCAGTTACTCGCGAGCGCTGACCGCCACCGAAACTCTCTCGGGACTGACCCCAGGCGCGTACTCTGTCGTCGCCGCCTCGGTGAACAGCGCCACGTACGATTACGCTCCCACTGCGGCGCAGCAGCAAGCGACCGTCGTGGCTGGCGCCACGGCCACGGCAACGGTGACGTACGCTGCCACCACCGGCGCGCTCACGGTTTCGATTGGCGGACTACCGAGCGACCGCGCAGGCAGTGCCGTCGTAACCGGCGCCGGCGTGACCAATACACTCACGGCGACTGGCACAGTGGCTCGACTCGCACCAGGCGCGTACACCATCACCGTCACGCCCGTATCAGACGTATCGCTTCGCTACGCCGCGTCGACACGGACCGTCACGGTGTCCGCTGGCGCCACCGCCAGCAGCGCGGTGACGTATGCACTGCCGATTGGCGCGCGCACCAGCACCGATCGCGCCGATGATACCGGTGGGAATCAGCTCAAAGTGCTGTACGCGCTGCCGAGCGACGGCGTCGATCGCGGGCTCGATACGTTGGGCGTGTTGCAACGGTCGGTGTCGGCGTGGCAGCGCTGGCTCTCCGCGCAGACCACCGGACGCGTGCTGCGACTTGATACGTTCGGCGGTGGTCTCGATGTGCAATTCGTGCGGTTGCCACGCACCGACGCGGTGTATCGTGCCTACGGGGCACTGATTCGCGATTCCATCGAGAAGGATCTTACTTCCGCTGGCGTGTCGGCCAACTCGCTCAAGTTGTATCTGACGTATTACGACGGCGGACACATCGATCGCTGCGGCAGCGCCGCGTATCCGCCGTTACTGCCAGGACGCGTGGCCGCGATTTATCTGCAGGGGACGATCGCCGGCGGACCGAATTGCAACACCAACGCGTTCGCCGCCACGCCGACCTCGGCGCCGGGCTACATCGACTTCGTCGGGGCGCACGAAACGATGCATTTGTTAGGACTGGTATCCGCCGCGGCGCCTGATCATGGATTTACCGGTCACACGATCACCGATCCGAACGACTTGATGTACGCGGGCACGGCGCCGTGGACACCGTCCAAGTTCGATCAGCCGCGCCGGAATTATTTCAGCCTGACCGCTTTTCCGGCGGGTATTCTGAACTTCGCCACGTCACCGTTCGTGATTCTTCAGTAGCGCGGACCACACGGAAGATCGCTACGCCGGCGAATCCTGCCCGAGGTACGCGACCGCCGCATCGATTCGCCTGAGCGACCGCTCGCGACCCAGATACAGTAACACGTCGAAGATCCCAGGGCTCACGGTCAATCCCGTGAGCGCCACACGAAGCGGCTGGAAGATCTTGCCACCGGAGATCCCCAGTTCTTCCGCCAATTTCCTGAGCGCATCTTCCATCACCTGGGGCTCCCACGCCGCCACGATCGCGAGACGGTCGCGGGTCGCGGTCAGTACGGCGGCGGTGGCCGCGACATCGCGCCACTGCTTGCCGACAGCGTCGAGATCGTACTCGACGCTGTCGCGGAAATAGTGCGCCGCGAGTGCGACGATATCATCCGTGGTCCGCGCACGAACACGTAGCAGCTCAAGCAGGCCGTAGTACCAATCTTTACGTGCGTGCAACTCGTCCGCCGTCGCGTATCCGGCTTTCATGAACGCCGGCGTCATGAATGGCTCCAGTGCGTCGAGCGAGATCATTGCCAAATGCTGGCCGTTCATCCACTCGAGCTTCTTCGTATCGAACACGGCCGCTTTCTTCTGCAGCCCTTCGACATCGAATTTTTCGACGAGCTGCGCGAGCGTCATCACTTCGGTGTCGTCACCGGTGCTCCAACCGAGCAAGGCGAGGAAGTTGAGCATCGCATCGGGCAGAAGCCCCTTGTACTGGTAGTCGCCGACTGCGGTCGCTCCATGTCGCTTGGAGAGCTTCTTTCCGTCGTCGCCCAGAATCATCGGGACATGCGCGAACTGCGGTAGCCGTGCGCCCAACGCGCGATAGAGCAAAATCTGCTTCGGCGTGTTGGAGATGTGGTCATCGCCGCGCATGACGAGCGTGATGCCCATGTCGATGTCATCCGACACGACGGCCATGTTGTAGACGGGCGTCGCATCGGAGCGCAAGACGACGAAGTCTTCGATGTCTTTATTGGGAAACGCGATGCGTTCGTGCACCAGATCGAGCCACTCGGTTACGCCATCGGGCACCTTAAAGCGAATCGCGAACGGCTCGCCGCGCGCGAGCTTCTCCGCTTCCTGCTGCGGTGTCAGATCGGCAAGCCGACGATCGAAGCGAAAGGTCAGACCGCGCGACTCGGCGTCGTTGCGCAGGCGCTCGATCTCTGCCTGCGGCGTGAAGTCGCGATACGCCGACCCGTTCGCGATCAGCCGCTGCGCGTCGGCGCGGTGGCGCTCGAGGTTGGATCCTTGGTAGACGACCTGCTCATCCCACTTGAGCCCCAGCCACTCCAAACCTTCGAAGATCGCGCGGGTGCTCTCGTCGGTACTGCGGACGCGATCGGTGTCCTCGATACGCAGGAGGAAATCACCATCGTATTTGCGGGCGTAGAGCCAATTGAAGAGGGCCGTACGGGCGCCGCCAACATGCAAAAATCCCGTCGGCGACGGGGCGAAGCGCACGCGAGGGCGCGTGATTCCTGACGACATATACGAAACCGAACCGGGAGCTCGGGGAAACGATCAGAAGACGAAAACGCACAGCCTGAAATGACAACGCGGGCCCGCCGGCAAGTGCAGCGGACCCGCGGAGCGGAGGAAGCGGGATTCGAACCCGCGATAGAGGTTGACCCCCTATGCCGGTTTAGCAAACCGGTGCCTTCAGCCTCTCGGCCATCCCTCCTCTGACGCGCCCACGTGCTGTGGTCTTGCCAGACGTGCAATCTGACCCGGGGCCATCTCCCGGTCAACCGCGGTTTGACGCGACTTCTGCTACTTCTTTGCGCCGGCCAACGAGGAATCGCGGCGCGCCTTGAATTCCGTGCCGAGCTTCCACGTCGGCCACGTATCGTTGCCAATCACGCGGTAGCCCACCTGAAAGAGCGCGCGCACGTCTTCCACGGCGCCACTCAAATCCCAATCCGGCTTCACTTCGTCGCTCGGCTGGTGATAGTCCTTGGTCGTGTATTCATCGCGTTTCTTGGCGCCGAACGTCGAGTCCTTGCCCACGAAGTGTGTGCCCGCATCGAGGTAGAGCGCCGGAACGCCCTGCTTCGCAAACTCGAAGTGATCGGAGCGGAAATAGAATCCCTTCTCGGGCTCCGGATCCGGAGCGAGCACCCGACCGGCCGGCTTGAGCACATCCGCCAGCACATCTTCGAGCGACGAGTTGCCGTAGCCGACGACCACGAGATCGCTGGTGCGGCCCCACTGGTTGAACCCGTCCATGTTGATGTTCGCGAGCGTCTTGTTGAGCGGCACGAGCGGATGCTCCGCGTAATACTTGGCGCCGAGCAGTCCTTTTTCCTCACCGGTGAGCGCGATGAACATCACTGAACGCGATGGCTTGATGCCGAGCGATGTGTACGCTTTCGCGAGCTCCAGCAGCGAGGCGCATCCCGACGCGTTGTCGAGCGCGCCGTTGAAGATCTGATCGCCTTTGATCGTTGTGTCGCGACCGAGATGATCCCAGTGCGCCGTGTAGATGATGTACTCGTCTTTCTTGGTCGCGTCGCTGCCAGGCACTGTTGCGACGACGTTGTGCGACTTGATGACGCGCGAGTCGGTCTTGATGTGCACCGTGGCGGTCGCGCCGAGTGAAATCGGCTTGAAATCCTTGCGACGTGCCGCGGCTTTGAGGGTCGCGAAATCCTTGCCAGTGGCCTTGAGCAGTTCTTCAGCCTTGGGCTGGGTGAGCCATGCTTCGAATTTGGCGCGCCCCATGTTGCCATCCGGAGCGACGATGTCGAAATTCTCGCGCGCAACGCTGCTGATCGCCTGATACGGATAGCCTGCCGGCCCCGTCTCATGGATGATGATCGCGCCAGCCGCGCCCTTGGCCGCTGCAATTTCATACTTGTACGTCCAGCGACCGTAGTACGTCATCGCACTTCCCTTGAACATCGCCGGATCGAGCTTGGTCGAGTCCTTCGGGTCGGGCACGGCGGGATCGTTGACGAGCATGAGAATCACTTTACCCTTCACGTCCACGCCCTTGTAGTCATCCCAACCGTATTCGGGGGCGACAACGCCGTAGCCGACGAAGACGATCTCCGCGTTGACGTCCACCACGGCCGTGTCGCGTCGCGAGACGGCCATGTAGTCGCTGGGGAACGAGAGCGGTAACACCCGACTGCCGACGTGGAATGCGGCCTCCGGATGCGCCTGGAAGCCGCGCAGCGGCACGTCCTGCAGATACGAGCCGTCGGGGTTGGCCGAGACAAGTCCCATCGCCTTGAACTGTCCGGCGAGGTACTTGATGGCCTTGTCTTCGCCCGGGGTGCCGGGCCCGCGACCTTCGGTCGAGTCGTCTGAAAGGGCTTTGGTGTGGGCCAGGAGGCCCTCAGCCGTGATCGCGGCTAGGGCGGGGGCGATGGCGGCGGAATCGGAGCCGCTCGCCACCGTGGTGGTCGGAGCGCCGGGGGCTTTGTCGCCAGCGCAGGCAGCGACCACGATCGCCGAGAACGCAAGGCTGGCCACCGTGGCCGTGAATGGAGGCACGACGGATCGGTTCGCGATGCGAGGCATTTCGGAGGGGGAGGAATAGGTGTTCGGACGCGACACGGCGTAGGTGAGATTCGAACTCACGGAACCCTTTCAGGTTCGGCGGTTTTCAAGACCGCTGCCTTAAACCACTCGGCCACCACGCCAACACAAGCCACACGTCGCCAAGAACGCGCCGCGCATGGAGTGAGCTTAGCGGCGGCCAGTTTGCGGGGCAACCGCGTCAGCCACACATCGCTGCCGAGCACCACACGCAATGGACCCGCGTGGAATCGAGCGGCGATTGGCGGTCGGCCTGACGCGTGCACGATTGCCAACCACTTGAATCACACGCGCCTGTCCGAAGAGGTCGCGGAACACGCGCTTCCGCTCCGTTAATACTGACCCGAACATTCCGGCTAGTGTTATACGCAGCAGGCGCCGTGCACTTTGCTCCAACACCACGCGGCACATGCGCTCATACAGAATCAAACTTCCGAGGAATCCCATGCTCGGCTTTCGCAGATCAATTGGTTTTGCCGTCGTCGGCACTACGCTCGCCATCGCGACGATCGTAACGGTGCCACTCGTCACGCCGCCGCTTCTGGCACAGCAGAGTGGCGGGATGATGGGTATGGGCCGTGGCGACTCTGCGACGACGGCGATCATGCAGGTCGTGCATGCACTAATGACCAATCACGACAAATTACGCCGCACCGTCACCAACCTCCCCAATGGCATTCGGACACTCACCGAATCCGACGATCCGGCGATGGCGGCGAGCATCAAGGCGCATGTGGCGCGAACTGGCGTGCTGGTAAGCAAGGCCGAAGATCCCGATCTCCCGATGTCGTCGCCGTCGTTGCATGGTGTGCTTCGCCGTGGCACGAGCATCACGCGCACAACGAAAGAGACGAAGAAGGGAGTCGCGGTGACGGAGACCTCAAACGATCCCGCCACGGTCGCGCTCGTGCAGCAGCACGCCGCCGAGGTCACCGATATGGTGAATCGCGGCATGGCGGCGATTCATGAACAGATGATGAAGAACGGCGGCATGGGGCATGACATGGCCGGTGGTACGATGGCTGGGATGACACACGACACGTCGGCCGCACCATTCGCGACGCTACAAGCGCGTGGTAAGCAAGCGATGGGCGTCGATCAGTACACGTCAACGCACCACTTCGACGACATGGCAGATGGCGGTCGGATCGAACTGCAACGTGATGTCGACGATCCCGTTGGCGTTGTACAGATCCGTGCGCATTTGCAGGAGATCGCCAGTGCCTTCAAGGGCGGCGATTTCACCACACCCGCATTCGTCCACATGCAATCGGTTCCGGGCGCAAATATCATGGCATCGAAGCGTGCGATGATCACGTACACATTTTCGGCGCTGCCGCGCGGGGGACAATTGCTCATCGTATCGAAAGACCCGAGCGCCATTGCGGCGATCCACGAATTCCTCGCATTCCAGCGCATGGATCACCGGGCGAAGTAGCC
>JBBQDB010000006.1:0-55814 GCA_038319245.1 Gemmatimonadales bacterium
ACGGCATCGGGCGTTTCACCGTGCGGCACCTGCCAGACAAACTCACCGTTATCGAGGTTGATGGCGGAGATGGTGCCATACGGTGGCTTGAACAGCGGGAGCCCTTGGACGGCGAGCCCTGGGAACCGAGGCTGCCCCGGAGGCGTCGGGCCAAAACCCTGCACGTAATCCATGTCTGACGCACCGTTGGCCGGTGGCGCGAGGCCAAGCAACGATGGTGAGTAGTTGGACGCCGATACGTACAAAATGTGCGACTCGGGATCGTACGAGCCGCCGGCCCAGTTGGCGCCACCGTTGGTGGGTCCCTGCGCGAGCGTCGCGATCGGACCACCTGGCTTGCTCACGATGGGTGGCGTAAAAATCGGGCCAAGCTTGAATCGCGATGCGATGGCCAAGCCCGCTTCCTTGAGCGCCGGTGTGTAGTCGATGATGTCGTCAAGCGTGACACCGTTGCGCGCAAAGGCTTTGGGCTTGGTGGGCATCGGCTGTGTGGGCGAATACCACTCGCCGGGTACCTCTCCGATTTCCACCGGCTTCTCATCGATCGGCCATACGGGCTTGCCGCTCACGCGATCAAACACGTAAAGAATGCCCTGCTTGGTCGGCACTGCGACACTCTTGATCGCGCGTCCATCGACCTTAATGTCCGCGAGGATCGGCGCCGACGCGAGATCGAAGTCCCAGATCGGATGATGCACGAGCTGGAAGTGCCACTTCCTAACGCCCGTCTGCAAGTCGACACAGACCAAGCTTTCGCCGTACAGGTTGTTGCCTGGACGGTGGCCTCCGTAGTAATCGCCCGTCGGTGCCTCGATCGGGAGATAGGCGAGACCGAGATCCTCGTCGACAGTGAGCTGTGTCCACACGCCGGTGTTGCCGGTGTATTCCGCGGAACCCTTGAGCCACGTGTCGTAGCCGGGCTCGCCCTTGTGGGGAATCGTGTGAAACGTCCACAGCTTTTTACCGGTGCGGACGTCGAAGCCGCGAATGTCACCCTTGTTGTTGCGATAGGATTTGGGCGATCCGCCTTCGCGAAACGCAGCACCGACGACTACGACGTTACGCGCCACAACCGGCGCACCTTGAAAGCCGATTTCCCCAGTGACGAGATCGGGCAGAATCGGCTGATCCATCGTCGCCTTCAGGTCGACCATGCCGCTGTCACCAAAACTCGCGATGCGCCCACCGCTCTTCGCGTCGAGCGCGATGAGTCGATAGCCCGGCGTCACGTACAGAATTCGTGAGCTCTTACCGTCGGTCCAGTAGGCGAGTCCGCGCCCCGACAACAGCCGTGGGGCCGCGGCGCCACGTTCACCTTCATTCTCGCTGTGCACCCAGAGCAGCTCGCCGGTGGCGGCGTCGAGCGCGATCACCGCGCGACGCGTGCCTGCGGTGGTATACAACACGCCGCCAACCATGAGTGGCGTCCCTTCGAGTTTGAACTCTGGTCGCGGGCCCAGCGCATCAGTCTTAAAGCGCCACGCGACTTCGAGGGTGTTGAAATTGGTCGCCGTCACCTGCTCAAGTGGCGCATAGCGTGAACCGCGCGTGTCACCGGTGTGGCTCGGCCATTCGCCATTCGCCGTCGTAAACGGGTTCTGAGTCGGCGCCGGTGCGGCCTTCGATTTCTGCGCGACTACGACGGCAGGTGACCACGCAATGCTGCCAACGGCGAGCATGCAAAGCACGCGGCTTCCGTGGTGCCTACAGCGTGTGACTGTGAACTGAAGCGACCTCACTGCGGCACCACCTTGCGAACGGTCTTTGCCTTGCGTTCGGCGACCATCCGGTCGAATTCATCCTGCTCGAGATACGTCACATCGATCCAGTTGTGTGCCATCTCGTCGACCGTACGGTCGCCCCAACCTACCCACTGCGTCGGGTCGGGATTGAGTGGATTGTTCTTCGTGTTGTCGTGCCATGCCGTGAACGAGAGCATCGTACCCTTGGGCAGCAGCGGTGCGACGCTGTCCGCGTAGACGTAGTTGATATGCCAGTTCCACTGAAAATTGCTCACCTGGCTGATGAGTTCCTTGCGCCCATCCGGATAGATCGCTTCGAGCGACATTGCTTTGCCGCGCATGTGCATGTGCGGCTGGAAGTTCTCGATGCGCGCGGGCGCCTGCAGCACGTAGAAGTTTTGCGTGATCGTTTTCTCGTTGGGCGGGATGTCGAGATCTGATCCACGCGCGACGTTGAACATCGTCAGCACCGTGCGATGCTTCGGCACATAGCCCTTGGGGTAGAAGTAGATCGCCATTTCGACTTGGCTGTCCTTGTACTCCTCGCCGTTTGCGTGCATGTGCACTTCCCAACGAATGCGCGATCCGGGCAACATCAACTTGCCGGCGTCCTCGTTGTAGATCTGTCCCGTTTTGCCAACGGCCCATTCCATGAATAGACCCGCATTGGACTGATGATCGTGCGCCGAGCTGGCCAACCCCGTCACCTCCTTTTCGTCCTGCAGCAGATAGGCGAGCACGTGGTGCACGATTTTGCGATCCTGTGACCGAGCGGGCTTCACTTCGATTGCGCGCACCCACCGCGGTTCGGTGACACCGGTCTCGACAACGGGGCGGAACCACTTATCCTGCGTGCGCGCGGCGAGCGTGTACGGTTTCGACTTGATGATGAGATCGGGTTGTTGGCCGATTTTTTCAGCGATCTGCCACCGGTTTGGATCGGGGAACTTCATGGCCGGCGGCATGTCCTTCGGATCGCCGAGTGGCGTGCCTGCGTCGACCCAATTCACGATCGTGGCGATTTGCGCCTCACTCAAGCTGCGATCGTTCTTGAAGAACTGGACGCCGACGGTTTTATCGATATGCCACGGCGGCATCAGACGTTGCGAGACCTTGCTGCGGATTTCGACAGCGTACTCCTTCGCCTGATCGTACGTGAGCAGGGACATCGGTGCGATTGAGCCGGGCTGATGGCATTGCTGACAGTTTTGCTGGAGGATCGGCGCAACGTCTCGCGCGTACGTGACTGCGCGCGGTGCCGTGCTTGCGCTCGTCGCCGACACCGTCGCGGGTGACGATGCCGCTCGCGCAACGCTGGTCGCCAAGGGACGCGAACTCAGCCCCGATTTGTCGCCATTTACGCCGTTGACCTGCGCACTGAGTGCGGGCATCGCCAGCATCGTAGAGAGCATGCCAAGGCCACCGCACACCCGCGTGATCGACTGCACCGGCCTCATGATCGCCATCATGGAAATCCTCGGGATACCACGGGAAACGGAAGTCATGGGGTCACCGTCACGCGAACGAAGGCATTGGTCCAACAGCACTGCGCATGGCCCGCGCTGACGATCGGAGAGTCATTCGCACGCACGCGCAGGAGGTACTGACCTGGCTGGCTGAAGCTGACGCTCACATCGGTCGTGCCGCCGGTCGCCGTGAGTTTCGATGTGGCGGGCGTGAACGTGACGGGCCCGGGTCCCTGATGTAGAAACCAGGTGAGCTCGACGGGATTGGCCGCACGCGCGATCGGTTCGGCTTTGCCGTCGTCGGTCACGATCAGCGGCACGACGAGTGGCTTACCGACGGCCGTTGTAAAGGACGCGCTGGTGATGCCAAGTGGACCTTGACCGGCGGGCCCGCCACTCACGAAGCGGATGGACGGCGGTGTGTTGTCGGCCGACGCCTCGCCAACAATCGCGTCGATCTCCCAGTCCGGTTGGAGGCTGCCGCTGATGGCGTACGCTTGGCCGCGTACGTTGAGTGACCACGTAACCTTCTGCTGGCCAAAGTCTGCGGGCACGACAACGGCAAAAACGCCCCAGTGGCGACGCGGATGAAAGTGAGTGGGTTGCCCTTGATTGACGGAGCCGGGCGCGAGGTGGTTGTTGTCGCCGACGGCGACATCCACGATTTCGGTGGTGTTCCGGTTGAAGTAACCGAACGAGAGGCTGAACGTGCCGTCGCCGTTGCGATACCAGCCTTCGTAGACGGGCGTGACGGACTCGCCGGCCGGGCTCAGGGGCGCGAGGGATCGCTGCGCATGTGCCGGTGGCGACACCGCGACGATCAACAGCGTACAGCAGGCCAGCAGGAAGGAGCGGACGTGGGTGCCGCGCATGCGGTCTCCGACTCAGGTGGGGGGAGTGACGCGACCAATTACGGCGCGAATCGCGGTACCCGCAAGCGCGGCGGGCCATCGGGCGCGGCAACTGGCCGTCCGTCGCTTAAGCGTCACTGCCTCCTTCACGCCTCGATTTTGTCTCGCGCGACCCGTCAAGCGGACTTCAGCTGTGTTCGCCGACGCAAGCTTGTGGACGGCGACAGCGGCTCCAACGTTTGCTGCGTCAGTTCGAACAGTCGTGTCGAACAGTCGCGCGCGAGTGTTGTCCTCACCCGCTCTATACACGCACCGGAGCAGAGTCCATGCTACTGCCAGGATCTGTACGCGCGCGTCCCGTCATCGGCCGCTCGCAGGCCGACCAAGGCGTTACGCCGCTGTCGCCACTGACGTACCGTCAGCGCTTTCAGCCACTGCCACAACCACTCGGCGCGCCGCCATATCACGTCGATCTCGAGACCATGGTTCCGGGCATCAGCGCTCGCGCGGCGAAGCACAAGCGGATGGTCTTTCACGCGGTCGGCGACACGGGCGGCATCAGTCATCCGGACTACCAGCGTGCGGTTGCGGCATCCATGAAAACCGATCTACGCGGCGCGGCGTTGCATCGGCCGGAGTTCTTTTTTCACCTCGGCGACATCGTCTACTACAACGGCGAACAGCTGCAGTACTACAGTCAGTTCTACGATCCGTACGATCACTACGACGCGCCGATCATTGGTATCGCCGGCAATCATGACGGCGATCCGGTCGACGCCTCGCAAACCTCGCTCGATGGCTGGGTGGCGTACTTCATGACGGCGGTGCCGCACGTCGATCCCGTGTCGCGTGATGCGCCGCGTGTCACGCTGTCGCTGCCGAATGTGTACTTCGCGCTCGACTGTCCGTTCGTCCGCATCGTCGGGATGTACACCAACGTGCCCGAAGGCGGATCGGTCGATTCGATCCAGCAGCAATGGCTCGCGAATGAATTGGCGACGGCACCAACGAACAAGGCGCTCGTCGTGGCGATGCATCATCCAATCTACTCATTCGACGATCATCACAGCGGAAGCGCGAATATCGCCAAGGTGCTGCAACAGGCGGTTAACGATTCACGCCGAGTGCCGAATCTCGTGCTCGCCGGACACGTGCACAATTATCAGCGCATTGAACGCACGCTGACCGCCAAGAAGACCGTGCCGTTCATCGTCGCCGGAAGCGGTGGCTACTACCATCTGCACGGTATGAACTCGCCCGTCGGCACGACCGACCCAAATACTGGGGCGACGCTGGTGGCCGGCGATGCCAAGCGCCACAGTTACCTGACGATCGAAGTCACGGCCACACACCTCACGGGGCGCATGACGCCGATCGCGAAGGACGGCACACCGGCGCCAACGGCGGACAGCTTTACGTATCCGACGGCCGCGATCACGCTCCCTGCCGGTACCAACGTGACGCTGTAAACACGCTGCTCACACACTGCTAGCGCGCTGTAGTCACGACGAGGCGCCAACACATATTGTTTATCAGGGTGCCTCGCGTGTTCCTCTTGCCATCGTGGTCATGACCGACTTCTCGCCGTCTGCTACGCCCGCCGGTGCACTCTCACGCCGCGACTTTCTCGCGCACGCCAGTGCGACCGTCGCGCTTTGTGCTGCGGCACCGGTGCTGTCATCCGAATCGTCTTCGCGGAACGTGTCGTCGACACACGGCGATGGAGTTTTCGACGGACGGGCGGCGATGAAGGCAAAGCCGATCGGCATCGAGATGTACGCGGTGCGCAATGAACAGGCGAAAGATCTGCCCCAAACGTTGAACGCGCTCAAAGCGATCGGCTACGACGTCGTTGAGTTCTATGCGCCATATCTCGCGTGGACGCTGCCCTACGCGAAAGTCGTACGGACGATGCTCGATGACCTCGGCCTGCGTTGCTACTCGACGCACAACAGCATCGTATCGCTGACGCCGGGCGAGACGATGACCAAAGCGATCGAGGTCAATCAGATCCTGGGCGCGCGGTACATTGTGCTGGCGTCGCCCCCGATGTCCACCGGAACGGTTGACGACTGGACGACGCTGAGCGGCAAGCTCACGGCCGCCTCGGACACATTGCGCCCCCACGGACTGTACGCGGGCCTGCACAATCACGACGCCGAGTGGGCCAAGCTCGCGGATGGCCAGCGCGTGATGGACGTGATCGCGGCGAATACGCCCAACGATTTCATGTTGCAGCTCGACGTTGGCACCTGCGTCAAAGCGGGCGCGGATCCGGTTGCGTGGATCACGGCCAATCCCGGTCGCATTCGCAGCGTGCATCTCAAGGACTGGGCGCCCGGCTCTGAAGCCGCTGAAAAGTCGTACCGCGTACTGTTCGGTGAAGGCGTCGCGCCGTGGAGACCAATCGTGACCGCACTGGAGGCGGTTGGCGGCGTAGAGTACTACCTGATGGAGCAAGAAGGCAGTCGATACAACGAGCTCGAAACTGCGAAGCGCTGCTTGGCGAGTTGGAAATCGCTGCGACGCAAGATGCGATGACCATGCATGTGTGCCGAGTTGCTTGCGAGCTCGGTGAGACGAGCGTTTATTTGCGACTTGGCCGTTAGACGATGGCGAGTAGCGCGCGACGTCTCACCGGGACGGGTCACACCGCAATAGGAGCACTTCGTGCAACAGGAACCGACCGGTCCGCAGGTCGCCATCATCGGCGGCGGTATCTCCGGCCTGACGGCGGCTGTACGACTCGCGGAACGTGGCTACCGCGTGACCGTCTACGAGCAGAAACCGTGGGTTGGCGGTAACCTCGGCGCCTATCGCGCGAACGGTACCAACACCGATGTCTACACGCACATGTTCTCGAACTTTTACGAGAACTTCTGGGCGCTCGCGGAGGGCACGCTGGGGCTCGAGCGTGGGGACGGGAAGGACTTCGAGCAGCGCAATAGGGTGATGATCCTGCAGCGCGGGGCGTTTCCGAAGTTCCTTTCGCTCGAGGACGTGGGATCGTTCGCATCGGGGTATCGCAACATCATGTCCGGCGTGCAGCCACCGCGCGATATGGTGCTGTGGGTCTACTCGATGCTCGATCTGCTCTCGCAGGAAGACTTTGATTGGGACGAGCTTGATCGCATCAGCGTCGAGGCGTTCATGCAGTCGCGGTCCTATGCGTCGCCAGTCCTGACCAAGCTGCACGACATCACGTTGATGACGATCTGGTCGATTCACGCCTTCCAGACGTCGGCGCTTGCGTACCGGCAATTCATTAACCTGAGCTTTCCGCGGCCGTCACCATTGACTTGGCTATTGACCGGTGATTTGCACACGAAACTGCTCGCACCGCTGGTCAAAAAGCTCGAGAGCCTTGGTGCCAAGATCGAATGCAACCGCCAAGCAGTCGGTCTCGAAGTTGCTGATGCCGGCGGTGGGACGCGCGTCTCGCGCCTCGTCGTGCAGGCCGTGCATTACGACACGCACGCGCATGCGGTCGTGCCGGTGAAAGGCGCCGAACCGCACGAAGTATCGCCGGCGCCCGATCACGTGATTCTCGCGCTACCGCCCAAGACGCTCGCGCGCATCCTCGAACATCCGATCAGCAAGAAGGACCGTCGCGCGCAGCGGGTCGTTGATGTGCTGCCGCAGCTGGCGCAGCTCCGGCGATTGACCGCAGAGCCGGTGTCCGTCGTCGATGTGTATTTCAAGATTAAGGTCGAGGGCGTGCCGAAGGAGGTCACGCAAATGGCCGATTCACGCGGCGACCTTACGTTCCTTGATCTGAGCCAAGTGTGGCACGATGACCCGAACATGCAGGGTGTCACAGTGCTCACGGTGGCCGCGTCGGATTTTTGGGCCATTCCGGATGGCGACGACGACGAGCGCGGGTTCCAAATGCTCAAGGAGTTGCGCGCCTATCTGCCCGGTTTTCGCCTCGGCGATCATTGGGGTGATTCGGAGAGCGATATCGACTGGAAGAAATCGCACTACCGGCCCAACACGAGCGCCGAGCTCTTTACGAATCACCCTGGTTTCAAGCAATGGCAGCCAATCGTGTCATACCCGGAAATTAAGAATCTCTTCTTCGCCGGTGATTGCACGCAGAACCCCGTGCAGATGGCGACGGTCGAAGCCGCTGTGACCAGCGGCATTCAAGCCGCACAGGCTATCTGGACGGCATCGCCGATAGGCCCGCCGATTGAACTCATTTCGCCGTCGACGTACTCCACGCCATCGGTGTTGGCGATGCGAAGCGCGATGACACCCTATGTGATGGCGATGCGCACGATGACGCAGGGTGTCGATGTCGCACCGGACCTCGCGATCGGTAACGTGCTCGAGGCGTGGGGCGACATGATGGCTGGCGCGTTGTACGTGTCGACGATGCCGGCGACGTTGGCCGCGTCGTGGTGGAGTGCGATGGTGCGCGCCATTGGTCCGATGTTTGGCGAGCGTCCCGACTAACCTCGAGTCACAAACATTCTATGACTGGTTCGACGTACGACTATATCGTGGTGGGTGCGGGTTCAGCGGGGTGCGCCGTTGCCAACCGGTTGAGCGAATCTGCGCGGGTGCTGCTGTTGGAGAAGGGCGGCGATGATCGCGGCGCAATCGTGCAGGACCCGCTGCAGGAACTCGCGGATGCCTTCGCACCCGGCGGTGCCTCGGTGCCGTATATGACTACGCCGCAACCGTACCTCATCACGACCCCGCCGGACGCGCGCGGTCGCAACGTCGCGATTCAACGCGGTGTCGTGCTAGGTGGCAGCAGCAGCATCAACGGCATGATCTGGGTGCATGGCAATCGCGCCGACTATGAAGGCTGGGCCGCGGCGGGCTGCACTGGCTGGTCGTATGACGACGTCTTGCCGTGGTTGCGACACATCGAGCGCGACGCGGGCGGTGCCTCGCACTATCATGGCGCCATGGGCCCGGTCGATGTGCGGCCGATGCCGCACCCGTCGGCGGTCGCGGCTGCATTCGTTGCGTCGACCGCGGCACTTGGCCCCTTTCCTGACAGTGCGCTCAGCTACGACTACAATGGCGTGGTGCAGCAGAACGCCGCCGGACTGTATCGCGTCAACGTCACGCCGGAGGGCGCGCGCGCCAGCAGCTCGCAAGCGTATTTGTGGCCGATCGCCAATCGCACGACGCTCACGGTGCGCACCGGAGTCGTGGTTGACCGCGTCGTGATCGAGAACGGGCGCGCGACGGGAGTGCAATGTGTGGTTAACGGTCGAGTAGAACTCATGCGGGCCAATGCCGAAGTGATTCTGTGCGCGGGTGCGTTCGAGTCGCCGGCGATCCTGCTTCGTTCGGGCGTAGGCGATGCGGCGGCGCTGACCGCGCTGGGCATTCCGGTAGTGGCGAATCTGCCGGGCGTTGGTCGCAACCTGCACGATCACGTACAGTGTTTGTCGTTTTGGCTCGCGCCCAAGGAGACGGGGCAGTCAGAGTACATCGCAGAAGCGGCACTCTTCACCGATTCCGCGACACGAAACGCGGACGTGCCTCCCGATTTGCAGTACCACTTTCTGGCGGGCTATCCGGGGTTTCTGCAGAAGGATTGGACGCCGCACTTCATCGTCAGTCCGGTTCTCATCGCGCCCAAGAGTCGTGGCACGGTGCGGCTCGCGTCGCGTGAGCCGACCGCGTTGCCGCTCGTCGATCCGAACTATCTTGCCGACGACGCGGATGTCGAGGTGCTGGTGCGCGGATTTGAATTGGCACGAGAGATCGCAGCGCTCAAACCACTCTCGGAGTTCTGTCGTCCGGAGGCGGAGTCGTGGTTTGGCAAGCTCGCCGACGGAACGACGCGCGTGCCGGTGCCCACCGATCGTACGGAGCTCGCTGCATTTGTGCGCATGACGGCAGGCACCGTGTGGCATCCGGTGGGTACGTGCGCGATGGGCGTGGGGGCTGAGGCGGTGGTGGATCCGAAGCTGCGCGTGCACGGTGTGCACGGCCTTCGCGTCGCCGATGCGTCCATCATGCCCACGATCACTCGCGGCAACACCAACGCTCCAACGATCATGATTGGTGAACGCGCAGCCGCCTTCATTCGCGGCGACCGTGTACCGCGCGGCTCAACACATCACACGACGTCTTCACATTCATCTTCGCCGTCCGCTTCGGGAGCACCCTCGATGTCTAGTACTGATCCCACCAACGCGTTCCTCGGAATGATGAACCAAATGGCCACGATGTTTCAGACCACGATGGGACTCCCCACGGCCACAAGCACGCACAGTGATTCTCCGAAGGGCGCCAGCGGTTCTACCACTGCCGCAGGAGAACTCCCGCAACGACTGACGGAGCTCTATCTCGCCTGCGCCGGCAGCGGATTCCGGTACATGGGCAAGTGGGCGGAGATCTCGTCGCGTCGTGTGCCGACGATGATACGCACGGCGACTTCTTCGATGGACATGTCGGGAACAATGGAGCAGCGTCAAAAGTCGATGTCCGAAGGGATCGACGACTACCGCGCCTTCTTGCGGGAGATGACCGATCTGCCGTTCGAAGAGTCGAAGCGGCTGCAGCAGGACTTCGATCGCCTCCTGACGCCGGATGCCGAAGCGAAGCGACGTGCGAACGTCAAGCTATGACAGCACCGAGTACAGCACCGACGGCGGATTACGCGCGGAGCGACGATGCCGATGTGATTGCGCGACTAGGCTTCGAGTTGGAAGTGCGACAAGTTCGTGAGCGACTCGTGCAGTGGATCGACACGACGGGTGAAGACATGCAGCCGCAGCTACGCTGGCAGTTTCTGGCGCGTTCAAAATATTTTCGGCCGCTGACTGTTTTTGCCTGCTATCGCGCGCTGCACGACGGTCCGATTCCTGAAGAGATTATCATGGGCGCGGTCGCGATCGAGATGTTTCACAACGTCTCGTTGGTCATCGACGACATTCTGGACGCGTCCGACGAGCGTCGCGGTGTGAGCACGCTGCACAAGCAATTTGGGTCGCTACCGGCGTTGATGGCGTCCGGTTACATCGTCGCCGAAGGGTACCGTTTTCTTGCGCATGATCCGTTCGGCATCGGCCTGCTGTCCGAACTGTTAGCGCGGCTTGGCGTCGCAGAGTGCATGCAGTGGCGATTGCGTCGAAAGCCGCTGGGTGTTGAAGACTGGCGGCTTATCGCGGGCGAAGATACCGGATCGATGTTCGAAGTGTGCGCCTGCATGGGTACATCGGATGAAACGTTACGGAAATACGGCCGTCTGCTCGGCACCGTGTATCATGGCTGCGACGACGTCGGTGATGCTCGCGGGCTCGAGGCGCTCGGTGGCGGTGGCGATGAGGACATTCGCGACGGCATTCTGACGTTACCCGCCGCACTGGCGATTCGAGATCCTCGGCTACAAACGATGTTCTGTCGGCACGATATGTCTCCTGTGGAACTAGAGGAAATGTCGCTGGCCGTGCAGGCGCAGATTCCCGCGGCTGAGGACTATCTCGACGTCGTCGCGCACGAGGCACTCACCGAAGCGATGTCACGCGCGCGAAATCCGAAACCCTTGCTCGCATTGCTCGAGCATACGCGTCGGCTCTCGGGTCGTTAACGAGACGACACAGTGGTGGTTCGTGCGAGCCACCACTGCGCCCTAAGTATTACCGTACAATTGGTCGTTGGATTGCAGCAAGCATCGCGCGGGCATCGGCGATGTCGGGAATGTTCACCGACGCCGCAAAGTGCTCCAGCACGCTCGTGAGCTGCGAGACCGCTTCATCGCTGCGGCCCATCTCGTGCCAAAGCTGCGCCAGGCTTGTGGACGCACGCAACTCCCATGTTCGCGCACCCTGTCGCTGTGCGACCTGCATCGCCGCGACCAGATGCCGCTCGGCTTCTACCTCGGCCGCGCGACCCCACTTGGCTAACAGCAGTTCACCGCGCAGCCGCTCCGTCTCCGCTTCGTAATACCGCTCGTCGGTGGCCTGAATGTGCGCCGTCGCATCGGCGATATACCGAATGGCCTCGTCGATACGATTGTCACGACGCAGCAGATCGGCTAACGCTCCGTAGAACCACGACAGCCCCAGCTTCGCGCCTGTGGCGCGATATCGCTCCACGCCACGCTCCATCGCCTCAATGCCGTGTGCAGTGTCGCCCGATTTCGCGAGCGCCCACGCTTCCGTGATCGCCATCAACGATTGCCAATATGGAAATCCGTACTCTTCGGCCACCTCGCGCGCCCGGCGTGCCCAGTCGAGCGTTGCCGGAACGTCGCGCAGCACATGCGAGAGCAGTGCGTGCATACCCATCGTCTGGGCGACTGCCAGTGGAATCGCGATACGTCTCGCCATCGCCACGGCCTCCTCGGCGTTGCGAGTCGCGCCATCGATGTCGCCCATCATCACCAGCGTCCGCGATAAATACGCGTGCGCAATCGCGGCAGAATGCATCAGAAATTGATGCGGTCGTACCGTGTCCGTGATGGGTTCGGCGACGTTCTTCATCTGCGTGAAGTGGTCGGTCGAGAGGGCGAGTTCGCCGAGATAGAGTCTTCCCACTGCGATGGCGAGATGTCCCTCGAGCCGATGATCTGCTGAGTCTTCAAGCTCTCCGATCGATAGGATCTGCTCACCGATCTCGCGCTCGGTATGGTACTCCGCACGCGTGCCGTGAAAGAGCCATTGTCCGCGCAGTACCGTGAGCAATTGCGTCGCGTCGCCGGAGCTTGCGCACAACTCGCGCGCGCGCGCATACGCACGTGCGACTTCGTCGGCGGCGTACCCGCGACTCGCCTGCAATGCAGCGCCAAGCGCGGATTGCAGGCCGAGTTCGATGGCGTCGCGTTCCGGCGATTCGGGAAGGGTGACCAGTTCCTTGAGCCCGCGCGTGAGATGACTGATTGCTTCCGTGAAGGCGGCACGGCTGATGGCGAGGTTGCCGGCGTCCTGCCATAGGCGAACGGCGGCAAGCGTTTCGCCCGCCTCAGAGAGATGATGCGCGAGTACTTCTGGCCGCCCCTCGGCCAAGTGTGATGAGCTGGTCTGCAGCACAGTCGCGATGCGCTGGTGCAGTGTGCGTCGTGTCGCGCGCAGCATCGACTGATAGGCTGTTTCCTGCATGAGCGAATGACGAAAGACGAGCGTCACGTGTGGACCAGTCACGTGTCGTTCGAGGAGCTGCGACGCAACGAGTCGATCGATATCGCTTTGCAGCGTTTCCTCGTTCAGCGCGGCGACGGCACGTAAAAGTTCGAGGCTGAACTCGCGTCCGATGGCGGAGCCGAGCCGGGCGAGAGATTTCGCGGACCCCAAGCGGTCGAGGCGCGCCATCAGCGCGTCCTGCAGCGTCATCGGTACCAGTGTCGCTGGCATCGAACCGACGAGCTCCCACTTGTCGGCAACGGCCACGAGTTCGCCCGAATCGATGATCGCGCGCGTGGTTTCCTCGATGAAGAGCGGAACACCGTCGGTGCGACTCACGATCTGCTGTACGACCTCGGGCGGCAGTGGTATGCCGAGCGATGACGAAAGCACGAGCCCTGCTGCTTCCGGAGGAGTGAGGCCCGTCAGTGACACGCTCGTGACGTTCGCGCGCGCACTCCAACGCGCGCCGAAGTCTGGACGATAGGTCAGCACGACCAACAGCCGATCCTGATGGTCCTTGGCCACGAGCTGGTTGAGAAACTCCAGCGTGGAAGGATCAACCCAATGCAAATCTTCTGCGACGAGAAGGACCGGACCTTCGCTAGTGTACGCGTGCACGGCAGCCTGGAGCACCTCGAGCGTGCGCTGGCGCTGGCGTCCGGCTTCGAGCTGCAGTGCGGCAAGACCAGGTGCAGGCAGTCGCAGCAAACTGGCGAGCAAGGGAAGCGCAGCTGCGTCCTCGAGGGCCAGTGTGTCAACCGACTCGCGCAGATGCTTCGAGCGCGTGGCGACGTCGTCATCGCGCTTGAGATCGAACCATCGTGACAACATCTCGACCACTGAGTCGAACGCGCTGTCCTGCGAGAAGGGCGAGCAGCGCAGTTCGAGCAATCGACCGCCACTCGCGGTCACCTCGCCGGAGAGTGTGTCGAGCAGTCGCGTCTTACCAATGCCTGCCTCGCCACTCACCAGCGCGATCTGGCGCACGCCTGATGTCGCAGCCTTCCAAGCCGTGAGCAGCACTTCGTGTTCGCTCTCGCGCCCGATCATGGCCGCGGATTGCGCGTGCGTCACCTTGGTGCGTGTCGTCTCAGGTTCGCCCACCACCTGAAAGACGCGCATCGCATGTGTGAAGCCCGCCAGCGTCTGCGATCCGAGCTCTCGCACCTCAAGTGAACCGGCCAAGAGTCGGTGCGTGATTTCGCTGACGACGACGGTATCTGGCGCGGCCAGCCCTTGCAGACGCGCGGCGATGTTTGGCGTCTCCCCGACCGCGAGCTGCTCCTTGTTGGGGCCAACGCCCACCGCACCGACCACCGCGAGTCCGGTGTGAATGCCGATGCGGACGGCGAGCTTAACCTCAATTTCAGGATCGAGTTGTGCATTGACCGACGTCATCGCGCGGACGATCGCGAGGCCGGCCAGCGCCGCACGACGGGGATCGTCTTCGTGCGCCTGCGGCGAGCCGAAATAGACAAGCACGCCGTCTCCTAAATACTGCACGATCGTTCCACCAAACCGCTGCACGACGTCTTCGGTAGCCGATTGATACGCGCGCAACACTTCGCGCAGTTCTTCCGGATCGAGTCGCGCCGATAACGCCGACGAGCCGACCAAATCGCAAAACATTACGGTGAGTTGTCGTCGCTCCGACGTGATAGAGACGGGCTGTGTGACGAACGGATTGCCGCACTCGGTACAGAACCGCGAGCGCGCAATATTAGCCGTACCACACCGAGTGCACGCGGCCAACGGCGTTGCGCACTCAGCGCAAAACCGACCCGCATCGTCATTCGTGGCGGCACACTTCGGACAACGCATTAGCTCTGGACGCCCACCACGGCGCGAGGTACACGCGATTGTGGTGACATCGGTTACTGCTTGGCGATGTTGATGACGCGCCGCTGCGTGAAATCCAACAGTCCGTCCTTACCCAACTCTGAGCCCATCCCCGAATGCCGCGAGCCGCCGAACGGCACGTCCGGTGAGAGGTCGAGATGCTTGTTAACCCACACGGTTCCGCAGTCCATGCGTTCGGCGATCGTGCACGCACGCGTAAGATCGCCCGACCAGACAGAGCCCCCGAGTCCGTGTGGTCCCGCGTTGACGCGCGTGAGCACGTCGTCAGTGTCCGTAAAACGGATGACCGGGAGCACAGGGCCAAACTGCTCTTCGTCGACTAGCCGCGTACCATCGGTGATATCGCGAATGATCGTGGGACGAATGAAAAACCCCTTGCCCTCAGGCAGCGTGCCACCGGCGATTACCTGACCGTTGGCGCGACCATCTTCGAGCAGGTCCTTTACGCGCTCGTACTGCCGACGGTTCTGCAGCGGTCCGAACTGCGTACCCTCGCTGAAGCCGTCGCCAACTGTTGCCGCGTCAGCCAAGGTGGCCAGCGCTGCGCACATCGCATCGTACACTTTGTCGTGCACATACAGGCGCTTCACCGCGATGCATACCTGTCCGCTGTTGGCGAACGCGGATGCGAACAACTTCGGTGCAATGTCGCTCACATCGACATCGTCGAGCACAATCGCCGCATCGTTGCCACCCATTTCGAGCGTCAGGCGCTTGAACGTATCTGCCGCGCGCAGCATGACTTTCCGTCCCGTTGCCGTCGATCCGGTGAAGCAGATCTTGGCCACATCGGGGTGGCCAGTCAGCTCATCGCCAAGATCGTTGTCATCCGCAATCACATTCAACACGCCGGCTGGAAAGATCGGCGCGAGCAATCGTCCCATCGCCAACGTCGCGAGCGGCGTGGTGCCGGCGGGCTTGGCGACAACCGTATTTCCCGCGAGCAGTGCCGCGGGCAGACTGAACGCCAGCAACACCAAGGGATAGTTCCACGGGACGATCAGTCCGACGACGCCGAGTGCCTTGTAGTGCCCTTCCACGCGACGGTTCGCATCGTCCGCGATGAGCTCAACAGGAAGGTCCAGCGACGCGAAGTAGCGAAAGAAGGCGGCGGTATACGCGATCTCTTCCAGCGACGCGGGCAACGGTTTTCCCTGCTCCTGCGTGAGAATGCCCGCCAGCATCGTGGCGTTGGCTTCCAGCACGTCCGCCGAGGCGATGAGCGCCGCACGCCGAGTCTCGATCGATGTGCTCGACCAAGCGGGAAAGGCGCGCTTGGCGGCCATGACGGCGGCCGACAACTGTGCTGCCGATGCACGCGGGCACTCGGCGACTACGGTCTCGGTCGACGGGTTAATCACATTCGACATGCGGTCGCCATCGACCAGTTGACCATCGATCAAGAGCTGAAACTCGCTCATGACATTCTCCGGAAAGTTAGGCTACACGAGCGCCAACAACCTGGGCGCGAAGCGGCACTGCGGGGGCGTGGCACACTCTTGGTCGCGCCGCAGTGAAACGTCGAAGCGGACGCCGCGGCGCGATCCCGACAAGGTGTACGGTTGATCGCCTTCGCGACAGGTGGCGCTTGCCAGCGACCGGCCGTCTGCCGTCCGCGATCAGCGAAAGAGGGCGTCGTACATCGACTCCGCCCCGGTTCGCTCCATCGCGCAGAGTTGGCGACGAATGGCCGCATCCTCGTCACGCGCGAGCCGTGCGAGTTCGAGCAAATCGGCATCCGCGAGCGCCTTCGCGTCGCCCGACTCGATCAGGTCGAGTGCACTTTCGAGGACGTCGAGCATCACACCGTTGGACGCTTGCACCAGCGCGCGCGCGGCTTCGTCGCGCGCGGCGTCGCGACGGCGTCCCGGCATGTCGAGGTGGGTGTCAAAGAGCAGTCCGCGCAACACGTTCCACGTTGCGTTCTTCCCGAAGTTGCGACCCTCGAACGCCATCAGACAGAAGTTCCACAGCAGGTCGACACGAGGGTCGAGAAAGGAGTACTCCGCATCGAGTGCGGAGCCGTGCAATCGTCCCTCCTCGCGCAATCGCCGCTCGATCGGCGTACCGACATATGGCAACGTGCGACAGAACCCAGCCACCGCCCAACCGTCCGCGGTAAACTCACGTACGAACTCCATGTTATTCCGCGCGGTCTCGAGCGTGGACCACGGTTCGAGCAGCATGAAGCCGAAGTCAAAGCTGAGATCGAGCTCGCGGAGGATCGCGCCCGCACGGACGTGTGTCTCGGGTTTCAGCAGCTTGTTCAACGAACGCAGGTTGCTCTCGTCGCCTGACTCGACGCCCAAATACACGTGGCAGAGCCCCGCCGCGATCAGCGGTTCGAGCAAGCTGGGTTTCACTTCGTCGGAGCGGCACGCGATCTTGAAACGCATTTCCTCGTGCAGCCCACGACGCATGATCTCCGCCGCGACCGTGTGTGCCCACTCCCGTGCCGCGTGTCCGCCCGCGAGAAAGTCATCGTCCTGAAACAAGATCAGTCGTGCGCCACGCTCGCGCACCAGATATTCGACCTCGTTCACGACGCACTGCGGGTCGCGCCGCCGCCGGCCCTTGGTGCCATTGGCTTCGTAAAACGTGATGATCGAACAGAACGAGCACTGCCACGGACAGCCGCGTGACGCGAGCACCGACGCCGTGGGCAGCTCCTGCGCGCGGTAGTCGATATCGCGACGATCGGGCTCTGGGTACGCGTCGATGGCGACCGAACTACCACGCGGCGGGGTGAGCACTGGCCCATGCTCGCTCATCCACGCGATCCCTGGCGTTTGTCGCCATGCACTCACGTCGTCAAGCTGCGCCACCAACTGCGCGAGCGTCTCCTCGCCCTCAAAGCGCACCACCGAATCAAGCTCCGGAATCATCTGCAGGAGCGCGGCCGGTTCAAACGAGGCGTAGTGCCCGCCGATCGTGAAGTGCGCGGTCACTCCCGCATCACGCAGTGCACGAATGATCCGCGCAAAGTCTGGCACCATGTACTGAAAAATCAGCGAGAAACCCACCACATCCGGCTGCTCCTGTCGAATAATGGACAAGAGCACGCTCGGATCGGCGCCGAACGCGACGATCCGAGTATGGTGCCCGTCGCGCAGCAGGCGGCTCGACAGATAGCGAATGCCAAGATTGTCCTGGTCTTCGTAGCCGACGAGGAGCACCCGTCTGCGCATAACCTATTTCCCTCCTTTAGAGGTCTTACCGGACGGCTTACCGGCACCGCCCTTTGCCGCCAAGGACTCGAGCGATTTGAGTGCGGCCTGTCCGCGACGCAACGTGGTCTGCGTGCCTACGATGGTTCGCTTGAGCTCCGCAGCAGACATCGATTTCGCTGCGTCCAGCAAGCCTTCGAACGCGTCCGGGCCCGTTGGCTTTTGCCCGCGCACGAGATCAATCGACTCGCTGATCAGCTTCAGGCGGATGATGTCTTCTGGTGACGGATCGCCCTTGTCGATGAATTTGCCAAGCAATCCAGCGTTAATGACTCCGCGTAGATCGTCAAGCAAGCCAGAGAAGTGTGGTGGGGGAGCCGTCACGTAACCGGCGAGTAGGACGCCGCCTTGATTCCTGAGCTCCGAAAAATTCGGCGACGTCGAACTCTCGACGCCACTTACGCCGCTGCCGGATGTCGTGGACGATACACCTTCGTCGTTCTCGGCGAAGTAGCTTGTATCATCACCTCCGTAAGTGAGCTGTTGCCACGACGAGAAGTTGAGCGAGGGGTCGCCGGGCGAACGTTGCAGGTGCGCGAGCGCGTGAATTACCTCGGCGCCGAATTGCGTGCTGACGACATGGTCGTTGCCGCCCCACGGCCAAGCGAGCGGTGTGCCGCCGGGCCCATTGACGAACGTGCTGCCTGGGCCGTCGATCGGGGTTGGTGTGATCGGCGAGACGCCGACCCAGTGCGCGCTGGTCGAGACAATCGCCGAGCCGCCGACGCCGGTAGGTGGCACACCGTACCACGCGACAGCGCGCCAATCGGTCCACGCGTCGGGGTGATTGAACGTCCATCGCACCGTGCGCTTGTTGGTGACGCGTCGGCCGGTGTCCCAGTACAAAAACTTGCGCAGCACATTGTTGTCGTCGAGCAGGGCCGCAGGCGCCGTTTGCGCGAACGGCGTAGGCGCTGCGTTGACATCGAGATTCGCCGCGCCAAACGAGGCCAGCGTACCGCCTTCCGTGAACTCCTTGCCGGATGTACTGAAATGTCCCATAAAAATCCTCGTCTGCGATCGTGAGCCTACAACGTCGGCGGTAGCGGGAGGGGAGTCTCCATTTGTGTTTTCGCACTGCACTCATTGCCAAGGACACCCTCGGAGCGCGAACGTACGCCGTCCGATATTCGACTGCGAGCAAGCACATGCGCTGCCGTCACAATTGGGCGCCTGCTCAACAACCTGTCTTGTGCGCGAACATGCCCGACTCATCCGCTGCCGATGCATTTCTCCGCGCCGCACTCGTGCCGCGCACCGGTTCACACGCGTCTGGCGATCTCGCGCACGCGGATGCGCTGCGCGTTGACCTCGACTCGCTCGGCACGCGCGATATCTTCGTCGCCGCTGTACTCGGTGATGATCAGCGTGTCGCCGAGTGTCTCGAGCGCGATCCGGACGCCGTGTCACAGAGAGGTGGCCCGTACGGCTGGGATGCACTCACGCATCTATGTTTCTCCCGCTACCTCCGACTCGACGCGTCGCGGAGTGAGGGGTTTGTGCGCGCGGCGACTGCGCTTCTTAATGCCGGGGCGGATGCGAACACGGGCTTCTTTGAGCCAAGTCATGGACCGCAACCCGAATTCGAGAGCGTGCTCTATGGTGCGGCCGGTGTCGCCCATCACGCGGCGCTCACGCGGCTGCTGCTTTCGCGTGGTGCGGATCCCAATGACGGCGAGACGCCGTACCATGCACCCGAATCGTACGACAACGGCGCGTTGCAGGAGTTGATCGCCTGCGGTCGTTTGACGGCCGACAGTCTGACGACGATGCTCCTACGCAAAGCCGACTGGCATGACGGCGATGGCATTCGCTTGTTGTTGGAACATGGCGCCGATCCGAATCGCGCGACGCGCTGGGGGTTCACGGCGTTGCAGCAGGCGCTGCGGCGCGACAATCGGCTCGAAAGCATCATCCTGATGCTTGATCATGGTGCGGATCCGTCACTCACACGCACCGATGCAGGCCACTCAGCGATGCAGATTGCGGTGTATCGCGGCCGCGGCGATGTTCTCAACGAGTGTGATCGTCGCGGCTTTGTTCCACGCTTGTCCGATGCCGATCGTCTGATCGCCGCTTGTGCACGCGGTGATCGCGTCGCAGTCGATCAGATCGTAACAGAGTCACCCGATGCCGCGCGGTTGATACGGTCGGTCGGAGGTGACATCCTCACCCCGTTTGCCGGGAACGACAACACGAGTGGCGTTCGACTGCTGCTGGACGTTGGCGTATCAGTGAACGCGCCCTATCTCGCTGGCGACGGCTACTACGGCATCCCCGCGCACAGCCTCCCCATTCATGTCGCTGCTTGGCGCGCTGCGCACAAGACGGTCACGCTGCTCTTGGAGCGTGGTGCTGACATCAACGCGCGCGACGCGAACGGACATACGCCGCTGGCACTGGCTGTGCGTGCGTGCATCGATTCGTTTTGGAGCGGGCGTCGTGCTCCTGATTCGGTGCGGGCGTTACTTGCAGCAGGTGCGCACGCGGCAGACATCACGATCCCCACCGGCTACGACGCGATCGACGAACTCCTGCAACACGCGTTGTAAGGCGCCAACGTAGCGGATCGTTAGGGTGTCTCGCCGGCCAAAATACGACTGAATTTCGCCGAGTCGATGTTGCCGCCCGAAACGATGCAGACAATCGTGCCGCCGCCGGCACGTCCAGACAACGCGGCCGCCACTGACGCGGCTCCCGCACCTTCCGCAATTACGCGATTGCGCTCGGCGAGTAGCTGAACGGCACGTGCAATTTCACTGAGCGAGCTGACGACGGAGCTGCGAATCAACTCTTTCGCTAGCGGCCACATTTCGGCGAGCACACTCTTTCCGCCGATACCATCGACAAAGCTTGGCGTGTAACTCACCTGCTGCGGACTCCCCGCTGCGAGCGATGGGGCGAGTGGAGCCGCAGTCTCAACTTCAGCGGCAACGACCTTCACGTGCGGTGCAGCGGCTCGTAGCGCGGACGCGATCCCGCAGGACAATCCACCGCCGCCGTACGGGATGATCACCGTGTCGACACCTGGTAAGTCTTCCAGAATCTCGAGTCCAATCGTGCCATTACCGGCCATGACGGCGGGTGCCGAAACTGGATGAATGAACAAGCCTTCAACGTCCGCGCACTCGTGCGTCAAAATGATCTGCCACCATGCATCGAACGGCACCGTAATGACGCGCGCGCCCAATCGTTCGACCGCCGCAACCTTGGTCGCCGGTGCGTGATCTGGAACGACGACAGTGCAGGGAACACCGAGTCGTCGCGCGCTCCACGCCACACCTTGTGCCATGTTCCCCGCGCTGGCCGTGAAGACGCCTCGTGCAAGCTCGGACGCAGAGGCGAGTCCGATCGCGTTTGCGGCACCACGCAATTTAAATGAACCGATCGGCTGCAGATTTTCGAGCTTGAGATAGATCGTTGCCGGCGCACCGTTGACGGCACGAACTTCATCGACGTTCAGCCGCACCAGCGGTGTGCGCGTGATTAGGCCACGCAGCCGTTCGCGCGCCGCTTCAATCTCGATCAGGGGAACGGGCGTTCGTGCAATCATGGAGTTACGCGTGCGCAAAGGTCACATGCTGTGCTGAACTGGGTTCCAGCCGGCATTGAGCACCCCCTGGGCGTCGCAGCCGCCATAGCGCTTGCCTGTTGTTGACGGACGTCACTTAACGCGCGCCGTTCCGAGGCGTCACACAGCGCAACGACATCGCAGGTATATACGTCGCGAACGACTGCCGTGCGCGACCGTCTCAGGAGAGTTCATGCGACCGATCAACGCTGTTCGCACCATGCTGACGCTGGCGTCCGTACTTTCATTTTCGGCCTGTACTGCCACCGTGCGCCCGCGCGCGGGTGTCGTGTATGTGCAGCAGGCTCCGCCGCGGCGCGTGGTTGAAGTCATCGGTGTGCCACCATCCCGTGCGCATCTCTGGATCGAGGGCCATCATGAGTGGCGCGGACGAGACTACGTGTGGATTCCGGGTCGCTATGAACTCGCGCCGCAAGGGTTCCGCCGGTACGAGCCCGGGCGCTGGGTCCACGAGCGCGCGGGCTGGTACTGGCAGGAAGGTCGCTGGCGTTAAGCGACCATCGGACGACTACAGGCGCGGCTTCGTCGAGCGCGGCACGTGGCCGCAGTTTGACGGCCAGGTCGCGGGCCACGTGCCCGGTGACCGGTCGCGCTTGATGAATTCCGGGTCCTCACTGGCGAGGTACACCATCATCGCCGCCAACGTCGCGTTGTGCTTCACGTCGTCGAACACAACTTTGTCGTAGGTGTCGCGATTGGTGTGCCACGTGTACGTGCTGTAGTTCCAGCTCACCGCGCCCATCCCGAACGACGGCGTTCCGAAGCAGGCGAACACGGCGCCGTCGGTACCACCAGGATTTCCGGTGGGTACATCGTTGAAACTCCACGACACCACGTTCGCGCTCAGGCTGTCGGTATAGAAGCTTGGCAGCTTGCCGTACCAGCTCTTGAGATGACGACCGATGTCGCTCAAGCCGGACGACGACAGCGACTGCACGCGACCGGTGCCATTGTCCTGGTTAAACAACGCTTGCAGGCCCTTCATCACTTCGGGATGATCTTCCGTAAACGCGGTCGAGCCGTTCAATCCTTGCTCTTCGCTTGCCCAATGGCCAACCATGATGGTGCGCTTGGGCTTCGGATACGCGGCCTTGAGAATGCGCATGGCTTCCATCGCCATCAGCGTGCCGGTGCCGTTGTCTGTCGCACCCGATGAGCCGTCCCAAGAGTCGAAGTGCGCCGACAGCATGACGTATTCGTCGGGCTTCTCACTGCCCTTGATCATCGCGATCGTGTTGAACACCGGTTGCTCGCCGAGCAGCTGTGCATCCACATCAAGGCTGATCATCGGCTTCTGATTGTTCTCCGCCAAGCGATACACGAGTCCGTAGTCTTCGCACGTCAACGTGACGGCCGGTGCGATCATGTTGTACGTCTCGAACACCTCGATCACGCCCCAGCCTCCTGCGCCCTGTGTGCCGAATGCGCCGCCACGCCCGCTTGCCGCGGCAGTCAGGCTCGACGCCGGACCACCGCCACGATCGCTCGTACCGCCGGCCGCAGCGCCACCGCGACCGCCACCACCAGCACCACGTCCTCCAGCGAAGCCCGCACCCGCGGCAGCGAACGGATTGCTGAATCCGCTCAACTTGTTGCGCGACGAGATCATCCCCACCACGCCGGCCTTCTCGAGACGCGTGCCGAGTGTGCCGGTGCCGAGCGCCAGCGAGTAGCCAGTGCCGCGATACATCTTCGTGCTGTCCGGACGCCCATTTGCGCCATTCATCACCGACCAATCCGCCTGCGTCTGCGCGATGAGGGTGTCCATGCGCGCGATCGATGCCGCCGTACCCCAGCGATTCCAATCCTCGGACGGACGGCAAGTGGGGAACGCGGGTGAGAGCAACACGATTTTGCCCTTGGCCTTGGGCAACCAGGCGACGAATTCCGTGCTGTCCTTGAACTTGGGAAGCACCACAGCTTCCGCCTTCACCGCTTTGCCACCGGTGCCCGGGCTCCACGAGAGCATCGTGCCTTCGAGCGACCGCACGCGCGGTGCGATGAGATCGATGTGCGACACGCCACGCCGCCAACCGCGCCACGTCCCATAGTTCTCGCGCTTCGCGTCGATCCCCCACGACTTGTACTGACTGATCGCCCAGTCGCTGGCGGCCTTGATGTTTGGACTGCCGGTCAGACGCGGACCGATCGAATCGAACAGCGCTTGTCCGAGCTGCTGGACGTGCGAACTGTCCATGCCCATCCGCCAGAGGCGCTGCATCGTGGCGTCGTTCGTGGGAAATGTCGTTTGCTGTGCGGTTGCGGTGTTGGCGAGTGAGGTTACGCCAAGCACGGCACCAGCAGCAGCAACAGCGAGCCTGCGGGGAAGGGTCATCTTCGTCGAAGCAAAAGTGGGGAAAGCCAAATCGAAACGACCAGCGAACGCACAACGCGTGAACAACGCGTGGAACAACGTGTCAACAGCACCTGCGGGAATACGAAGTCGAAACGCGCGTCACGAGCGAAAACGGCGACCGAGTGAATCCGACTACGTGGACGTTGACAGTGAGCCCGGTACGGCCATCGCGCAGGCGATGTTGAGCGCATCCGCGAGGCCGCCATCGTCCACGTGACCGACCACGGTGGTCGCCACCGCATGCGCGGCAGACTCCGCGTTCGCCATCGCTACGGGATGACCGACGATTCGGAGCGCGGGCACATCGTTGTCACCATCACCAACGAACATGACCTGCTGGAGCGTCATACCGTATGACAACGCAATGGCGCGCACGGCCGTTGCTTTCGTCACCCCCGCCGGCGTCATGTTGACGAACACGGTATCGGGCATGACCGGCGATGTGGAGGGTGACAGCTCGAGTCCAGGATGCGGTTCCGCGATGACCGCATCCGCGTCCGCGCGGGCCAGGAGCCACTGCGCGCGCACGTACGGGCGTGGCAGCGACGCAAACGAGCGCAGTGCGAACGGGACGCCCAGCAACGCGGCATGAGTGCGCACGCGCTCGGTGTCCCGCTCGACGGCGTACTCGCTGTCGGTGTACAGCTCGAGGACGCGATCAGCGCGCGCAGCACGCTCGAGCAATAGATCAACCACTTCGTCGGAGAGCTGCACCGAGCGCGATGCGCCCGATGCCAGATTCAAGACGCTGGCGCCATTCTGAAAGCTGTGCCAGCCGTCGGCGTCCAACCGTTGAGCGTAGTCGCGCGCCACGCCAAACGCCGGTCGCCCAGAGCACAGCGCCAGGCGAAGTCCAAGGTCGCGCGCGCGATCAACGGCATCCCACACGCGCGGGTGCACCGCTCCGCCCGAGCCGACGAGCGTGCCGTCGACGTCGATGCAGACTAGGCGAAGCGGTGCCCCACTTGCGAGTGCTACTTGTCCGCCTTCAGATCGCCGCACGCGACGATCTTGCCCATGTTCGTGGACGACTCATGGATGTTCACGTAGTAGCTGCCCGTGTCCGGCAGTGCCATCGCGACGGTCGCCTTACCATCGGCTGCTCCCTTTGCATCGCCCACCAGCGGCGTGTACGCCTTGCCACCGCCCCACACGCCGCCGGCTTTCGCGCAGCTGCCCATATGGACATGCCACGGACGCGTCGTGCTCGGTGCATCCCCTGCGTACTTGACCATGATTTCGGTCGTCGCGGCATCCTTACCCGCGTGCATCGTGGCCGAACCCTTGATGGTCGAACCGTCCTTGCCGGCGATCGCGGCAGTCCAGCCACCATGACGAACCGCCAAGCCGAACGCGAGCGACGATGATGCAGCGAGCAATACAACAGCCGACAGAATCGATGAACGACGCATGGAAAACTCCGTAAAAGGGAAACCAGATCTTCGCTCCGATTCGCTGCCGACGCAACGCCAGAGCGCTCGTCCGACATGCTTCCGCGACTTCCGGGCCACCCACCAGTTGCGGCCGCAACTCGTCCCAGCTCCTACCGCCTCGTCAGCGAGGGTATCATGCAGCGTCCGCCGCCGCCGCTGTCCGTGAACTTTTGCACTCCGAGTTGCCCATGCGCCGCGTTATCTCGTTTCTCGCTCTCCTTGTCGCCACGCGGGTCGACGCGCAGGCCACGTGGGCCGATCCCAAGCTCAGCGCCGAAATCGATCGGCGCACCGCGGCCATCATGGACAAGGTGATCGGGTGGCGGCATGACATTCATCAGCACCCCGAGCTGGGCTACGCGGAGAAGCGCACGGCCGGTATCGTCGCCGCGCATCTCAAATCGCTCGGCCTCGTCGTGCAGGAAAACGTCGGCGGAATTCCCGGCGTGGTCGGCATCCTCAAGGGTGGCAAGCCCGGCCCCACCGTGGCGCTGCGAGCCGACATGGACGCGTTGCCTGTGACCGAGCAGGTCGACCTGCCGTTCAAGTCCACCGTACGCACGACGTACCAAGGGCAGGACGTGGGTGTGATGCACGCCTGCGGACATGACATGCACGTGGCGATGCTGATGGGTACAGCCGAAGTGTTGACGGCGATGAAGGCCGAACTCCCGGGCACGGTCAAGTTCATCTTTCAGCCCGCCGAGGAGGTGCCGCCCAGGGGCGGTGCAGCCGCGCTGATCGACGCCGGCGTGCTCGATAGCGTCGATGTGATCTTCGGCCTGCACGTCGGTCCCGGACCGATCGGCTCGATCGGCTATCGCGCGGGTCCGATTCAGGCAAGCGCGGACAACTTTCGTATCGTGATTCACGGTCGCCAAGGTCACGGCGCGATGCCAGCGAACACCGTCGATCCGATCGTCATCGGCGCGGAAGTCATCAGCGCACTTCAAACGATTGTCTCTCGGCAAATCGATCTCGCGGTCGCTCCAGCGGTGGTCACAGTCGGCGCGTTCCACGCAGGCAATCGCGAGAACATCATCCCCGACAGCGCGTACATGATCGGCACGATTCGCACCTTCGATCCTCGCATTCGCACCAGCATTCATTCGCGCATGAAGCGTATCGCGGAGGGCATTGCCGCCGCGAGCGGCGCGACCGCGACCGTCAGCATCGAGCTGGGCTATCCCGTCACAGCCAACGATCCGGCCACCGTCGCTCGCTTTATTCCGACGCTCAAGCGCGTCGCCGGTGATGCGGGCGCGAGCGAACGTGGCCTCACTATGCCGTCGGAAGACTTCTCGCGTTATGCCGAAAAGGTGCCGGGCTTCTTTTTTAACTTGGGCGTTACGCCGGCCGACCAGGACTACAAGACGGCGCCGAGCAATCACTCACCGCTCTTTCAGGGTGACGACAAGGCCATGCCGTACGGTGTCCGTGCGCTCACCAGCGTGACGCTCGATTACCTGCGCGGTGGTCGCCCGCCGATGAAACCTGTGCCCTAAGCCGCTCGAAGCCCATCCGGCTTCGCACATGCAAGCGGGGCGTTCTTCATCGTGATCCGATCGAGGCCGACGTGACCAGTTCCTCCGAACGTTCTACCGAGCGTTCCGCGACACGCAGCACCGCAATCACGCGCGCATGGAGTGCTGTGCGCACGGCTGCGGGCGGTACGAAGCACGACTACACGCAAGGATCGATCGGGCAGTCACTCTTTCTGCTCGCCGTACCGATGGTGTTGGAAATGGTGATGGAAAGTCTCTTCGCCGTCTCCGATGTGTTCTTCGTGTCGAAGCTTGGTCCCGCCGCGGTCGCGACGGTCGGGCTCACCGAGTCGCTGATGATCATCGTCTACACGCTGGCGATGGGACTCGCGATCGCGGCATCGGCCATGGTCTCGCGTCGTATCGGCGAGCAGGATCCGGAACAGGCTGCCGTCGCGACGGTGCAGGCCATCATCGTCGCGTTGGTTGTGTCCGGATCGATCGCGGCGATCAGCGCAGTCTTCGCTCCGGAGCTGCTGCGCTTAATGGGCGCGGACTCCGCGGTGATCGCGACCGGCACGGCGTTCACGCGTGTCATGCTTGGTGGGAGCTGTACAGCATTCGTGCTGTTCGTCATCAACGCCACGCTGCGCGGCGCGGGCGACGCGGCGGTCGCAATGCGCGTGCTCACGCTCGCCAACGGCATCAACATCGTCCTCGGCCCGCTGCTCATCTTCGGCGTCGGACCGTTACCGCAACTCGGTGTTACCGGTGCCGCCGTCGCCACGACGATCGGACGAGCGGTGGGCGTGTGCTTCGCGCTCAGTCGTTTGTTCCGGGGCTCGGGACATCTCGCGGTCACGCGTCGTCACCTCACCATCGACATCGAGACGATCGGGCGTCTGTTGCGGCTGTCGCGCAACGGCACGTTTCAGGTGCTTGTTGGATCGCTGAATTGGATCGTCCTCGTGCGATTGATGTCGGCGTTCGGCAGCGTCGCGATGGCGGGCTACACGATTGCGATTCGGCTGGTGATTTTCGGGCTGCTACCGGCCTGGGGGTTGAGCAACGCCGCGGCGACGATGGTGGGGCAGGCACTCGGCGCGTCCAATCCCGATCGCGCCGAAGCGTCGGTATGGGTGGCAGCTCGCTACAACGTCATCTTCCTCGGTGCGATGGCCGTGCTGCTGTTCGTCGGTGCGCCGCTCATCATTTCGGCGTTCACTGCCGATCCCGCGGTCGCCGACGTCGCGATCTTCGGCCTGCGCACGATCGCGTTGGGCTTCCCGGCATTCGCCTTCGGGATGGTGCTCACGCAGTCGTTCAACGGCGCAGGTGACACGGCGACGCCGACGTGGATCAACATCGGCGTGTTCTGGCTGTTTGAAACGCCCGTTGCGTGGGCGCTGAGTACACACTCGCCGCTGCAGTGGCGGGCGATCTTCGTCTCGGTGCTCGCGGCGTATACCGCCCTCGCAATCGTCAGCACCATACTCTTCAAGCGCGGCGGCTGGCGAACCAAGTCGGTCTGACGCGACAACCGCGACCTGCAACGGCGAGACGCGAACGCTGGGAATGCCACTCGAACGATATTTGTTTCTTCAAGTCGCTGAACACGTCGCGCTGCGATCCGCGATTGGCGCTCGGAATGCTACAATCAGATTCGCGTATTTCGCGTCATTCGCGGCCAGCAGTTCGCTGTTTTGAGTTCGCTGTTTTTAGTTCGCTGTTTGCCGTTCGCGATTCCAGGTTTGCGGTTTGCTATTTTTTATAGAGTCTCTTTTCGCACCGCCGCCACATTTCTCGGAGAGCTTTATGAAGGTCTTTTACGTGATCCTCGCGGTCGCCTTGCTCGCGTTCACCCGCGTTGCGTCCGCGCAGTCCGTCACCGGCGAATGGGACGCGCTCATGAGCACGCCGGGTGGCGCGCGTCCGTCGAAAATCGTGTTCAAACAGGATGGCGAGAAGCTCACGGGTACTGTGAAGCGCGAAGCGGGTGATGTGGCGTTGCAAGGGAGCGTGAAAGGAACGGCGGTGCAGTTCACCTATACCGTGGACTACAACGGTAACGCGCTCGTGCTGTCCATTGCCGCGACACTCTCGGGCAACTCGATGAAGGGCACCGTGAGCTTTGGCGGACAGGCCGAAGACGAGTGGTCGGCGACGCGTGCCACCGCCAAGGGTAATGACGCGCACGGAACGTCGGCGCCTGTAGCAACTCCGTCGCATCAATAAGACTCCACTTGTAGGACACGTCGCGTTTGACCTGACGAGCGAGCGCATGCGTTAGAACGCTTCGCCGACGCTGAGCGCGGGGTGAATGCCGAGGAAATCCAGAGGACTCGACGACGTCGGAATTGTCGGCTCGTCGAATGTCCCCGGTGCGCGTAAGTTCTGTTCATGGATCTCGAACAGATGGCGACGGTGCTGGTCGACAGTGGCGACTATCGCGTGCTGCGGCGCATCAAACCGCAGCAACTCTATGCAACCGGTACGCCAAGTGGTGCGTTGCGACAGGCGCTGCTCGTCGACGTGGAGACGACCGGTCTCGATACGGCGCACGATGCCATTATCGAATTTGGCGCCGTCCCGTTTCGGTTCGATCAAACAGGCGCGGTATTCGACGTCCTCGAGCCGGTGAGTTGGTTTGAAGATCCGGGTCGTCCGATTCCGGAAGATATTCAAACGCTGACTGGCATCACCGACGACATGGTACACGGCCAGCGCATCGATGATGCGCGTGTCTTGTCGATGCTCGCCGAGTCCGTGCTGGTGATCGCACACAACGCGCGCTTCGATCGACAAGTTATCGAGCGCCGGTTTCCGGCGTTCGCGGACAAGCACTGGGGATGTTCCTGCGAGGATATCCCGTGGCCTCACTTCGACGGACAGACGCGGAAGCTGGGTCTGCTGCTGCAGTCGGTGGCCGGCGTCTTCCACGACGGACATCGCGCCGCCGACGATTGCGTGGCCACCGTCCATCTCATTGCACGACCACGCGATGCCGACGATAAGTCGCCACTGGGGTTTTTGCTCGATGCCGCGCGCCGCAAGACGCATCGTATCTGGGCCATTCGTTCGCCCTTCGAGACGAAGGACGCGCTCAAGGCGCGCGGCTACCGCTGGTACGGCGAGCGCAAAACCTGGTATATCGATCGCGCCCCCGACGAGGTGGACAGCGAACGCCAGTGGCTGCGGGAGTCGGTGTATGGTGGCACGAACCCGTTGCCGATCGAAGTCGTGACGTTGAGCGCGAAGGAGCGATTCTCGCTGCGTGGCGAACCGTCGGCGACGTGGCCGACGGTTTAGGGGCTAACAGACCACTAGCACTTCGGTGGTTTCGGAACCGGGCACGACTTGCCGTCACGCGCGCACGCTCGTGCCTGCAGTTCCAGTCGTTCGCGCAGACGCGACACGGGAAACGGGGAGAGTTCGTGCTCGGAGACCGTCGGCCATGCCTCGATCAACTGATCGAGCATCCGCGTACCCTCGCGGGGTGACGCGATACCACTACTCTTCGCGTGCAGGCGCAAATCCGCCAAATCATACAGCACCCAGGCGTTCTCCGCGGTGACGGTGCCGACGGCGTGTGCGCTACTGTCCTTCGCGTCGCCCTCGTGCATTCGGACCGCGATCTGCAGCGCGGAGTTGAGGGTCGAGAGCGCAGCTGACTCATGGCCCTCAAATCGCTCGATCGTTGCCATACCCTGCAAAAAGGTGACGCTCTCGCGCGTGATCTGCCGCCCGACGCCCGGGATGTCCTGATACGCTTTGACCAGCGTACTGCGCGCCTTGGTCAGGTCGCCGCGCGAGGCCAAGAGCCGCACCAGTGCATCCGCTGCACTCCGGTCGCCCTCGGCGGCCGACACGGTCGCGTCGGTCAGTATTTGCACGGCAGAGTCAGCACAGCCTTTGTAGACCGTGTATACCTCCGCCTTGCCACGAAGCGCAGCTGTGGCGGTGATCTGATCACCGCTGCTTTGCGCGAGCGTCGCGGCCCGCGCAAACGCTGCCAGCGCGGAGTCGGGCTTGCCATCGACGGCAAAGCGTCGACCGTCACGCCACGCCAGTCGCCCGGCTTCGTCCTGCGCATCGGCGCGTTCGGCCGACAACACCGCTCCCACCAGCAGGATCCCCGCACGGAGCGGCCACGCGGACAATCGAAAACGCAGACTTGGCACAGACGGCATACAACCTCGCAGTAGATCGGGACCACAGACTCCAGTCAGTGCGGCGCTTAAACGAGCCCCACCAGTGACGATGGAGTCTCAAGCGCTTCCTGCGCTGCCGCAAGCACCGCGTGCGGTAATGGCGACTGGCCACCTCGCCGCGCCGCCTCTACCACCAACTGCAGGGCGCGTGCCTGCGCGGCATACGCGGCCAATAGCGCGCCACCGGCCCCGGGCGTGGCGACGATGTCGTGCGCCAGTGACTCGAGCTGACGTGCCAGCGCCGCCGGCATCGTATCGACCCGGACCGTATCGGGTGCGCGCAGCGTGCCGTTCGTCGGCGAGAGCACCGGGGACATCGATGCGTACGACGGCACCGAATCCGCCGTCAGATGATCACTGAAGAGCCCGCCGTAATTGGCGGGCGACAGCGCTTCCATCACGCGATGATTGGTCGCGGCGATCGCTGCTAAACGCCGACGCGCGGCGCGTGAAGACTCGAATCCCACCAGGTGCTCTCCGGAAAGGCGACCGTCAGACCTTGACAGACGCTGCTCTGTTACATAAATGCGACAAGGGAACGTTGGGCTGCTGATGCGGCCGTAACCGCATGGTGTAGCTTCTTTTCCAGCGATGGGTCAGCAAAACCCGGTGGTAATTCGTGTCGACTGCGCCAGCGGTCGTCGCCGCCGGCGTCCGCGATGGGGTTCCATGGGCGGCCAACTCGGGTCGCGATCGGAACCGTTCGGAACGAGTCCTCTTGAGGAGGCGGCGGCATGCACGTCCTCACCCCGGCAAGCGAACGGGATATTGCCGCGCGAGACTTGGCGCTTTTGGCCAAGGCTGCGCTCGACGAGCATTGGGCCGTCTCCGCGATTCCGCCCGAACGCCGAGCGTTGCTCCTCGAGCGTGCCGATGCGGCGTCGCTCGTTCCCGGCGATGGACTCGGCGAACCGATTGCCGACGGACTCGCCCTGCTGGGCACCGCGTACGAACTCGCGGCGCTGAGCCAACTGGAAGCGGCGGTGCAACCGATCGCCAATGCCAGTCGAGACCTCGCGCAGGCCGTGCTGGCGCTCGGTGCGGCTCGCGCCTTCCGATGTAGCGCGGCGCTCCGGCCCCCCATCGACGACGGTGAGTCGGCGGTGAAGTGGGCCTTGCGCCTCGGTGCGCTGGCCGTCGTGTCCCGACAAACCGAGAGTTACGTACGCTGGTGGGAAGTGCGCGGTGGCGTCGCTCAGGCGGTCGAGCAGGCGGCGAAGTCGCTGGATGAGCAGCCGTGGGAACCCTACGCGCGGGGCACCCTCTGGCTGGCTTGGCTTGGCCTGATCGGCGCTCCGGTCGCGAATCTGGCCGATCATGCCAATGACGATCTCCCCACCCTCACGGCGACGCGCAGTCGGCTGGCAGCCTTCCGCGAGCGCCGTAGCGACCATGAGATGCCCGGCGAAGGACCGGTCCTGAACGCGGCCGCCCTGCGCGCCCGCATGACGGAATTCGCCATTCGACACCTCGCCGACGCGACGGAGCTGCTCACGGTCGCCGTGCTGCGCCGGACGCTCCCCGATGTGTCGGCCGAGTTCAAGCTGCATCTGAGCGCGGCGCGCTCCGCCCTTGCTGGGGATCACGGTCAGGATCTCCTCCTGGCGTGGTTACAGGCGGCCGGCGTTACGCTGGCTGGCGGCGTGACCGCGCAGCTCGAACTCCCAGGATTCTAGTCCGGCCAGTCCGCGCCGCGCCGTTCGCGCGCCACACGCGAAATACGGTGCGTCCTGTGCTTCCGACCGGAAACGGCACGCGTCCGCCGCCGATCGGTGTGACGTTGGCGAGCAACGCCGCCATCGCCAATCGCGTCTCGTCATCGCTTGCGTCCGACAACGGCTCCGCGTCGATCCGAAACCACGCGGTGCCTGCCAACGCCGTGGCACGTACCACATAGCTGTCGTCGCTCAACCAGAACGCGTCGAATTGCGAACCGGCTTCGGCGACACCAAGCGTCATCGAAGTCAGCGGTGCGGGCTCCATCGGACCGAGAGGGGCAGTGCAGGAGACGACGTGCATGGCGAAGTACTGGCTGGAGAAGAAACGTGAGCAGTGATGATCCGGTCACGTGCCGGGCGGTGATGTTATGACGATCCGGACGTCCACGCAATACGAGGGTATCTACCTAAGTTGTTGACAGTCATGTTGATAGAGCTAACAGTTGATGTGGAAAATCAGGTAAAGCACTACAGCAGCAGCGTCTGGCATTCTTGGTTCTGTGGAAAAGTGGTTCCGTGATTGGGTTCGGTTTAGCGGTTTGATCGGGCCGGTTGTCCACATGGTGGTCAATCACAAAAGTGCTGTAGTGTTGTTTGCTCACACTCATGCGAGCTCGACTGCTTGGGGACCGAACCGCCCGGTCGGGCTACGGCGCGGCGGTGATTTGCCCATGGCGGCAAGCGCATCGATTCATCATTGTGACTGGAGCGAAGGCGCCCCTTTTAATGGAGTTGAGAGTGACGATCGAACCGCGTATCGGGCTGTTGGTTGGCCGCGAGTGGTCTTTCCCCCCGGCGTTTCTCGACGCCGTCTCCAAACGACAGTCCGGTGTGGTCGCCGACTACATCAAACTCGACGCGACGCGCATGGCGCAGCCCGTCCCGTACACGCTGATCATCGATCGGATTTCGCATGAGGTGGGCTTCTATCGCACCTTCCTCAAGCACGCGACCCGCATGGGGGTGACGGTCGTCAACAACCCCTTCATGTGGTCGGCCGACGACAAGTTTTATGACGCGACGATGGCCACCCAACAGGGCGTCGCACACCCGAAGACCGTCGTCCTGCCAAACAAGGACTACATCCCCGGCATCTCGCACTCCGAGTCCCTGCGGAATCTCGCCTACCCACTCGACTGGACGGGGGTCGCGGAGCACATCGGCTTTCCCTGCGTGCTCAAGGACGCGCATGGTGGCGGATGGCGTGACGTCTATATCTGCGAGTCGATGGAGGATTTGCTCAAGCACTACAACACCAGCGGCACGCTGACGATGGTGGTGCAGGAGTTCATTAAGTGGGATCAGTACGTGCGCTGCATGGTGCTGGGACGCGATACAGTCTTACCGATGCCGTACGATCCTGGCCAACGCCGCTACATCCCCGACGCGGGCTACCTGTCGAAAGAGGTCGAAGCGCGCTGCATCAAGGACTCGCTCACGCTCTGCCGGAATCTGGGTTACGACATGAACACCGTGGAGTTCGCGGTGAAGGACGGCATTCCGTATGCCATCGACTTTATGAATCCGGCGCCGGACATGGATATCAACTCGCTAACGCCCGCGTATTTCGAGTGGGTGGTAGAACACATGGCCGACCTCGCGATCAAGCTCGCGACGGCACCGCGTCCAGCGACGCCAGATGGTCCGGTCATCGGTCAGCCCTGAGCGACAGACGCATGCTTACGAGCGCCATCGAACGCTATCATCACGCCCTGAGCCTGTCGGATATTGCGGCGGCTTCCGCCGACGTCTTAGACCGTCAGCTACGCAGCCAGGGGCTCTTCTTCGGCGACCGCGCCCTATGCAGCGTACTGCGGCCTCGATTTCTGTCGCACGGTGAATACCGGCACATTGCCCGCGCGTGCGCCCTCGTCGGCTCGGCGTTTGAGTCGGTGCGTCTGGCTGCGATGAAAGACAGCGCCCTACGCGCGCAGTTCGGGCTCACCGACTGGGAGGAGCAGCTGATCCACGCCGACCCCGGCTTCTTGGCGGCAAGTCCCACGTCGCGTCTCGATGCGTTCTTTGCACCCGGCGCCGACGGTCTCAAGTTCACCGAATACAACGCGGAAACACCCGCTGGCGGGGCGTACAACGACGCATTGACGAGCGCCTTTCAGGCACTGCCGGTAATGCACGAGTTTGCGCGCACTCATGCGGTCTTTCCGATTCCGGCGGCACCGTCGATCGTGCACGCGCTGCTCACTGCTTACTATCAGTGGCGTGGAGTACGCGAAACGCCAACAATTGTGATTCTCGACTGGGCGGACGTCCCCACGCGCAGTGAGTTTGTCCTGTTCGAGGAGCAGTTCGCCGCGCTCGGTATTCCGGCCTTTATCGGTGATCCGCGCGACGCAACGTACGCCAACGGCGTGCTCTCGATCGGCGGTCGGCCGGTGACAATGATTTACAAGCGCGTCTTGATCGATGAGCTGGTCACGCGTGAAGGGCTCGACTCACCGGTGGTGCGCGCGGTGCGTGATGGCGCGGTCTGCATGGTCAACCCGTTTCGCTGCAAGTTGTTGCACAAAAAGGCGTCGCTCGCCGTCGTCAGTGACGAGCGACAGGCGCATCTGCTGACGGATGCCGAGCGGGCGGCGGTTTTGGCACATGTGCCGTGGACCCGCCTGGTGGAAGAACGGTGGACCGAGCGCGACGGTGATTCCGTAGACTTGGTACCGTTCATGCAAAACAATCGCGAGCAGTTGGTGCTCAAACCCAACGACGAGTACGGCGGAAAGGGTATCGTTCTCGGGTGGACGGTGGACGATACGACCTGGGAGGCGGCCATCCGGACGGCGCTCGCGGAGCCGCACATCGTGCAGGAGCGCGTGGTGGTGCCGAGTGAATTGTGGCCCGCGTTTACCGACGGGGCGCTGCATCTTGGTGAACGGATGCTCGACACGGCGCCATTCTTGGTAGACGGCACGGTCATGACCGGTGTGCTGACACGGATTGCGACCGATCCTTTACTTAACGTGACCGCCGGTGGCGGTTCGAACGTGCCGACTTTTCTTGTGGAGGAGCGCTGATGCCTGCGCTGACACGCCCGGTAATCGGGTTAACGACGCAAACGCTGCACTCGATCGACGGGATTCCGCCTGGGCTTCCGTCGTCGTGGGTCATGAATCAACGATACTTTCTCGCGGCGACCATGGTGGGCGCCGTTCCGTGGATGATCCCGTTGCTCGACGACGATATCCACACGCTGCGCGAAATCTACGAACGGCTCGACGGCATCCTGATCCCGGGTGGCGTCGATATCAGCCCGCGTGAGTACGGCGAGGAGATCCGCATCGAATGCGGCAATCTCGATCCCGCGCGCGACCGAGTCGAGCTCCAGTTGGTGCGATGGGCCATCGCCGACCGGAAGCCGGTGCTCGGTCTCTGCCGCGGGCTGCAGATCATCAATGTCGCGTCGGGCGGTTCGCTCTGGCAGGATCTTGCATCACAAAATCCTGCTTTCCACAAGCACGACTATTTCCCGACGGCCGGATTCGAACGCGATCATCTCGCGCACGATGTGTCGCTCGTCGCAGGGAGTCGGTTGCAGCGGTTGATGGAGGCGGACGCAGTGCCCGTCAACAGCATGCATCATCAAGGCGTGAAGCGCCTTGGCGCCGATCTGCTGGCGTCGGCCATCGCGCCGGACGGACTGATCGAAGCGGTCGAAAGCACCGACGATGCCTTTCTCGTCGGCGTGCAATGGCACCCAGAAGTGTTTGAGATGACCGATCCGCACACCAGGCACCTGTTTGGCGGCTTCATTCAAGCGTCGAGCGAATGGCGAGCGGCGGCGGATGCCGAACGGGTATCTGTCGGAGCAGGGGCGATGGCGTCGGCCCGATCGGGCCAGGGGGCGTAATGCGGGGTCCAAGCCTGACAGTGGGTATCGAGGAAGAGTACCAGATCATTGATCCGGTTACGCGGGACCTGACGCCAGGTTTTGACACGCTCATGCAGAGCGATGCCGCCATCCTCGCTGATGCCAAGGCGGAGTTGCATCAGTGTCAGGTAGAGATTGGCACGAAGGTGTGCAGCTCGATCGGTGAGCTGCGCAGCGAACTGACCAAGTTGCGCGGGTTGGTCATCAAGGGTGCGGCGCAGCATGGGCTGACCATCGCCTCGGCCGGGACGCATCCGTTTTCGAACTGGATGAACCAGGAGATGACGCCCAAGGAGCGATACCTTGGCGTGAAGGCGGAGCTGCAGGATCTGGCGCACCGCCTGCTGATCTTCGGGACGCACGTGCACGTCGGCATCGAGGACAATGAGTTTCGTATCGACTGTCTGAATGCCTGCCGGTACCTGCTCCCTCACATTTTGTGTCTGTCCACAAGTTCGCCGTTCTGGTTTGGGCGGAATACCGGACTGCACTCGTATCGCAGCATTGTCTTCAAGAATTTCCCACGCACCGGCGTGCCGCGTATCATGAATGGTTGGAGTGATTACGCCGACCTGACCGACACATTGGTCAAGACGCGAAGCATTCCCGATCCGTCCAAGATTTGGTGGGACGTGCGCCCGCACCATCTGTATCCTACGCTCGAATTTCGTATTTGCGACGTAAATACGCGGGTCGATGAAGCGATTTGCGTCGCCGCGTTGCTACAGGCGGTCGTGGCCAAGATGTGGAAACTGCGGCGTGACAACATGACGTTTCGCGTGTACGCGGCCGACTTAATCGAAGAGAACAAGTGGCGTGCGGTACGTTGGGGTCTCGGCGGGAAGCTGATCGACTTCGGCAAAAAGGAAGAACTGCCGGCGCCCGTGCTCATCCGCGAGCTGATCGAGTGGTTTCTCGACGATGTGCTCGACGAGTTGGGGACGCGCAAAGAAGTGGAGTACGCCTTCCACATTCTCGAGAATGGATCGAGTGCGCAGCGGCAGTTGGCGACATACGCGCGAACCGGCGATTTGCGTGCGGTCGTGGACCAGCTCATTCGCGAGACCGCGGAAGGCGTCTGTGAGCCGACCCTGGGTCCGCCCCTCAGTTCGATGGACGCTCCGATGCGCGCCGGCGTCGAAGAGTCCATCGGCATCCATGCTACTCCGCCCAGAGGCGCCGTGCGCGGGCAGAGCATACCGTAATCGAGGGGTTGCAAGAGACTCTGCTCGGGTCTCTTCGCGATCGCCGGTCTTGTCTGAGCGTGACAGACCACCGGCTGGCGGGCGCGACCTCGGGATAAATACGAATGCAGTCGAGCTGTGCAACGGGGTAGTCTGCTGGTGCGCGCGCCTGAGTTGGCGCGCCCAGTCGCTGCCTTTTTGTTTTCCTCGTCTGATTCTTTCGATGCCTGTGCTCTCTCTGTTCGTCGGCCGCCGTACGCGGCGCGCTACCATGCCTGTCGGCGTTCGTGTTGCCCCGTTGCTGCTGCTTACGGCGTCGATCGTCGCCTGTTCCGAGGGACAGGCGAATCCGACGGGCCCGACGACCGGGACGCCCGAAGCCGCAATCAATCAGATCGTTGCCTATGGTCCGCTCAACGCCAGCAGCACGGACACGCTGGTCTATTTCAGCTTCGCGACCGGTGGCCTGGTGGCGCGCAGCGGTGATTGGGATCTCGCGTTCCGACGCTACGAACTCCGGCTGAATAGCCCCGCCGTTGCTGGCACGAGCAGCAAGAACGTGCTTGGCTTCGCCACAGGCAACAACACGGCAGCGACGGACGCGCAGGTGCTCGCCTTCACGCCGACGAGCACACTGGCGACGTTCGATAGTGTGCGCGCCGCGTCCATTCCAGCGGACAGTCTTTTTCAGACCGATCGGCTTCTGGAGAACAAGCAGGGCTACCTGAATTTGAACGGCGTTCCGTCGGCCAACCCGGCGAACTACTGGAAGGTGAAGCTTGCCGGCGGTGGCTTCGCGCTGGTGCATGCAACATCGATTGCCTTCACACCGCAGTTTGCCGTGCAGACATTAACGCTCGAGTCGCGCGTGCAGAGCGGCACGACGCTCGGGGCGGTGCAGTCCTTGTTGCTGACGCCGGCCGGACAAACGGTGTCGATCAATCTGTCGACGAACTCTGTGGTCGCTGCGCCAACGGGCTGCAATTGGGACGTGCAATTCAATCCGGCGCCGAATGCGTTGTCGCTGGTGTTCAACACGGCATGTTCGGCGGGCTCGTATCCGGGACCGGTGTCGCCAACGTTTGCGAATGCGACGTCGGCCAGCGACGCTCCGCAGTACGCCGCCTTTTTGTCGCAACTGGTTGGTCCGATTCCCAACTCCGTCGTCGACAAGAGTGCGCCGTTCCGCTACAACCTGACGGGTACCGATCGCTTAAGCCCAGCGTTCAACACGTATCTCGTGAAGTCCGGCGTTAAAGTGTTCAAGGTCCAGGTTACGGACTATTACAGCAACACGGGCGTCGCCGGTTATCCGACCATCCGCTATGCACGCATTCGATGAGTGATGCGGCGCACCTGCTGCGCACCGCCCTGTTTGTTCTCGCACTCGTTTGGACGAGCGGAACGGCGCGCGCGCAGGGCGCGATGGAGGTACGCGGCGTCGTGCGCGGGCGCAGCGATTCGGCGGTTGTCCTGTCTGCGGCCATTCGTGTGAGCGGCAGTGGCGCGATGTCGCGTACCGACAACGGTGGGCACTTTGCGCTGAGCGCGCGCGTCGGTGACACGCTCATCGTGCGTGCGCTCGGCTTTCGTGAGGCGCGCGTGCTGGTGCGCGATGCGGAGCTGACGATTCGCCTGGACGCGCTCGCAACCGTGCTCCCGGTCTTTACGACGACCGTTGGACAGCGCGTGATTCGTGCGAGCGAATCCACGCGCAGCGTGACGGTACTCGATCGTCGCGACATCGACGCGGCGGCGGCGGTCTCCGCGAACCAATTGCTGCGCCTCGTACCTGGCTTGCAGGAACTGCCATCGCCACCGTCCAAAACATCGATTTCGGTGCGTGGCTTCGACGATTCGCGCGTGCTCGTGCTGGTCGATGGTGAGCCGGTGGCTGGTGCGCTCATCGAGAGTCGCGATATCGGTCGACTGTCGACGATCGCGACGGAGCGCATCGAAGTCACCAAGGGCCCATCGAGCGTGGAGTTCGGCAGTGACGCACTCGGCGGTGTGATCAACATCGTACAAGCCGCGCCCAGCAAGCGGCTGACGGTGGATGGTACCGCACGGGCTGGCGGACTTGGGCGACAGGAGTCGTCGGCCGGCGTGAGTCAGAGCGTCGGTACATTCGGCTATCGTCTCAGCGGTGGATGGCGGCAGTCCGATCGTGTGACCGGGTACAACGCGGTCGGTTCAACGTTCAACCGTATTTACGATCTGCGGGGCGACTTCCGGTATGCTGTGAACAGTCGACTGTCGCTGCGGCTCGACGTGCAGGGTTCGCAGGAGCGCCAGCGCTTTCCCGTCGATGCGCAGTTCAACGGCTTCATAGACAATCGCGGTGCGCAGGGTTTCGTCGAGGCCGTCGCGCAGCTCTTCGGTGGCAGTCTGCGCGCCCGCGCGTTCGAGCAGGCGTTCACCTATCAGTATCGACAAGCGCGCGGACTGTTACCGATCAAGGGTTCTGCCGACTCGCTCGAGCAGCGCGAACGACAAGGGCGCTATCTGTTGGCGTTTACGCGCGTGGTTGGGTCGCATGCGATTGACGTAGGTGCACAGCGCTCTGAGCGCACCCTGATCGCACCGGCGAAAGTTGAAGGCGATAGCGCGTACGACGGCGTCACCGAGGTGTATGCCCGCGATTCGTGGACTGCAGGACCAGTGCTCCTCACGGCGGGTGCCCGGCATAGCGCGAGTTCGTTGTGGGGCAGCACTACGAACCCGTCGGTTGGCCTTGCGTGGCAAATTGCGCCGAGTGTTCGCGTGCGATCAAACGTGGCGCGTGGATTTCGTGCGCCGGGGTTCAAGGAAATTCGCTACACGTTCTTCAATCCGGCGGGTGGGTACACGTTGATCGGTAATTCGACGCTGCGACCCGAGTCGTCCGTGAGCGGAACGATCGGCGCAACGTGGGCACCGTCCGACGTGTTCTCGCTGGATGTCGAGGGCTATCGCAACGACGTCAATGACCTCATTGACTGGCGGTTTCAAGGGAATAACGCGGCCGGCTATCAGGTCTACAAGAATGTGAACGTTGCGCGCGCGCGAACGCAGGGCATCGAAACGAACGTGCATGTGCTGCGTGGGGCGACCGACCTTTCGTTCGGCTACGACTTTCTCCGTGCGCGCGATCTCGGTACCGGAATTCCGCTCAGTCGTCGCGCGTCCCACACGGCGCGACTACGCGTGGCTCGCGAATGGACCGTGTTGCGCGGACTGACCAGTGACATATCTGCACGCTACACCGGCAGCGCGCCGCTCGTCGGAATTCCGAGCGGCGCCCCGATCACGGGCGCGTTTTCGACCGAATCGGGTGTGATCGGACAGCAGGGCGCGTTTCTCGCGATTGACGGACAGCTGCGCGTGGCGATATCGAGCGCCGCCGAGCTCTCGGCGGGCGTAAACAACTTGCTGGATCAGCGCCCGAATTTATGGACGCCTGCCTTTGCGCGTCAGTTCTTCGTTGGTGTGCGACTGCGATGGAATGACGTGCCGAAGTAGCGCGCCGCGCGACGCGTCCAGCCAATAGCTGAGGTTGCGCTATGCTTGCGGGACGGGTCGCATGGTGAAGATTGATGGCATGTGCGTGCAGGCTCGTCGTGGTCTCGCGCCGTGCACTTTTGCTGGAGGCTCGTCGGTGCTCGCCCGGACCGTGTCTCGTTGTCGCGTGGCGCTCATTGCGATCGTGATCGAATTCGTGATCGCGCTCGCCCCCGTGTCGCTGCGCGCGCAATCGTTGCGTGGCACCGTGCTGCTGCCCGACAGCGTCACCGCGGCGGCCGGTGTGATCGTGCAAGCGAGCGATGCGCGCGGAGCGATTCTCCAACGCACACTCTCGGATGTGCGCGGGCACTTCGCGTTGACGTTCAGCATGACGGTCAGCGCCGCCGCACCGATTGAGCTGCGACTGTTGCGCATCGGTTTCGCGCCGACGGTGCTTCACGGCGTGCGCGTTGCGGAGCGTGCGGTGGCACCGCTCATTATCGTGCTGGGCGCTGAGCGCGTGCAGCTCGCGCGTGTCACCGTTCGTGGCGAAGATGTCTGCCGGATGGATGCGAGCGATGGTCGCGAGGTCGCGCGCGTCTGGGAAGAAGCACGCAAGGCCATGCTGGCGTCGCAGCTCGCCGAAATGGAGCCATTGCTCGCCGAGTGGGTGGAGTATCAGCGCGAACTGGATACGCTGGGTGGAGTCGTACGCTCACAACGTATGCAGGCGGTCCAGAAGCCGACGCTTCATGCCTTTCGCAGCGCACCGGCGGAACAGCTCGCTGCGCGAGGGTATGTGGAACGTGAGAATGATGGAACGACGTATCGCGCGCCTGATCTCGACGTGCTGCTGTCAGAATCGTTTGCAGCGATCCATTGCTTTCACCTCGAGCCAGCGAGCGGCTCGAAAGCAGGAATGATCGGTGTTGGCTTTCGACCCGCAAAATCGCGTGGTGCGATCATTGATATCGAGGGGACATTCTGGATCGATCAGACGACCAACGAGCTGCGCACATTGGAGTATCGGTACACGAATATTCCCGATGCGGCGAGTCGGGCCGGTGCCGGCGGTGCCGTGGAGTTTCAGCGAATCCCGACCGGTAGCTGGTTGGTGTCGCGTTGGCACATTCGCATGCCGCAGTACAGCACACGATCGCAGGTTGTGCGTGCGATTTCTATCACTCGCGCGTCAATGGGAATGTCGGTGACCGGTGCCGTCTCGGAAATCAGTGGGCTCGCCGTAACCGGTGCACAGGTCACGCGTGTCGCACGCGGCGATACTGGGCTCTTCTCCGTAACGGGGAATCAACTGCGTATGCAACTCGTGTCGCACGACACTGGTGCGCGATTTCGCGGTAGTACGGTCGCACTGGTGGGCACGGAACACATCGGTCAAGCAGATGATTTGGGCAGCGTGCGTATCGGTCCGATCCTTGCCGGTCGGTACCGTGCGGCGCTGAGCACACCGGTCATGGATTCGCTTGGCGTGCAGCCGATCGAACGTGAGATCGAGATTTCCGATGACAGTACGCGAGTCGAATCGGTGGAGATGCCGACCGGTGAGGAGATGCTGCGCACTGCGTGCAGCGCCGACGTTGCCAAGCGCGGACTCGCGCACATTCGCGGCGTCGTCCGCGATTCGGCAGGAAATGGAATCGCCCGACTGCCGCTGACGTTGACATGGATCCAGAATGTATCCTTGGTCGACAGTCGATTACTGTGGATGGAGCAGTCGCGGAATGCACGTACCGACGATGCGGGTGCGTGGCACCTTTGTGGTGCGCCGCGTGAGGCGCTCATCACGGTGCGCATCGCATCCAGCAGCGTACGGGGTGAAGGGAATACGCGTCTCGCGACGCACGAACCTTTCGGTACCGTCGATGTTCGTGCGACGGTACTGAGTGCAGCACTCTTAGCGACTGACGGACTCCGTGGCAGCGCGATCGCGGAGTTCACGGTCACCGACGCTGACCACCGACCACTTCCTGATGCGCTCCTCGATGTCCTTGTCGCGAAGGGGAAATCTCGGCTCATTCGCGCTGATTCGACCGGTGTTGTGCTCGTACCCGGCCTTGATGCCGGATCGCTTCGTGTGCGTGCGCGACAGCTCGGCTACGCCGCTGGCGAGCTTACCGTCATGATTGCACCGGGGCGCAACACGGTGCCGATCATTTTGGATCGCGTGCGTCCACCCACGCTCGACACCATTCGGGTGCTGGGAAATGCGACGGTGTTGACGCGACACGAGGAGTTCGAGAACCGGCGACGTCGCGGGGATGCGACAGCGGTAGTCACGCGTGCGGAGATCGAAGCCCGCAATCCGGTGAGTACGTGGCAGCTGCTCACGCGCCTCACGTCCGTCATGGTCGTGGACTCGGCGGATAAAAAGGTGGTGCGTACGTCGCGGCGCATGTCGATTCCCTGTGTGGTTCGGATCGGCGTAAACGGAACGTTGCTGGCGGAATCGGAGCCTGACGTGCGCAACCTGCCGCCACCGAGTGAGGTACACGGCATCGAAGTGTTCTCGGGGATTAGCACTGCACCGGTGCAATACGGAGCGCACTTTACCGATGTGCCGATGTGCGGGCTCGTGATGGTTTGGACGCGATAGCGTTGCGTTCGCCGATACGTATGAGCATCCCACAACGAAATGCTGCTGCACGACGGCGGCAGCCAGCTTGCCTTTTCACTTTTCGCGGACGCGTGGACGATTCCGGTCATCTCTGATACTGTGCAGCTGCTTGGTCCGATCGCGCTCGCTCTCGCGTTGGCCGCGGCGTGCGGAATGCGCGTGTTCGTACCCTTGTTGGCGCTGAGTATCGCCGCGTCAACCGGGCACGCGCCACTCGCGCCCGGCTGGGAATGGCTCGCATCACGCGGCGCACTACTGGCGCTCGGGTCGGCGACGGTGCTCGAAGTTGCCGCCTACATGATTCCGTGGCTCGATCACGCACTCGACGTCGTGGCCGCACCGGCGGCCATGATTGCGGGCGTGATTGCGTCGGCGTCGGTCATGGTGGACTTGCCGCCGTTGCTCAAGTGGACCGTGGTGCTGGTGGGCGGCGGCGGCGTTGCCGGGTTAACGCAGGGGGCGACGGTCCTCGCGCGCCTCAAGTCCGGCCTCTTCACGGGAGGCTTGGCGAACCCGTTCGTGGCATTGCTTGAACTCGTTGGTGCCGCGTTACTCTCGGCGTTTGCACTTGCTGCGCCGATCGCGGCACTCGTCTGCGTGACGGTGTTACTCGTATGGCTGTTTCGGCGCGCCGGTCGTTTGCTGTTCGGCAGGCGCCATATCGAGACGAAGCTACCCTAGTGCGCTGCGCTCGCTGGCGAACGGCGTCAGGAGTCGTACGATCAACGCTTCAGGAAACTCGTACACCGGTACGACGTGCGTCGCGCCAGCGTCCACACCGCGTTGCGAGACGCTGACCGAAATCGATGCGCCCGCACCGAGCACCGTTCCCGCGAGTTCCGCGGTCCGGCCGGTGCGACGATGCGCGATATTGGCGACGAAGTGGTCATCGACCTCGCGCACGACAACATCGAAGCTGGCGATGAGATCGAGTACGATGCCCTGCGACGCGCACGCAATCGCGGCCGCCGCGACGCTCCACGCTGCGTCGCGGTGTGGAAGCGCCTCTCGCACAAAGAGTTCGCTCGCCGTGCCGCTACCCGGAACACTGCTGTGCGCGGCTTCCAGCCAGTGCACGAATTCGGGAGCGAGCCGAGCCGCCATGCCAGAGAGTTCGAGTGCACGTGCAGCGTAGCGCAGCACCTGTCGGGTCTCGATGCGCTCGACTTCGTCGAAAAACCATGCGCACGACGTGAACATACGGAGGGTGGCGCGTTCGAGTTCGAGCAAGCGGCGCGCGTGCACCAGTTGCTCGTCCGTGGCATTCGGAACGAGCTGTGCTCGCACAAACCGCACGAGTGCGTCGCCGTCCTGGCCAACCACTGCGCCGTACGCATCGCGCACATCCCACGGGTCGTCGCGAAAGAGCGTCCGTCCCTCGCGGTCGAAGACGTCGTGCGTATGATCGGCAAGTGACGACAGCGCGATGCGCAGTGGGCCACGCCACTCCTGGGCTGGCGGTTTGCTACCATCGAGTCGACAGCCGCAGTTGCTGCGCCACCGATCGACGCCGTGTGCGCAGCTCCAGGCCGACGGCGACACAATCGACACGTCGATGGTTGGCGGATGTCGCGCGATCAGCGCGGCGGCATTCGTGATCCTGCCATGTCCCAGCTGCGCAATGCGTACCAACGCTTCGGCGAGTGTGCTGTCGCCCCCGCGATGATGATGCCCGAACGTCTCACCATCGGTCGCCAAGGTCGTGCAGCGTGGCGTGTCATCTTCAGGACTGCGTGCAGGGGCGAGTCGCTGCGATAGCGCACCGGCGTCGCGCAACAAACCGCCGAACGCAACCTCACCCGCGAGATTGCCGTCGTAGGGCAGGATGGCCAGTTCGCGCCCGGATTCGCTGCGCCAACGCACGGGCATACCGTGCGCATTCTCCGCGCCGCGCACCTGATACGGCGCGAGAATCGTGAAGCGAATGCCTTCCGCAGCGAGCACCTCGAGTGTTTCGTCGTCGACGGCACACTCGGGAAGCCACATCCCGTCGGGTTCACGGTGGAATCGCCGACGAAAGTCCGCCATCCCCCAGCGCACTTCGGAGATCTTGTCGCGCCGAGAGGCCAACGGCAGGATCACGTGATGATACGGCGCCGCGATCGCGTTACCGTAACCCGTGCGCTGCACGCTGGCCGCGTCGCCGGCCTGCATTGCCGCGAGTGTCTGCGGCGACTCGGCGTCTAACCATTCGCAGAGTGTTGCACCGACATCGAACGAACACCACGCATACAGATTGACGATATGTGCGAGCTCCGTGCGCGCGTCCGCGTCTCGACGCATCACGCGCGGATCGCGACGGCGCGCCTGCGCGGCACCGAGGCGCGCGTAACACTCCCGATCAATACGCGCATTCCAGTCGTGATCGGGAGAGGCGCTCGGCTCCACTTCCACCACTTCAAGCCACGGATCTTCGCGCGGTGGTTGATAGCAGTGGGCATGCACGACGACGGCCTGCATGCTCTCGCCCATCGACGCCGAGTGTTTAACGGAGCTTTGCATCGGTACGGTTGACGTCATCGGATACTCGTCAATAGTTACTCGTCATCGGACACGCACTATCTGGAACGTGTCGTCGGACGAAAATGATCACCGGCGTGTCATTGCACGCCGGTTGCCTGGGCGTCGGAGCCGCCGCAGCGTGCGTTTCGGATCAGCCGCGCTGCCGGGCGATCGTCAGGGCCCGACGGTATACGTCGTTGTATCGCTCGGCCGATCGCTCCCAACCAAAATCACGGCCCATCGCCGCGTACATACGCGCGTCCCACGCCTCGCGATCGACGAAGCGCGTCAGCGCGCGCGACATCGCCCAATCCATCGCACCCGCGCGGAATTCGTCGAACAAGAAACCGGTGACGTCGTCTTCGACCGTATCCGCGATGCCGCCAACGCGACGCCCGATCGGCAGCGCGCCGTATCGCTGTGCACGCATCTGCGTGAGTCCACAGGGCTCGTATTGCGAGGGCATCAAGAACATGTCCGCACCTGCCATCAGGCGATGTTCGAGCTTATCGGTGAACTCGAATTGCACGCCGACATTGCGCGGTCGCACGGCGGCGAGTTGTGCGAGGGCGTTCTCGTATCGCTTCTCGCCGGCGCCAAGAAACACGAACTGTGCATCGAGATTCCACACGAGTTGCGAATTGAGAATCAGGTCGAGTCCTTTTTGCGTGACCATGCGCCCAGTCATACCGAAAAGCGGCACACGGCGACGTTGCGGAAGCCCGAACGACCGTTGCAGCGCCGCCTTGCACTTGGCCTTGTCGAGCGTATTGCGCTGCGAGTAGTGCGCGGTGAGCTGATCGTCTGTGGCCGGGTTCCACACGGTCTGGTCAATGCCGTTGGTGATACCCGTGAACCGATCGCCAAGCCAGCGAAACACTTCCTGCAATCCGAAGCCGCCACCCGCCGTCCGCAATTCGACCGCGTGTGTCGGACTGACGGTGACGACCATGTCGGCGAAGGTCAGTCCGCCCTTGAGAAAGTTGATGCGATCATACCATTCGAGGCCGCGGAAGTTGTAGACCTCGGGCGGAATACCGCACTCATTGAGCTGATCGGCGCCGAAGTGTCCCTGATAGCCCGCATTGTGCACCGACAGCACGGTCGGCGTACTCGCGAATCGCTGACGCAGCTCGCCATACGTTCGCATGTACATCAGCGCCAACGACGCATGCCAGTCGTGCGCGTGAATCAGCACTGGCCCTTGAATCAGCCGCGGAATGCCGTCCAACGCAGCGCGACAGAACATCGCAAAGCGCCGCGCGTTATCGCCGTAATCACGACCGCTTTCGCCGTAGAGTCCAACGCGATTGAAGTACTCGGGAATGTCCACGAAGACGACTTTCGGACCCGGCGCCGGATGCACCTCGCGAAAGAAGCGCACCTCGCTGCCACGAAAGCCCAACTCGACGCGGATCGGGCGTCCCAACGGTGCCAGGTCGGGCGCATGATCGCGCACCGACCGATACAACGGCACGAACACGACGACGGTCGCGCCGGCCTTCACCTGATAATTCGCCAACCCCATCACGGCTTCCGCCAAGCCGCCGGTCCGTGCGAACGGACTGTACTCGGCCGACAGATGCACGATCGTTGGCGTGTCGCGATTAAACGGACCAACGACTTGCGCACCCAAGTTGGGTGTAGGTCGTGCGACGGACGTCATAGCGAATCCGTGTTGAGCAACTGATTCCGTCGCACGCCGAACCTCAACCGATTGGTGGATCGTCGGGGAGTACGTCGCCGAGAATCGACGGCGCGTAGTATGCCCGCGCGTACTGCTCGACCATGCGACGAGCGGTGAAGTGTTGCCCCGCCACGCGAATGGCATTCTTCATCATGATGAGCCATGCACGCGGCAACCCCATGGCATCACGCTCGTAGTACTTGGGCACCACGTCCTGCTCGAGCAAGTCGTACAGGCGCGCCGCAGGAATGCTGCGGTCGTCACTGTCTTCGGCTGGCTGAATCGCCCATCCGTTGTTGCCCTCGTAGCCTTCTTCCCACCACCCGTCGATGGTGGAGAACTGTGGCACACCGTTGAGCGCCGCTTTCATGCCGCTCGTACCCGACGCTTCCATCGGCACCCGTGGCATATTCATCCACACGTCCACGCCTTGCACGAGCAGGTGCGCGAGATGCATGCCATAGTCTTCGACGAACGCAATACGTCCTTCGAAGCGCGGGTCGCGCGTGAATTGATAGACGTTCTGGAGGACTTGTTTGCCAGGGTTGTCGGCCGGGTGTGCTTTACCCGCGAACACGATCTGGACTGGACGCGAACTGTTCGTCACGAGCGCTCGCAACCGCTCGACGTCGTTGAAGATCAAGTCGGCGCGCTTGTACGTCGCGAAGCGACGAGCGAAACCGATGGTTAACGCATGCGGATCGAGCAGCGGACCGGCGCCGACGAGCTGCGCGGTTTCCAGCGTGCGTTCGGCGAACGCGCGACGCGCTTCTTCGCGAACACGACGCATCAGGGTGTGCTTGAGGCGCTGGTGTGTGAACCACAGCGTCTCGTCGTCCATCGACAGAACTTGTTCCCACACCGAGGGATCGTTGCTGTGTCCCCACCACGGCCCGAGGTGCGTGTCGAGCAGACGCATCATCGGACTGGCCATCCACGTCGCGAGGTGCACGCCGTTCGTGATGTAGCCGACGGGCACTTCATCCGCGGGGCGACCGGGCCAGAGCGGTTTGCACAATTCCCGCGTGACGATACCGTGGCGACGAGACACGGCGTTCACCCGACGCGACATGCGAATGGAGGCAGCGGTCATGTGGAACGTGCCGGTGCCGGCCTCGGGGTGATAGCCAAGGCGCACGAACTGTTTCGCGTCAATCCCCATGTCGGTCCACATGCCACTCGCGCACTGCGCCACGTCGTTAATGGCGAACTGATCGTGTCCGGCAGGCACCGGTGTGTGCGTTGTAAAGACGCTGCGATTGCGCACTTGCTTGATCGCGTCGGCAAACGAAACACCCGACACGGTCAACTCGCGGACGCGTTCGATCATCATGAACGCCGCGTGTCCTTCGTTGGCGTGCCATGCGGCCGGTTCGATGCCCATCGCGCGCAATGCACGGACGCCGCCGACGCCAAGCAACCACTCCTGACGCAGACGCAGCGCCGGTCCGCCCGAGTACAGCTTCGACAACAGCGGACGGTCGTCCGGATGATTCTCCTCGAGATCCGAATCGAGCAGGTATACCGGCACGCGTCCGACTTCGAGCTTCCAGACGCGAATGTGCACATCGCGACCGAAGGTATTTACCGTCACCAGATGCTTCTGGCCGTCAGGGCCTGGCACCGGCGAGATCGGGACGGAGCTGAGCGAATACTTATCGTCGGAGTCTTCTTGCCAACCGTCCGGCCGCACGCGCTGATCGAAGTACCCGTTGCGATAGAGAATGCCGACCGCGACGAGCGGGACGCCCAGGTCGGAGGCCGTCTTGAGGTGGTCACCGGCGAGGACACCCAAACCACCGGAATAAATCGGCACCGAATTGTGGATGCCGAATTCCGCGCAGAAGTAGGCGACCGGCTTCCCGCGCAACTCCGGGAAGGTGCGCGAGTACCACGTATGCTCGTCGGACTTCTCGGTGGCCAGCCACTGCATCGCACGATCGTAGCGGGCGCAGAACGCCGTATCGGTCGCGAGGTGCATGAGGCGCGCCTGTTCGACTTCCTGCAGCAGCACGACCGGATTGTGGCGCAGCCGATTCCAGAGGACGTCGTCGATTTCGCGAAACAGGGCGCGAGCGTCGCGATTCCAGCTCCACGCCAAGTTTTGCGCAAGCTGCGACAGTCCTTCGAGACGCGGCGGGAGGACGGGCGTCGCGTGGAACATTTGCGTATCTCGCGTAGCGGCTGCTGGTGCGGTCATATCAGATGGACGACTGGGAATGCAGCGCGCCGGTATGGCACACTGCCAACTTTTTCACACCGATAAGGTACGCATGAGTGCGCAGGTGTGGACAGGCCGAGGCTCGGGGACTAACCTGCGGAAGGCGACCCTTGGCAGTAGGACGGTCGCGTCACCATAAACGTCATAGATGCCGCCTCGCCAGCACTCCGTCGAACTCTTCAAGTTCGGTGGCGCGTCTCTCGCCGACGCCGCCGCGGTCTCACGGGCGATCGAGATCATTGCCAGTCCGCGTCGCACACGCTTGGTCACGGTGGTCTCGGCACTTGCGGGCGTCACCGATCGTTTGCTCGCCGTCGCCCAGAGCGCGCTTGTGGGCGACCAAGCGGCCGTTGACGTGCAATTGGCCGTTGTGCAGCGATTGCATCGTGACGTGGCGGCGGGAACGGTCTCGGGCGTTCGCGCGCAAAAAGCGTTGCTCGCGGAAATCGCCGCGGCGTTTGACGACCTACGTACCCTCCTGCACGGCGTCTCGAGCCTGCGAGAGCTGACACCGCGCACGCGCGACTTTATCGTGGCGCGTGGCGAGCAATTGTCGGCCCGCCTAGTTGTCGCCGGACTGGTAGCGAGGGGTATCAAGGCGGAATTCGTGGATGCGCCGGAGCTGATCCTGACCGATGGTGCGTTCGGTGCGGCGTTCCCCGATTTAGCTGCGACCGATCGTGCGGTACGTGCGCGGTTGCTGCCGATGCTGCGCCGGCGCGTTGTGCCGGTGGTACCAGGATTCGTGGGTGCCGCACCAGACGGCGCGGTGGTCACGCTTGGTCGCGGCGGGAGTGACCTGACGGCGACGGTGCTGGGTCGTTCGCTCAAAGCCGAGCGCATCACGCTGTGGAAGGATGTGCCGGGGCTGATGACAACCGACCCACGGCTCGTGCCGACGGCCCGCATCATTCCGCAGCTCAACGTCCGCGAAGCTGCCGAGCTCGCGTACTACGGGGCGAAAGTGCTGCAGCCGCGCGCCCTCATTCCGCTTGCGCGTCTCAACATTCCCGTGTTCGTGCGCCCGTTCGCCGATCCCGAATCGGCAGGGACTGAAATCTCGCTGCGGCGTACGTTGGCCAAATATCCGGTGAAGGCGCTCTCGGTGATTCGGGGACAGGCGCTCGTTACGGTGACAGGCAACGGGATGCTGGGCGTGCCGGGTATTTCGGCACGCACCTTCTCGGCGTTGCAAACGGCGCAGATCAACGTGGCGATGATTTCACAGGCATCGTCGGAGCATTCGATCTGTTTGTGCGTGCCCGCAGAACGCGCAACCGATGCGCGCGCGGCGCTCGAGCAAACGTTTGCGATCGAGTTATCGCGCCGCGAACTCGAAGGCGTGGACGTGCAACACGGCATGGCGATGCTTGCGGTCGTCGGCCTTGGTATGGCTGGCAGTCCCGGCATCGCGGCGCGCATGTTTCGCTCGCTCTCCGATGCGGGCGTGAATATTGTCGCCATCGCACAGGGGTCGTCGGAGCTCAACATCTCGGTGGTCATCTCCGCGAAAGATTCGGAGAAAGCCGCACAGGCGGTGCACGAAGAATTCCAGATGGATAAAATCGGCGGCGGTGGCATTCGCCATACCGATCGTCTGGACGTCGTCGTGCTGGGCTTCGGTCTTATTGGACGCGAACTCGTTCGGATGCTGCCGCGGGTAAAGACCAAAGTGCGTCCAAACATCGTCGCGCTGATCGATCGCAGCGGATTCCTCTTCGTGCCCGATGGCATTCCACCGCGCAAGCTCGCGGCGTTGGCGAATCGCAAGGCCGAAGGGACGCCGCTCGCCGAGTTCGACGGCGGCCGTGCTGCGAGTGCGGCGGACGCCATCGCGTACATCGCCAGTCACGCGCTCGTGCAGCCCGTCGTGGCGGATCTGACGGCGAACGAGACGCTGCCCGCGTTGCGTACGGCGTTGACGGCGGGCATGGATATCGTGCTCGCGAACAAGCGACCGCTCTCGGCACCGCTGGTCGACGTCGAAGCGCTGCAGGCGTTGGCGCGCCAGCATGGGCGACGCATTCTGCATGAGACGACGGTCGGCGCCGGCTTGCCGGTTATGGATTCGTACGCCAAGCTCGTCGAAACTGGCGACAAGGTGTTGCGCATCGAAGGGTGTACGTCAGGCACACTTGGCTTCTTGCTCTCAGGGATCGGACGCGGCGACGCATTCAGCGAGACCTTGCGCAAGGCGATGAGTCTGGGCTTCACCGAACCCGATCCACGCGACGACCTGTCGGGCATGGACGTCGCCCGCAAGGCGCTTATTCTCGCGCGCCTGCTTGGCTTCAAGGGCGAACTCGCCGACGTGACCGTCGAGTCGTTGGTTCCAGTAGCGTACCGCAAGCTGCCGTTAGGGTCGTTTCTCGCGAAGCTGGAACAGCAGGACGCCGCGTGGGCGGAACGACAAGCGGCCGCGCAGAAGCAGGATCGTGTCTTGCGCTACGTGCTGTTGGCGACGCCACGAAAGGTGGCGGTGGGACTTCGCGCCGTGCCGACATCGCATCCGCTGGCTGGGCTACGGGGAACGGATAATCAGATTGTCTTCACGACCATGCGCTATCGCGAGCATCCGCTGGTCATCACCGGTCCGGGCGCTGGTCCGGCCGTGACGGCGGCGGGTGTGCTGAACGATATTTTGCAGTTGGCGCCTAAGTGAATTACGCCGCATCACTCTGTGTAGCATGAACATGACAACGAACGGTTCCGGTGCGGAACGCGCCACGGCCAGTGAACTGTTCCTCGCGCCAGGCTGTGCCAGCGTGCAGCGGTGTGCGAGCTGCAACGTGGAGTTAGCCGAAACCGACGCGGCGCCGTCCTGTCCGTCGTGCGGCAGCTTGCTCGAAGTACTGCATGCGATTCCGACCGACGCGTCCGGCGCGGTGATGAGCGGTGAGGCGTTGCGTGCGAGCTTTGCGAACAACTGTTGCGCGCGTCCGGTCGGGCATCCGTCTGGGGTGTGGCGTTTCGGGCAGATCGTGATGCCGAGCGCCGGGGAGGCGATCACCAGTCACCCCGAGGGAAACACGCCGCTGCTCTCGCGCAAGGCGCTATCCGCCTATGCCGGTGTGGACGGACTGCTCATCAAGCACGAAGGGCATAACCCAACGGGTTCGTTCAAGGATCGCGGGATGACGGTCGGTGTGACGCAGGCGGTACGCATCGGTGCGAGCGCGGTGGCGTGTGCGAGCACCGGGAATACCTCGGCGGCGTTGGCGTCGTATGCCGCGCAAGCGGGCATTCCGGGGTTGGTGTTTGTGCCGGCGGGTAAGATCGCGATGGGCAAGCTCGCACAGACTCTGAGCTACGGCGCGCGCACGTTACTCGTGCGTGGTGATTTCGACGCGTGCCTTCGGCTCGTGCAGGAATCATCGCGCGAATTGGGCATCTATTTGCTCAACAGCATCAATCCGTGGCGGGTCGAAGGACAGAAAACGATCGTTCTCGAACTGTTGCAGCAGCTCGGTTGGGTCGCCCCGGACTTCATCGTGCTCCCTGCGGGAAACCTCGGGAACACGGCGGCATTCGGGAAGGCGCTGCGTGAAGCGTTCGCGTTAGGTCTCATCGATACGATGCCGCGTCTTGTCTCGGTGCAGGCCGCAGGGGCCGCGCCGTTTGCGCGCAGCTTTCGTGAACAGTTTGCCACGCGCTATACGGTGGCGGCGGAGACGATTGCGACGGCCATTCGCATCGGCGACCCGGCGTCGTGGGATCGCGGGGTGCGTGCGATTCGCGAAACGAACGGCATCGTGCTCTCGTGCACCGACGACGAAATCATCGATGCGAAAGTGACGATCGATGCGGCCGGCGTCGGCTGCGAACCAGCGAGCGCGGCCAGCGTCGCTGGCGTGCGAAAGCTGGTCGCCGAGGGCCTGATCAAGGCCACTGATCGCGTAGTGGCCGTGCTGACAGGGCACGTGCTCAAGGACGCCGGGATGCTCATCGAGTTGCATCAGGAGCGACCGGATTTCGCCAGGGCCAATCGCCCCATCGAGATCGATGCCGACATCGCGTCGGTGGCGCGCGTGTTACAGCAGAGGGCTTCGCCTCATGCATGATGACGCGCGTCTGTCCGATACAGCGGATCGCCGGTCGGTCCTGATGATCTTTCGAACGTCGTTCTCATGACCAACCCGATGGGTGCCATGCACGGTTCTGCACGTCGCACACTGATCACCGGTGCGGCGCGGCCATTCGGCGTCGAGTTGGTACGGCAAGCGCTGATGCGCGGCGATAAGGTCTATGCCGCGGCGCGCAATCCGGCGCGCGTGCCAGTGTTGGCCGATTTGCGCGCAGAGTTTCCGGGGCTCGAGCTGCTGGCGCTTGATCCGGCGGACGCAGCCTCGATGGCCGAAGTCATGCCGGTGCTTGAAGGCCTGACGCCGTCGCTCGATTTACTCGTCGTCGCGCCGGCGGAGCCTGGCGTGAACGATCGCTTGGTGGATGCGACCCGCGACGAAGCGCTGCATTCGATGTCGGGCACCGGCCTGGTCGAACACTTCCGCCGGCATGCCGTCGCGCCGGTGCTGCTGGTGCGCACGCTCTTGCCATTGCTCGTGCGCGGCGACAAGGCGCGCATCCTGATGGTCAGCAGCTGGCTCGGGTCGCTCGCGGGCAAGTCGCAGGGCGGGGACTATGCGCGATGCGGCAGCGCCGTGGCGCTGCACATGATGACGCGTGCGCTGGCGCACGACCTCGCCGACGACGGCATCACGGTGTGCATCGGCAACCCGGGCAACTACGTCACCACGCCAGATGGACCGGCGTTCCTCGTACCGATTGCCGATGCGGCGACCGGGTTGCTGAGCGTGACCGACCGCCTGAAGAAAGAGCAGAGCGGCGGATTTTTTGATTGGACCGGGAGCGAGCGCGCCTGGTAGCGGTGCGCGGCTCGTAGTGCGTTTGCGTCGCCGTCGTTGGGCTACGTAGCCAGAGCGCCGCGCGAGGCGCTAACCCCGATTCTGCCGCTTGGCCCGTTCGGCTTCGTCCTTCTTCCGCTGCTCGTCCAAAATTGCCGTCATCAGTGAATCGGCGATGTGGCGCTGCCCGTCGCTGAGCTGACCACGCGCCCGATCCCGATAGGCATCCTGAATGTCGGTGAGGCGGGCCACGATCGTCTTGGCCGTGTCAGGCAGCATCGCCGCCAATCGCGCACCGCGACCGCCGTCCGGGCCATCGTCG
>JBBQDB010000007.1:0-52787 GCA_038319245.1 Gemmatimonadales bacterium
ACACCGCGTCCGACAGCGAACTGAAGGTGAAGTCACGCACCTTGATCGCCGGCATATAAATCGCACCGCCGGCACCAAGATTCTCCGACGCGTTGATGCGAATCACCGGACCCATCGCCTGTAAATTATTCAGGAAAAAGATCGGCGATTCGTTGAAGCGGAAGTTCTTGATCGGACGCGTGACTTTGCCGTTCTCGATCAGGAATGTGCCGTCGCGAGTGAGGCCGGTATAGAGAATCGTGCGTGGGTCGACCGGACGCATGTACCAGAAGCGCGTGACGAGTACGCCGCGCTCAGTGCTCTTGATCATGTCCGGGATGGTGGTCGTGCCGCCCAACATGCGCAGCGCGCGCGCTCCGCCACCACCGCCGCGTCCCGCACCACCGCCCGCTCGCGTGACGGGCTTGCCCTGCTTGTCTGCCCAGTAGCGATCGTAGTTCAGGTTCTTCACAACGCCGTTCTCGATCCACACCACCTTCTCGAGCGGCAAGCCGTCACCATCAAAACCACCATTCGTGCTCGGTGAGTCTTCCGGATCCGTCAGCAACGTCACGCGCTCATCGACCACCTTGAGACCGAGCTTGTTCCCGCCGCCCTGCTTCGAGAAAAACGAGCGGCCTTCATCAGCAGACCGTGCCTGCATCGCGCCGGCGATCCACTGCACCATGTTGCCGACGGCGGTGGGCTCGAGAATCGTGGTGTAGCGACCCGGCTCGATGGCTACCGGATTACGCGAGTCTTTCGCTTTCTGGACCGCCGTTGCCGCAACCTGAGCGGGATCAAGATCGCTGAAGCTCGTACCGTCGCTGCACGCCCAACCGGATCCGGTGCCATCCGGTGAACGGACAGTCGCCGTCATCGTCATCACCGCACTCGAATCGTACGCAAACAACCCCTTCGAGTTGGCAAGCGCGGTCGCGCCCGCACGACACTCGATGAAGCCGGTGGCAATCAAATCACTCGCGCGCGCAAGCTCCGTGACTTGCTTCGCGGCCAAAGCGCGCTCGGCCGGCGTCGGCATCGAGAACGATCGTTCTTTAGGCGACGGATATTGCTGCGCGCCAAGTTCCGGCATGCGCTCCGGATTGGGCGGCACGAGCTTCGCGATTTCGTGCGCCTGCTTTGCCGCTGCCGCAAGCGACGCTTCATCGAGTCGGTTGGTATTCACACTCGCCGAGCGATTGCCGACGAAGGCCGTGATCGTGACCGATGTGTCCTGGTTCTCGCCCGAGGTCGTCACCTGATTCAACGCAAACCGCGTGTCGGCGCGTGCCGCGCTGTTGATCGAGACGCGCGTCTCTTCGGCCGGCGAATTTTTGAGCGCGCGGGCCGCGATTTCCTGCGCTTCGGTCCGCGTCAGCACACCGATGGGCGCGAACAGCGAACGGGGGGCGATGTGCTTGCTCACGCCTTTCTCCCGGTGTTGATGATGTTGGTCTGCGTGAAGAGCGCGGGCGGGCAACCGTGGCTCACTGAATTGGATTGGCCCGGCTGTCCCTTCGCATCACCAAATGCGCCGCCGAGTTTATAGCTGCGTGGTCCACCAATGACTTTCATCGATCCCCAGAACTGCGGCGTGCGGAATTGGTACGCGACGTCCTTGAGCATGCCGACAATCTTGCCGCCCTTCACTTCGTAGAATACCTGACCGGCGAACTGTCCGTTGTATCGCTGCTGGTCGATGGAGAACGAACCATCACCGACGATCGCGATACCTTTATCCATCTGACCGATCATGTCTTCCCACACGTAATCGTTCTTACCGGGTTGGATCGATACGTTGGGCATACGCTGGAACTGCACATCGGCCCAGCTCTGCGCGTACGAACAGCCGTAACTCTTCACCGGCTTGCCCGACTTCTTGTAGTAGTCGGTAAGCATCGTCGCTTGCTCACGCGTGGTCTGGTAGTCGACAAAGAGGCCGTTCTTGATGATGTCGAACTTGGTCGGCTTAACCGCTTCATCATCCCACCCGATGGCGCCCAACGAGCCGGCCTGATCACGATCGCCAACGACGTTCATGATGTCGCTGCCGAACTTCAATTTGCCGAGCACCGCATCCGGCGGCGCGACGAAGCTGGTGCCCGCGTAGTTGGCTTCGAAGCCTAATGCCCGATCGAGCTCGGTCGGATGTGCGATCGTCTCGTGCACCGTAAGCCACAAATTCGACGGATGCAGTAGCAGATCGTAGCGACCCGGTTCCACCGGCTTTGCGGTCAACTTCTGCACGGCCTGTTCGGCATACTTAGGCGCCATCTCCGCGAGCTTCGCATTGATGACGTGTTCGTAGCCAAGTCCCATCGGCGGAATGTCGTTGCTGTCGACCGACTGAAAGTCCGATGCATCCGGCGAGACCGCGGTCACGGACATACTCGGCGATGTGCGATAAATCGTTTGAATGATGTACGAGCCGTCGCTTGTCATCAGCGACTTCTCTTCGCGCAGGAAGAACATCGACGAATTGACCGTACGAATACCCTTCACCTTGAGCGCCGCCTCGTTGGCGGCGAGCAGCAACGCGACCTTGTCGGGGATCGCGACGGTGAACGGATCGGTCTTGATCGGGCTCGACCAAGTACCCACCTGATTGCCGGGCGTCGGTGCGAGCTGCACTGGCCGAAGTTGACTAGCGCGATTGGCCTTGGCTTGCGCGAGGGCTTTGCGCGTAATGTCGGCGACGCTGTCGGTGCTGAGGATGCTGGTTGCGGCGAAGCCCCATGCACCGTCGACGAGCGTGCGCACGCCGAGTCCGAAGGTGTCGGTATCGCTCACGCCCTGCACGATGCGATCACGCGTGTTGACGTTCTGTTGGCGGCGTGCTGCGACGCGCACATCGGCATACGAAGCGCCGCCGCTTTTTGCCGTGTCGATCGCGACTTGCATCAGCGCCTTGACGGCGGGATCGTCGAAGGGGGTCGAGGCATCGAGTACACCACGCGGCACCACGCGCGTGATCAAGCCGGGGGCATGCAACGTCGAGGCGGACAGTGTCGATTGGGCAGCCAGCGTACCGGCGGCCACGGCCGCACTGGCCTTGAGGAAATCGCGGCGGGAGCGTGTCATGGGGGCGTCACGAGGGATTTACGGGCATCCATCCGGGGGCATCGTGTGGCGACTGGCTCGCATGGCGAGCGGATCGCGTGGCGACAACATCGATGGATGCAACATCACGCGTATGTTACGTCTTCGGCCTGTCTCGTGCTGCGGTCCGAGCCACACGATTTATGCCTGACGGTCCGCGCTTGGCGGGCAACGCGCGCCGGACGTCCTTGACCTCGTCTCCTCGATCATGTCGATCCCCAATGCTCGTTCGGAACACGTGACACGCGCCGCCAGTTGGCCGCCGCGGATCTCAGTGCGGGTGCGGGTGCGTGAGATGACCTGGCGCGCACGGCTCCGTCGGGTGATCACTGCGACGTGTTTAAGCACCGTCGTCGCCTGCTCGTCGAGCCCCGCTGCATCGCCCACCGAGCCCGACGTGGCGCCCTACCTGGCTGGGCGCGTCACCGCGATCGTGCGCGCCGGCTCGTCAGCCAGCGTCCGCGTCGAGGCCAACCCAAACAGTACGACGTTGGGGCTCAAGGCCGTCGCACAGGTTGATGGACAGACGCTGGTGCTCCTGCCCGGGAGAGTCGTTGGTGACCAGCGATCGCTCGCGCTTGGGCAATGGGTCCGCGTCTGGTTTGACGGGGCCATCGCCCAATCGTATCCGGTCCAGGGAACTGCGGGGACCGTCGTGATTGATTCGACCGGCGTCGTGCCAGCAGGCAGCTGAGCGGAACGTCGAGCGAATAGCAGCGCTAGTGCCCAGCGGGCCTACGAGCGACCGCCTCTTCCGCCTACTCCGAGCCGTCGGCGGCGTTCGACACGGTGTGCGCCGCCGTCGCGGCCGTCCCTTCCGCTTTCGACGCCTCCACCGACGCGGCGTGCCCCATGTCCCCATGCGATCGTGCAAACTCGGCGTGCTTCATGGCCGCTTCGTGCTGGCCGTGTTCGTAGTGGTGTGCCGCCTGCAGGTGATGATGCGCGGCCGCCTGATACTGCGCGGCAGCCTGGAAGTGCGCGTTGTACTGGCCGCTGTGGTCGGTCATTGATTGACGGAATCGTTCGCCCATGTCGCGCTCCGGATAGGTGCAGACCCGACCGAGCGCGACCGAAGAGCCGGCGCGTCAGTCGTGCTGCGTCATGCAACATTGAGTTGCAACAACGGGGCCGCAGCAGGATTTCCCCTGACATCGGGTCGATTCATCGAAACGGCACTCTCCCCCACTCGGCCGATACCTGATACCTTCGCCTCGAACCCCTTACCCCATTTGCCATGTCCGCTCGACGCTACGCGCCCTTCGTTACCGCGGTTGCCGCACTTGGTCTCGGCACGACCCTGCACGCCCAGCTCCCGGGGATGAAAGCCCCCGGCGCTCCCACCACGCTGACGCCGCAGCAGGCCGCCGCGAGGGACGTGTATAAGGAGCTGGTCGAGATCAACACTGTTGACTCCGTGGGCAATGTGACGACGGCCGTACGTGCGATGGAGAAACGCTTTCTGGACGCGGGCTTCCCCGCGGCCGACGTGCAGGTATTGATCCCGCCTGATCGTCCGACCAAGGGCAACCTCGTCGTACGCTATCACGGCAAGGGACAGGGCAAACCCATCCTGCTGCTCGCGCATTTGGACGTCGTCGCGGCGCTGCGCAGCGACTGGCCGCGCGACCCGTTCAAAATGGTCGAGGAGAATGGCTTCTTCCTCGGTCGCGGTACGTCCGACGATAAATCGATGGCGTCGATGTTCGTCGCCAACATGCTGCGCTACAAAGCCGAAGGGTTCGTGCCGCAGCGTGATCTCATCCTTGCGCTCACGGCAGACGAAGAAGGTGGCGCGTCCAACGGCGCATCGTGGCTGGTGAATACGCACAAGGACTTGATCGATGCGGAATATGCGATCAACGAAGGTGGCGGCGGAACGCTGAAGGATGATAAGCCGCTCTTTCACTCGGTGCAGGCCGCGGAAAAAGTGCCCGTCAATTTCACGCTGACGGCGCTCAACACCGGCGGACATTCCAGCGTGCCGCGCAAGGACAACGCGATCTATCAGTTGGCCAATGCACTCGCGCGCCTCGAGCGGTACACGTTTCCGGTAGACCTGAATGACGTCTCGCGTCCGTTCTTCGCGCAGACGGCCAAAGTAGAAATTCCGTCGATCGCCGCTGCCATGCGCGCGATCGTCGCCGATCCGAAAGACACCGTCGCAGCGCGCATCATCTCCAGCGATCCGCGCTACGCGTCGATGCTGCGCACGAGCTGCGTCGCGACGCGTCTTGCTGGCGGCCACGCCGACAACGCGCTGCCGCAGACTGCGGTCGCGACGGTCAATTGCCGCATCGTTCCAACGTCGAGTGCAGAAGACGTACTCGCCACGCTGCAGCGTGTGGTTTCCGACACCGGCGTGAAAGTCGCCATGCGCCAAGTACGCGGTGATCGCTTCGGCAAGAAGACCATCGCCATCGATCCGACGCTGCTCGCGGCCACCACACAGTTGACGAAGAAGATGTTCAACGACGTGCCGGTCATTCCGACGATGTCCACGGGTGCGACCGATGGCGCCTACCTGCGTTCCAACGGCATTCCGACGTTCGGCGTGAGCGGCATTTTCTCGGCACCGGGCGAAACGAACGCGCACGGTCGCGATGAAAAGTTGCGTATCAAGTCGTACTACGACGGACTCGATTTCCTGTATCAGCTGGTGAAGCAGGTCGCCGGTCCAAACCCGACGAAGCCAATTTCGTAAGCCCTCGTCAAGCTCTCTGAAATACAAACGCGGCGTCCAAAGATGGACGCCGCGTGTGCTATGCGAGTGAATGCGTTGGCCGGCGAAACGATCAGCTCTTCATACCAGGCTCGCTGTCGATCACGGCGCGTGCGATGTCCACCATCGGCACGGAGCGATCCTGCGAGCTGCGCTGCATGATGCGATACGCTTCCTGCTCGCTGCTGCCAGTGCGTCGCATCAGAATACCCTTGGCGCGCTCGATGAGCTTGCGCGCTTCAAGCTGCTGTTTCGCATCGGACGCTTCCTTCCGCGCGGAGAGCAATTCGCGCGCGCGGATGACCGCCATACGCAAGGTCGCGTCGAGTGTTGCCGGTGGTGTGGGCTTGGCAAGCAGCGCCACCGCCGTGCTTCGCAACACATCGGCAGACGAAAGCGTCAAACTCAGATCGCCTGTGATGAGCACCACAGCGGTACCGGGCAGCGCGTGTGCAATCTCTTCAGCAGCTTGCACGCCGTTGGCGCCAGGCATGTGGACGTCCAGCAACACGGCATCGGGGGTCAGCAGCTGCGCCTGCGCAATAGCCTCGGCGCCGCTATCAACTTCGGCAACAACCATGTGCCCAAGCACCCCGAGGAGATCGACCAAGGTGCTGCGTTCGAGCGCATTGTCTTCCGCAACCAGCACGCGGATCATCGACGGGAGTTCCGTCATATTAGTTCACTCGGATGGTGCGGGACGTATCGTACCCGAAATGTGGGCCAACAATTCTGCAGCACGTATCGGCTTGCGAAGCACAAATTCGACACTGACGGCGTCGTCAGCGCTCACCATTGGCTCCCAGCCTGTAAGCACACCGACTCGGATGTTTGGCACGTGGGCTCTGGCGTACGAAACGAGCTCCCAGCCGCTTCCGTCCGGCAATCCAACATCGGTTAATAACAGATCGTAGTGCCGTGCGCCCGTTATTGCGAGCGCTCGTCGCGCTTCGGCACAATTTCCTACGGCATCCACGGAATGCCCGTTGGACTCGAGCATGCGTCGCAGGAAGTCGCGCCCGTCATCATGATCCTCGACAACGAGTATATGATAACGAACTTCGAGCTGGTCCACTGCGGCCAGCGTCGAGGATAGGGTTGGCGGCGCGTGCGGAGCCCGTGGCAGGCGGAGCGTCACGGTTGTCCCACGCCCTTCTGCCGAGTCGATGGTGGCGGTTCCGCGATGCCGACGGACGATGCCGTACACTTCTGACAGGCCGAGCCCGGTGCCGCCCGCCCCTTTCGTCGTAAAGAACGGTTCGAAGGCACGTTCTCGCACGGCTTCGCTCATTCCGAGCCCATTGTCGCTCACGGCGATGCACGCGTCGTCGCCCTCGTCGTACGTGCGAACCGAGAGCGTCCCGCCGGATGGCATTGCGTCGACAGCATTCTGGACCAGACTCAAGAGAGCCTCGCGAATCTCGCCAGGCAGCCCGCGGGTGCGCACCGGCTGCGCCATCTCGCGCGTGGTCTGAATGCCGGCCGTGGCACTCACGCGGCGTGCCCGAGTCGGCTCCGTCAGATCCAGCACTTCATTCCCGAGTTCGCTTAAATCGATGGATTCGTCGCCGCCCGCGTGTAGCGGTTCCTGTCGGATGAATCGGCCGACGCGCGACGCCGTGGCTGCCGCCGTCTCCGCCGCCTGCCGAATCCGATCCGCGTAGTCGCGCACCGCCGTCGGCGACTCGGCGTGATGTCGCAACAGATACGCGGCCGCCATAATCGGGTTGAGCGCGTTATTCACGTCGTGCATGACTCCGGCCGCGAGCTGTCCGACCGCCGAGAGGCGTCGATCATGCGACCGTGCCTCCTGGAGCTCCAGTCGCTCACGTGCTCGATCCTCCACCAGATCGTCGAGCAGATTCGCTTCGCGCTCGACCACATCCTGGAGCAACAAGGCCTGATCGCGTTGTGCCTGCAGGGCGTGCTCAATTCGCACCCGCTCCGTCACGTCAACGTCGAGCAGCAGTGCGCCCGTGACGCGACCACTCGCATCGCGGAGTGGCGTCGCGTACGCTTCGATAACGCGGACACTGCCGTCACCGCGACGCAATTCGAGCAGATGCCGACGAATCGTTTCGCCCGAGAGGGCGCGCAGGCCCGGGCAATCGACGTACGGTACGGCGCTGGCTCGGAGGACATCGCGCGGCTGGTCACGTTCCCACAGGGCGCGGAGTGTCATCGGGCGCGGTTCCGCATATGCCGCGAGCGCCGACTCGCTCACCTGTTCGAATTGGCCGGCCAGATTGGTCACACGCACGGACGCCGGCGTAAGTCGCAACAGTTGCTGCAATACGTCGGCGTCAAAGCCGCTGACGGTTGGTGGGCCGGGACTCTCGGAATGCGTCGGCACGTGGCTCATGGCGGCGAAGTCTATTGACCGCGGCGGAGTCGCGTCAGTCGCGCGACCGCCACGACTGCGCGCGTCCGCGCGAAGAGATATTTTCGACGGATGCCTACTCCTTTTCGCACGACGCTGTGGCGCGTGCTGCTGATTCAGGCCGCCGCGCTCGCGCTGCTGTGGCTCCTACAATCGCGATACGCGAGCTGACCGGATGCATTGGATCAATTGGGCCGTGGTCGCGATCTACCTCGCGTATCTGGTCATCGACGGGCTCCGACGCTCGCGCGGCACCTCAAATCTCGAAGGATATTTTCTGGCCGGGCGCAGCCTGCCGTGGTGGGCCGTTGGCCTGTCGGTTATGGCCACGCAGCTCTCGGCGGTTACGCTGATCGGCACAACAGGACAAGGTGCCACCGACGGTCTCAAGTTCGTCCAGTTCTACTTTGGTCTGCCGATCGCGATGGTGATCCTCGGCGTGACCCTCGTGCCGTTTTTACATGGCGCGAAGGTGTACACCGCGTACGAGTATCTCGAACGCCGCTTCGACGCCAAGACACGGTCGCTGACGAGCCTGCTCTTTCTGCTGTCGCGCGGCATGTCCTGCAGCACGATTCTCGCCGCGCCAGCCGTTGTCTTCTCCGCCATCTTCGGGTGGAACCTCGGCTGGTGCGTGGCGCTCATTGGAATCCCCACGATCACGTATACGGTGTTTGGCGGTGTGCGCGCCGTCGCCTGGGCCGATGTGAAACAGATGGTGATCGTGGTCGCGGCGCTCGGATCCATCGTGGTCGTGCTGATCACGCGCATGCCGATCCCGCTCGACGACGCGTTGCGCATCGCAGGCGCAGTCGGTCGGCTGCAGGTTTTCGATTTTTCGTTTGACGTGACCAAGACCTACACGTTTTGGTCAGGCATCATCGGCGGCACGTTCCTGATGCTGTCGTACTTCGGCACCGACCAAAGCCAAGTACAACGCTATCTGTCGGCCAAGTCGGTGGACGAAGCGCGCAGTTCATTGCTGATGAGCGCGTACTGGAAAATTCCGCTGCAGGCGATGGTGCTGCTGGTGGGCGTGCTCGTTTTTCTGTTCTTTCTGTTCGAGCCGGCGCCGATGCTCTACAACCCGTCGCAAGCGGCGCGTGTGCAGAGCGCGGAACCTGTCGCCTACGCCGCGCTCGAGACGCGCTATGCAACCGCAATCAGCCTGCGCACTGCGGCAGCGCGTGCGGCCTCCGACGCGCGACGCACGGGCAACGCCGATGTCGCGCGCGCCTCGCTCGAACAGTTTCGTGTCACGGATAAAGCCGTCAGTGCGGTTCGCGACGATGCGCTTGGTGCTGTCACGCGCGTTACAGGCCAACCGTCACGTGATGTGAACTACATCATTCCGCGTTTTGTCATCGGCTACCTGCCACTCGGTCTGGCGGGCCTGTTCATCGCGGCGGTACTCGGCGCTGCGATGTCGGCGATCTCGGCCGAACTCAGTTCACTGTCGACGGCCACGGTAATCGATTTCTATCGACGTTGGTACCGGCCGGAAGCGAGCGACGAACATTTTCTCAACGTGTCGCGCGTGGCGACGGCTGGCTGGGGCATCTTCGCCTGTATCGTCGCATCATATGCGGCGACACTCGGCTCACTCATCGAAGTCGTCAATCGCTTTGGGTCATTCTTTTACGGCTCGATACTCGGTGTGTTTCTTTTGGCGATGATTCCGCGAACGAAGGCTCGCGGCGCGTTTGTCGGACTACTCGCGGGGATGAGCGCGGTCGCGGCAGTCTCGTTCGGTGCGCCGAGTGTGTCGTTCCTGTGGCACAACGTGATTGGGGCGGTGACGGTGCTGGCGGTGGGATCGCTGCTCAGTCTCGGTTCATCGGGACCGGTCACGACACGCGCGTAAACGGCCCCCGTCATCCGCTTGAATCATCACCTCACATCTTCGGCTGCACCACCGTCGGCGTCGCGTTGATCAGGTTGAGCAGAATCCGCGCGGCACCAGGCACCCCGTTCGGCAGCTGACGGAACAACGCCAGCGTGACATACACATAGCGCCCCTTACCGACCTTGGCCTCGAGCAATCCGCCCTGATTCTCCGGCTCGCCAGGATCGTGCATGCCGAGCATCGGGGTGTAACGCTTGTCGAACGTGCTGGGCATGTACGTCGCGCGCTCCTGCACCCAGTTCTTCCAATCGTCGTCGCCAAGTTTGTTCGGCATCGAGAGCAACGGCGCATTCGGCTGTAGTACGCGCACGGGCGCCTGTTCGATCGTGACGCGTGCCGCTGGGCGCGTCCACGTCATCGGATAGGGCGTTACCGGGAAACGACTCATATCTTGCGCGCCGTACTGCACCACGAGCGTACCGCCCTTGTTTGCGTAGTCGAGGAGTCGCGGGTTTTGCTTGACGAGCACATCACTCGACTCGTACGCCCGCGGACCAACGACAATCGCCGTAAAGCGCGAGAGATCCGTTGCGCTGATCGCCGACGGTTCGAGCTTCTCGACGCTGACATCGAGCTGTTGCAGTGCGTCGATCCCGCGGTCAGCCGCACCAACGATGTAGCCTACCCGTGCACGCGGCGGCAACTTCACGCTTACCGCCGACAGATACATCCCCGACGTGCCGTACAGTCGCTGCGCGTTGATATGATCGTAGGCGACCGTGTAATACCCAGTGCTCGACGTAACACCGTCATGGGTTGCCGTCGCCAACAGCTCGAGCTTTCCCGGCTGCACAACGCCGTGTAATCGGAACACGACCGTCGCACTGCCACCCGCCGCGAGATCACGCACGCGTTCGGCAGAGTCGGCCACCAAGCCTTTTGGGAGGTCCAGCTTCACGACGACGTGAGCCACGCTTTCGTACGCAGAACGCACCGCTACGCGTAAGTCGCGCTCGACCGGCACGCCCGCACGCATGTACTCGAAGACGTTCTCGAGTCCAATGGTGATGCCCGGAACGGCGGCAATCGGTACTTGTTGATCGCCCTTGATTGGGTCGGCGAAGCGATTGACGATCGGTATCGTGACGCTGACGTTGGCACCGCCGACCTGCAGCAAGGCGCGCACGGTCGCCGCGGAGCGATCCTGCTGTTGCTGCTCGTCTCGCGAGTCAATCGGCGTCTGGAACCAGTCGCCGCCTTGTCGTCCGTTGAAGCGCCACCACGGTGTCGTGATGTTCGTCGCGACCGCGAACCGCTGCACAGTCACGTCGCTGTCCGGCGCGACCAATCGGCCCGAATCTGACGCCGGCACTTCGCGCGCATACGCTTGCGCGCCGATGAAGCGAACCGTGGTGCGCCCGCGATTGAACATCGTCACTGTCACCGGCAACGAGTCATTCACCGTCGTCTTCGCTGCGTCGCGCACCGGGAACGTGGCCTTGGGTGCGGTGGCTTCCACCGCGACACCGGCCGCAAGCACGAGCGCCTGCTCGGTTCGCGCCGTGGTGAGCGCGAGCGCATCCCACACATCGGCATCGAGCACTCCGGCCCTGCCCGTGCGCATCACCGTCGGCGCCCGCCCGATGGTCGGTGACAACAATGCCGGCGGTTGTGATACGCCACGTTGCGCGCGACGCAGCGCATACAGCGCACGGGCAAGAGGCCCAACGGTCGGCGTCGGATCATCCGCGCGATATACAGATTTCGCGAGGGCGATGGAGCGCGTCGCAGAATCCAACCACGTTTTGCCTTCGTCAGACAAGCGTGCGCGCACAGCGGCCATTGTCGTGTCCACGCCATCAAACAACGACCGTTCCTGCGTCGAATCTTTCGGGCCGACTCGCGACGCTTCCCGCAGCACCGCGTCCATGATCGTGCCCTTACGCTGCAACACCCCAAAACCTTGCGACTTGTGCTGCGAGCGACTTTCAGCCGCAATCTCGTAGTAGCTGCGTCCAAGGAGCGGATCGTACTCACCAACGTTCATACGCAGCGATGCCGCGTTAGGATTCTGGCGCGCGCTGCGATAGAACTTGGACACCGTCCACGGCATGCCGAACCCTGCGACAGGAAAGCGCATCGTGTCAGCGGCCAGTTCGTACGCTTCGCGCGCGAGGATGCCGGACACTTGATGATGCCCGTGTCCATCTCGCGGCGTGCCGCTGAAGAACCCAACCATGACGTGTGGGCGAAACGCACGGACGACACGAATGACATCGCCCAGAATTGTGTCCTTCGGCCAATGCTCGAACGTTTCTTCGGCGTCCTTGCTGAAGCCGAAGTCGAAGGCGCGCGAGAAATATTGCCGGCCACCGTCGATGCGACGCGCCGACAGCAGCTCCTGCGTGCGAATCGTGCCAAGGCCTTCGCCGAGTTCATTGCCGATCAGGTTTTGACCGCCGTCTCCACGCGTGAGCGAGAGGTACGCCGTCTCGACATGACGTCCGCGCGTTAACCACGCAATGAATTGCGTGTCTTCGTCGTCCGGATGGGCGGCAACGGTAAGTACACGGCCTGTCGTACCGATACCGGCCAGGACCGAACCCAACGCCGCCGCCCCTCGATCGGGGACCGCCATCCCCTGCGCCGCGATCGTGCGCACCGGAATCATCGATGCCGACGCCGCGCTTCCAACGACGAGCGCCGCAGCAATGGCTGCGGCGCTCGTGATCGGGACGATCTGCTGCATTGTGGATCGGATAGATCCGATTCGTGCGCGATGGAGTCGTCGGATCATTGCCCGACCTGCACAGCCTGGCGCTCGACAGCGACGTCGCCGGTATCAAGCGCCATCGCGACGATGCGCGCCTGCTCCGCATCGTGCACGTCCTTGTACCCTTCGGCCGGGCTCGCGCGCTCCGGTCGCCCGACGTAGCGCACGCCAACCGCAGCACCAGCCGATGCACGCAGTCGCGGCTGCACGTACGTCCACGCGCCCTGATTCTTCGGCTCTTCCTGCGCCCACACCACCTGCTCCACGGCCGGATAGAGATCCATCACGTGCGCGATCTCTTCGTGCGGCCACGGATACAGCTGCTCCACGCGTACCAGCGATACGCTCGCGTTGCGCGACACGGCCATCGACAGATCGTAGTACAGCTTGCCCGTGCAGAACACGATGCGGCGCACGTCATCACGATGCTGCGATGCGATTGGATCATCGATCACGGGTTGAAATCCGCCAGTCGCGAGATCCTGCAGATGCGACGCGGCTTGCGGCAACCGCAGCAGCGACTTGGGCTGCATGCAAATCAGCGGACGACGATTGGTGCGCAACGCTTGTCGACGGAGCAGGTGGAAATACTGCGCCGGCGTGCTGCAGTAGGCGACCGTCATGTTGCCCTCGGCGCACAGCTGCAGGAAACGCTCGAGACGCGCACTGCTGTGCTCTGGGCCTTGTCCTTCGTATCCGTGCGGCAGCAGCATCGTAATGCCGGAGTCGATCCCCCACTTGGCGTGATCGGCCACGATGAATTGGTCGATGATCGGCTGCGCGACGTTGACGAAGTCGCCGAACTGTGCTTCCCACAGGGTCAACGCATCAGTGGCGACAGTGCTGAAGCCGTATTCGAACGCGAGCACGGCGGTTTCGGACAGCGCGGAGTTGTAAATCTCGAATGCACCACGAACACCTTCGAGATGTGCGAGCGGCGCGTACTTCTTTCCCGTCTCGACGTCATTGAGCACCGCATGCCGATGCGAAAACGTGCCGCGTTCCACGTCCTGCCCGGTCATGCGCACCGACATCCCTTCGACGAGCAACGAACCGAACGCCAACGCTTCCGCGTGTCCCCAATCGATACCACCTGCGTCACCCATGGCCTCGCGACGACGCTCGAGCTGCTTGGCGAGGCGGGGGTGCGGAGTGAATGTCGACGGCCAGGTGAGCAACGCTTCGTTCAAGCGCTGTAACCGGTCAGCGGCGACCGCGGTCGTCACCAACTTCGCCGGCGCTAGTGTTTCGGCGGGCCACGGTGCGTGTGACTCGCTGCCGAGCAACGACGCCTTAAAGCGCGCATGAATCTCCGCGTAGCGCGTGGAGACCTGCGTTTCGACCGCGGCCGCTTCGTCAGCCGTCATCACGCCTTCAGCGACGATGCGCTGCGCCCAGGCTTGTGGCACCGTGGGATGTGCTTTGATCAGCGCATAGCGATTCGGCTGCGTGTAGGTCGGCTCGTCGCCTTCGTTGTGACCGTGACGCCGATAGCCAACCAGATCGATCAACACGTCCTTCTTGAACGTCGCCCGATAGGCGCACGCCAAACGCACGGCCGTGAGGCACGCCTGCGCGTCGTCACCATTCACGTGAAAGATCGGAATTTCAAAACCCTTGGCGAGATCGGACGAGTAAAACGTCGATCGCGCGTCGGTCGTATCGGTCGTGAAGCCGACCTGATTGTTGACGATGATGTGAATGGTGCCGCCGGTGCGATACGCATTGAGACGCGAGATATTCAGCGTTTCGGCAACGATGCCTTCGCCCGGGAATGCGGCGTCGCCGTGAATGGCGACCGGTAACACCAAGTTTTCATCCCGTTCACCTGGGTGATCCGGCAGTCGCTGTAACGCGCGCGCAATGCCTTCAAGGACCGGGTTCACCACTTCGAGATGCGACGGGTTCGGCACGAGACGTAAATGCACTTCGTGCCCGTCTACCATGCGCACGCCGTTGTAGCCCAAGTGGTACTTCACATCGCCAGTCGCATTTTCGTCGGCGTGATCGTGTCGGCCTTCGAATTCGGCGAACAACGTTTCGTACGGCTTGCCCATCACGTTCGTCAGTACGTTCAGTCGCCCGCGATGCGCCATGCCAATCACGACATCGCGTGTTCCGGTGCGCCCCGATTCGCTGATGACTTCATCGAGCATGGGGATGAGCATGTCCGTGCCTTCGACGGAGAATCGCTTGTAGCCGACGTAGACGCGGCCGAGGAAGCGCTCCAGTCCGTCCACTTCGTTGAGCCGATGCAGTACCGACTTTTTTTCGTCGTTCGACAACGGCCGCGTGATGACACCATCGCGGAAAGCCACGCGGAACCACTCGCGCTCGGCGTCCGCATGCATGTGCCACACTTCGTACCCGATGCGCGTGGAGTAGACCTCGCGCTTGCGCCGAATCGAATCGGCGGCCGTCGCAAACCGATGCTCATGCAACGCTTCGCCCGGAATCGTCTCGAGGTCGGCGTCGGTGATGTGGTGATAGCCGGCCAACAGTTCGTCTGCACCAGGCGGCGCGCTGCCGAGGGGATCGAGTTGCACCGCGAGATGGCCGTAATTGCGAATGGCCTGCTGCAGCGAGGCCGCACCGGCGACCTTCTTGAGCATGTCGAGGTCGTAGCTGCCTGCGGCACTCGCCGCAGCGACAAAGTGCGCGCCGTTCGCGCTCGGGGATCCCGAAGATCCGGCGAACAGGGCTTCGGCCATCGCGAAATACTGGCGCCACGTCTCGTCCACACTGCTCGGATCGTGACGATAGCGTTCGAATTGTTCGGCGATGACGCCGTCGTTGAAGACGCTGGTAATTGCGGTCGCGTTCATAGTTCTGAATCTAACGGCGCATTAGAGACGGGATAGGTCGACTCGCAGTACTGGTTCCGCCAGCAACCGCCTGCGCCGGAGCGACTTAGTGGCCGATAGGCAGCACGAGCGTGAACACGGAACCCTCACCCGGCCGCGACACCACCTCGACGCGGCCGCGCAGCATTACCGCGAGGCGTTTGCAGATGTAGAGCCCGAGGCCAGTGCCGCGGTGACGGCGCGTCGGCACGTCCTCCAGCTGCGAGAACGGTCGGAACAGCCGTTGCAGATCGGCAGTGTCGATCCCGATTCCCGAGTCACGCACGGCGAGCCGCACGGTTGGTGCGCCATCCTGTCCCGGCGAGCCTCGACTCACTTTGATCGAGACTTCGCCATGCTCCGTGAACTTGACCGCGTTCTGACAGAGGTTGAGCAGGATTTGGCGCGCGCGCGCTTCATCGGTTCGTATTTCGGGCAGCCCGTCTTCAACGTCAACCGAGAGCTCAATGCCCTTTTCGCGCGCCAAGGGCTCGACAAACACGAGCAGCGAGTCGATCAGCTCCATCAGGCGAACCGGCCCCTCGCGCGCCGTCAGATGATCGGCTTCCAGCGAGGCGTAGGTCAACAAGTCTTCGATCAGTGCGCCGAGGTGTCGGCTGACGGATCGGAGTCGAACGATGACGTCGCGCTGCGCGGTAGAGAGCGGACCGAGGATTTCGTCTTCGAGTAGTTCGCCGTAGCCTTCGAGGGCGGTAAGCGGTGTGCGGAGTTCGTGGGAGAGGGTCGCCAGCAGGCTGGTTTTGGCGGCGTCGGCCCGCTGCACTTCCTCGAGCTTGTGTGCTTTCCAAAGCGCGAGCGCGGCAAGGTCGGCCACCGTGGCCAGCCGTTCTTCATCTTGCGGATCGAACGGTTGTTGGCCCATCGCCCGGAAGACAGAAAGCACTCCCAACAACACGTCGTGGGCGACGAGCGGGAGCACGAGAATCGGGCCAATGCCGAGCCGAGGCATGAGGTCGGCAAAGAACGGGGAGCTCTCGCTGGCGGACGGGACGCCGATCGGCCGACGTTCCGTCGCAACTCGGCCGGTGATGGTCCCGTTGAGCGAAAAGCGCAAACCGACCAATTCCTTTCGGTCATCTGTCACGGCTACATACGTGCCAGTATCAAAGCTTATTTCAGCCACAGCAGCGCCAGTACCACGTCCACGAATAGTTGCAGCGTCGCATAACGTTTTCAGGACTTCTGTTGAATCTGTCCCTGCAGCGAGTGCACGCGCGACCGCGCGTACGGTGCCGAGCGCGGCTGTGCGGTCGAGAGCTGGCGGCGCGATGGGCGGCGCTGTTGGGGCGGCGGCGAACGGTGCGGGGTCGGAAGGCGGCAACGTCATGCCGGGAACAGTGTCATCGCGTCAACCGCTTGGCGAGCGATGACTCCTGACAAATCGCGGCGACCCGGCCGCACGAGCGAACGCGGCGTGAACGGCCATCCCGACAAGACCTGCGCGCGTTGCGGACGCCCATTTTCCTGGCGTAAGAAATGGGAACGTGACTGGGAAAGCGTCCGCTATTGCAGTGACAAGTGCCGGATGGGGAAAGCCAAGTAGCCGTCGGACGCCGAGCGCGGGCGGAAGGGGCGTTTTACCGATCGTGCTGTCAGCCGCCGACGTTGGCGAGCAGCGCGATCCGCTCCCGCGTCGAGACCACGACGCCTCCCGCAGGTTCAACGGTCACGACGAACATCGTTGCCTCGCCGACAGGCACGCGCGCTCGGATCGGCACCAGCACCTCGCCCCTGTCGGAGGGAATGTCAAACACGCCGCCGTCCACCGGATACCGCTGGTCGCGCCGCTTGTCGAAGATCCACAGTTGGTACTGCCAGCGCGTTCGATCATTGGGCAGCAACCCGGTAATGCGCATGACGCCGACCTGACTAGTACGGCTCCAGGCCACGGTGCCGCGCGCCCCCACCGCTGCTCGATCAGCGGTCGGAGTCCAGGCCAGTCGCGTGGCGGTTGAATCGAGGCGCAACTGCGCATCCACTTGTGCTAACGCCTCGGCGCTCGGTGCGGTCGACGGTGCCGACGGGCGAGGGACCGCCACAACGAAGAGCATTGCGGCGGCTGCAACCAGCCAACCGGACCAGAGAAGCATCCGCGGGCGTCGGCGAGCATGCGCGGACGCCGTCGCGATCTGCTCCCCTTGGTGACTCGACCGCATCAGGCGTTCACCATCGCGCACGAGTGTGTCAGCCAGCGCGGTTGGCAGCGTATCGCGCTCGGCCTCCTGCGTGGCAGCGCTCGCGTGGTCGGCATGTAACGCCGCCGACAATTCACCCTCGAGCAACGCCCACGCCTCGGATTCGGCGGTCGGCATATTCTCATGTGGCGCATCATCCTTACTCATCGCACGCTCTCCTTCGGCGGCTCCAACGACGGTGACGTCAGCAACGCGCGCGCGCGCAGCAATCCACGTCGAATATGCGACTTAACCGTACCGAGTGGCAGCGAAGTCTCTCGCGCAATCTCGTCGTGGGTTTTGCCGTCGATCAACGCGAGCTCCAGAAGCTGCCGTTGCGCTGCCGGCAGCGCGCGGACGATGGCCAATGCGCGTTCTGCGCGCGTCGAGCGGTCGAGGACGACATCAATCTCGTCGTCGCTGGAATCTTCCACGTCGTGTTCGTGCGTTAGCGATTCGAATATCGGCGCATGCTGCCGCCGCCGCCCACGATCGATCAGTCGCCGCCGCGTCAGCATCGCGACCCAGCCCGCCTCGCTCGCGCGCGCCGCGTCGAAGCGTGACGCGGTACGCCATAAGTCAATGAACACCTCCTGCACCGCGTCCTCGGCGTCAGTGGAATCAGTGCACCACCGTCGAGCGAGCGACCAGACGAGCGCACCGTAGCGTTGCACGCACTGCCGCACCGCCTGCTCTTCGCCGGCGGCAACGCGTGGTAAGAGATCGCGTACGTCGGTAGGCGATATCTCCGCGACGCGCTGCGTCATCGTAACGAGCCGCGCCGGCGGTTGACTGCGGTCGGCATCGCGTTCGACATGCGCGTCTGTCGTTTCGTTGCGAACGAGTACCAGCGGAGAATGCACGACGCCATCCACGGCCGAGGGCGCGCCATGCTCGTGTGCGTGGGCGAGTGCAACCCTCGTCGCTGCGTGTTCGCGCTGTTGTAGTCTCGCGCCCATACCGTCTCCATGCCGACTCCCTTCCGGTTTCATCACGTCTCCGGGTTCACCTGCTATTCGCTGAATCACGAGTTCTGGATGCACGTCGCGTACGTACACGAGAAGCGCGCGGCTCACGTCCGGTGCACGCTGATTGGGAGCGGTATGTGCTGCATCCAATCGACGTGCGGTCACGAAGGCTCGTCCGATCACTGGGGTTTGGACCACTTCTCGCACCGGAAGGTTTGGATGAACCGCTCAACGAACACCGATAGCTCCGAACGCCTGCACCGCATGTTTGATGGTCTACCGCTGTCTGGGCGCGCATTGCGCAGCCTCGTGGCGCTGACCAGCGTTGCGACGCTGTTGATCGCGCGCGCTCCCATTGCTCAGGCCCAGCACGCCAACCGGAGTAGTACCGCCGGTGCCGGCGCGACGATTCCGCAGGTCGCGAAGACGGCGGGCAACTTCACCACGCTCCTTGCCGCGGTCGACGCCGCTGGGTTGACCGAGACGTTGCTGGGACGTGGACCGTTCACTGTTTTCGCACCGACAGACGACGCGTTCAAGCGCCTACCGAGTGGCACCGTCGAGGAGCTGCTCAAGCCACAGAATCGTGAGAAGCTGCGCACCATATTGACCTATCACGTCGTCGCGGGGCGAGTGACGGCGGCGCAGGCACGTGAGGTACGCAGCGCGCAAACGGTTGCCGGTCAAAGCGTACGCATCTCGCAGGACGGGGAATCGTTGCGTATCAACGATGCGACGGTACGCATCGCCGACATCCCCGCGAGCAACGGCATCATTCACGTCATTGACCGCGTACTCATTCCGAGCGAGAAGAGCGCCGCCGCGAATGGTGGTAGCGCCGCTGAACTGATCGATCTCGCGATCGACCGCGGCGCGCCGCTCTACAACGAGGGACAGCCGGCAGCGACAGTCGCGATTTACGAGGTGGCCGCGACTGCGCTGCTCGCCGGCGGCGCAGTCACAGACGACGCACAACGCAGTCTGCGCACCGCACTTCGCGATGCAACACGTACTGGCAGCGCGCGCGAGAAGGCGCTCGCGCTTCGCGCCGCGCTCGACGAAGCGCGGCGGAGTCTCACGGGACGGATGGAAGTCTCACGCCGCTGATCTTCTCGCCATCATCGATCTTCACCATAACCAAAACAACCAACGGCGGGCCGCGAATGACGCGAAAATGTGCGAATCCGATTCGGTCCAATTCGCGCATTTTCGCGTCATTCGCGGCCCGTAGTTGTCTCTGTAGTGCGCGTGGACTGACCCCTAGAACTGCACAGATGCCGTCACGTTCACGCTGCGCGCCGGCAGCACGAAGTAGCGTACTTTGCCGGAGCCAGAGACGGACCCACTGCCATAGTTCTGGTTATCACCAAGATTGACACCGCGCACCATCAGCGAATAGCGACGAATAGTGAAGCGCGCCGACGCATCGACGACATAAAACGAGGGCAGCACGCGATCAGCGCTACTCGTGTTATCGAGGTAGGCGCGAGCCTGATACCGCCCTTCCAACGCCAATGCGATACGACGAGTCGCCGCGAGCTCGGCCCGCTGTGTCGTAACAAAACGCGGTGTGAGCAACGGTTCGACGTTTGTTCGAACGACCGGCGTACCACGCGACGAATCCGTGAACGAGCGAATGCGATTCGTGCTCAGCGCCGCATTTCCGCTGAGCGTGACACGCCGCGTTGCGCGCCACGTGCCGTCGACCTCGAGACCGCGACGGTAACTCGACCCGACATTCCGACGCAGCACCGAACCTGACGCGGTGGGCGCGCCGATGCGCTCGATATCGTTGGTGAAATCCATCGAGTAGAGATTCGCGCTCATCTCGAAGCCGCGTCGCGTGAGCCTGAGTCCAAGCTCACCGTCTCGTACCGACTCCGGTTTGACGCGAGTGAAATCGCCGTAGTCCGCCACGTTCGATGCATTCAAGTCGTCATCTCCGGCCAGCAGGTCGCTTCGCGCCGGCTCGCGCGTGGTACGCCCGTACGACGCGTACGCCGTCACCCCGTCAGCGAGCGTCGCGGTCACGCCGACCTTCGGATTGAGAAACGTCCAATCGATCGAGCGTTCGCTGATACCGGCGTTGACGTCGGGGACATATCGAAATGTCGCATGGCGCGCCTGTACGTCGGCAAACCAGCGGAGCGGCCCCTGATCGTACGACGCCTTCACGAATCCACTCACATCCTGCTTATGTCCAGTGTTGTCGTACAGCGTGGTGACCAGCTCTGGACGTAGCCACGCGCGATGCGCGCGCCCGTACGTGTTGGCGTTGATGCCGACGTTGAGTCGCAAGTTCCCGCGTTCGTGATTGATTGCGCTCGTCACGCCGTACCACGTGTGCGCCAAACCGTATCGATAGCGATCACCACCGTCGAAGTAGTCGTAGTTACCACTCGCCGAGTTGCGATAGGCCGTGGTGCTCCACGATGTCGCTGCATCAACGACGCGCGAATACGAGAGCGCGACCATCTGCTGTCCGAACTTGTCGAGTTCTCCCGGCGCGAGCGGATTGTAATGCCGATTCGCCTGCAGCTCGGTCAACGTCGCACCGACGTACGACAACGTATCGGCAAGCAGTCCGACAAGCGCCGTGAGTTTCACGATGTCCTTCTTACCGAACCAACCGGCACCGACGAACGCCGACCGCCCTTCAACGCCACTGTGATCACGATAGCCGTCGGTTTGCTGCGCACTCGCGCGTCCGTAGACGGCAAACCCATTGATCAGCCCCGACCGAAACGACGCGCTGACACGACGCGCATTGAATGCACCAACCTGTAGTTCGACGTCGCCGCCCGCATCGGCGCGCGCAATCGGCGTCGTCTCGAAGTTGAGGGAACCGGCATACGATGCGGTGCCTGCGGTACTCGTGCCCACGCCACGCTGCACCTGCACCGACTGCACGTTGGCCATCAAGTCCGCAAAGTTCGCGAAATAGAGGACTTGATCTTCTGGATCATTGAGCGGCACACCGTCGATGGTGATGTTGATGCGCGTCTGATCCATGCCGCGCAACCGCAGGTAGCTGTACCCTGACGTGGTGCCGGTTTCGGTATGCGCCGTGATGGATGGCGACGCCCCCTGCAACAGCAGCGGAACGTCCTGCCCGAAGTTGCGCTCGGTGATCGCGGCACGGTTGATCGTCTTCTGCGAGATCGGCGCTGCGTCCGAGGCACGAATGGCGCGCACCAACACTTGCTCGATGCGTCGCGCACTGTCTGCTATCGCTCGCGCACTATCGGCGCGCGGCGCCTTCGGTGTTTGTCCCGCGACTATCGTCGGAGCGAGCGACGCAACGAGCGCGATGCCAGCGCACGTACAGGCGCAGATTCTGCGGATACGAAGGGTGGCGAACACGGTCGCCACAGAGCGAGAAAGGGGCGCACGCGGCTGCGTACACGCCTTGGTCAGGCTGGACATCATTGGACTCCCTACGCCGGTGCGAACCGGATCAGGTTCAACGGGACTCTCTCAGCCCGCGCGCAGTTGTGGCGCAGGCACCCCGGTCATGTGCGAGAAAGCATAATCGCAGGCCACGCGCAGGTGTAGCGGCAGCGTGTAGTTTCCGCGCATGGACGACCTGACCACCTGGCTCGCGCTGCACGGCAGTTCTGGCACGGAGTTACTCGGCTTCATCACGGGCGTGCTCAACGTGTATCTCGTCACACGCGAGAACATCTGGAGCTGGCCACTCGGCGTGCTCAACGCGCTCTTTTATATGTTGGTCTTTGGACGTGCAGGGCTGTATTCGGATACCGGACTGCAACTGTTCTACTTCGTTCTCTCGTTCTACGGCTGGTGGCATTGGCTACGCGGCGGACCAGCGCAGTCGCCGGTGCTCGTCACACAAACCGCGCGTTCGCTCTCGCTGCGCCTGATCGCCATCGGTATCGTGATGTGGCTGCTCGTCTGGTCCATCACGTCGCGCATTCCTGGGTCACGATTGCCGTTGCTCGATGCCGCACTCGCGGTCGGCAGTCTCATCGCGCAATGGATGATGACGCGAAAGCTCCTCGAAAACTGGGCGCTCTGGATTGTGCTCGATGTCGTGTACGTGGGCGTCTTCGCGGCTCGCGGATTGCGACTGACCGCGCTCCTGTACGCCGTCTTTCTCCTGCTCGCGATCCTCGGACACATCGAGTGGACACGTTCGATTCGCCGCACCGCGACCACAGAACCAAGCGTATGACGATGCGCGTTGTGCTGACCGGTTCGGAATCTGTCGGTAAGACCACGCTCGCCGCGCAGCTCGCCGCACACTATGGCATCGAGTATGTGCCGGAGTTCGTTCGCGACTATGCCGCGCAGAAAGGGAGTGCGCTCGACTTTCGCGATCATGGTCCGATCGCGTTCGGACAGATGGCGCGCGAGGACGAATACCGCGCGCGGGCCGGTGCGTTGCTGATTCAGGACACCGATCTGCTCAGTACCGTCGTCTACTGCCATCACTACTTCGGTCGCTGCCCCGCGTTTATCGAAGAGGCGGCAATCGCAAGGCAGCCGTCGCTCTATCTGCTACTCGATATCGACGTGCCGTGGGTGGCCGATGATGTGCGCGACCGTGCAGAGCGTCGCGACGAAGTACAGCAGCTTTTCGTGACCACGTTGGAGCGATTCAGCGCACCGTTCGTGCGCATTCAGGGCTCGTGGGACGAGCGATTCGCTGCGGCTCGTACCGCGATCGACGCGCTGCTCGCCACAACTCCTTCCGAACACGAGTAGCAGCCGACAAAAAGTCGGCTAGAAAACGAACGGAATGATCTGCATCTGCCGCGTGAGCAGCAGGGCGCCCTTGCGACCAGGTACATAGCCCAGCTTCACTTCGCCCCACCCGATGAAGGCACCAGTGCGCGTCTTACCGTCCCACGGCCAGGCCAAGGCACCGCTCTTGTCGCTGGCGACCAACGCTCCCAACGACCAGTACGCCGGCTTCAGCAAACCCGCCTTACCCGTCGCGCCCCAATCCTTACCGAACAGATAGCCGCGGACGCCAAGCTCTGATGCAGACACTGCCGCTGCGCGCTTGTCGGCGATCGTCGCGTACGTGGGTACGTACGACGCGATGAGCTCGAGCGGTGACGGTCCGCGCGCAATCGATGGTGCGAATCCAGGCACCCAGCGTTGTGCACCGTAGTTGAGCAACACCTCGATCGCGTTGAGCTTCGGTGACTGTGGCCCGAGCTTACGCTCATAGTTGGATAGGTGTTGTAGCGAGCGTTGTCCGGCCTCAGCGAGAAAGACGCGTCGCGCCGTCTCAGAGACATTCACGAAAGCCTGTGCATCAGATGCGGATACCGATGCGCGAATTGCCTTGCGTGGTTCGTCGTCGCGGAGCTCACGATCGACGATCGTGAAGATGCTATCGAGGGGGAGGCGCTCCACCTCGTGATACGCCGCTTGCTGCTGTCGTGCCACCGCACTCAACGACGCAGGCTGACTGCCCGTGAGGGATCGTAACGTGAACGACGCAACACGCGGGTCACACAGCTTGTCGATATTGATCGCGACAATGCTGCTCACCACGCCGAGGGCTTTGCGCACCGTATCCGGCACCATCACACGACGCGCTGCGATGCAGTAGTCGCCGAGCGTAAGCGAATCCGCTGCAGCGAGCACCCTCGTGCCTGCGCCCGTTGCTGTAGCGGCCACCGGAACGGGCGCCACCTGCGCACGAGCGAATTGGACACTCAATGCATTGGCGAGCGACAGCACGCCAACGACCACCACACGTCGATACCGAGGGATCGGGAGCGACACACCACGCAGAGATATCATGTCAGCACCTGCGCGAGCAATGCGGCCTGACTCGTCATGTAGTCGCTCCAGGAATGCGGATCTTTGACTACTGCGCCGACCAAGTCGCCGCCGGCAGCACCGCCTTTCAGTGCGAGGGTCAGCGATTGCACCGGATTTCCCGCTATCAGCGATTGCTGCACGATGTGGGTGTCCTGCCCGTCCATCTGCATGAAGGCCCAGTCGTTTCGCGATCCGAAGAGGTGTCCACCCACAGGATCCTGCGTGCCCGTCACCGAGATGAACTTGCGCGTCGCCGGCTTGGGTTTGCGCGAAGTCGGCTCAGCCGGAATGAATAGCCCCCGCGGATCGAGAGTCGCTAATTGATTGGCCGCTGGCACCAGCGCGCCGATATCTCCGGCAATCGTACGCATCATCTGCACCGGAGAGGCCATCAGCACGACACTCTCGAGCTGCGCACCGTCGCTGAAGGGTCGCAAATGATGCAATGGTTCATTAACTGCCGCATGCAGTGCTTCATATGTATGAAAACAGCCGAGACTGTGCGCGACGATGCTCACCCGGGCATCGCGCGGATCAAGCCCCTTTGGCAGCATCGATTCGATACAGTCGCTCATGATCTGATCGAGCTGCGCCATGTACGCTTCTCGAATGGCGAATCGCGTATCCTGATGCAGCACGGGCCATAAAATATCGCCGCAATATTCGGCGAGCAGTGCCGACGCGTCGGGCGTCGCAAACCGCCTCGCAATCGCTGCACCGAGCGTCTGGATACCGGCCGCGAGTTGCAGCTTCCGCGCGGCCCAGTCGTTGATGAAATCGTAGTTGAGCGTGTAGATCGCAACGTCACTCGAGCCCTCACCCAGGGCAGCGAGCAGTTCAGCGCGAGGAAACGACGCATCACCGCTGCTGCTCGCGTTGCCGATGCCATGCACCAGCAGCACCGCACGATCGGCTGGCCACGTTCGCGACTGCGGAACAAATGCACACATCGGCAAGACTCCGGTTCAAGTTCTCCGATTGTAGCACCTTCCGACAGCGGATCGCCATCGCAATACCGAGCGCATCAGCTATCGCACCGTTTCTCTGACCGACTATCGGTCCACCTATCGACGCAAGCTCAGCAGTAACACACCCGCCGCCACCATCGCGATCCCGAGCCACTCTCGTCCATCAGGTCGCTCGCCAAGAAACACCACCGCGAAGACCGCCACGAGCACAACGCTCAGCTTGTCGACCGGCGCGACCTTGGACGCCTCGCCGATTTTGAGCGCGCGGAAATAGCATACCCACGACGCGCCGGTCGCAAACGCCGACAGCACGAGAAAGGTCGTTGACTTGACTGGCAGGACCATAGGATTTCGCCACTTGCCGGTCAGCCCAACAAACGCGCCGAGCACAACGACGATCACCGCGGTACGAATCAACGTGGCGAAATCAGAATCGATCCCCTCCAGTCCGACCTTCGCGAGAATCGCCGTCATCGCGGCGAACACGGCCGAGCCTAAGGCCCACGGCAGCCAACTTTGCGTCGAGATCATTGCCGCTCGGTTAAAGGAGAATCGGAAGCCGATCGCGCAAGACTCTGGTCACTTCTGCAAGCGAGCGAGCGCGAACTCGACCGCGAGGTCGGTGGTGCTCCACAGTTGTACATCTGCACCGCTGCCATAACGCATAGGCCCGATCGTGCCGTTCGTGAAACCATAGCTCCACAGCTCGCTGTGAAAGCCCGACGCGTTGACTGCGGTACGCACCGCATCGATCGCGCCGCGGAGCTCGCGCGCGTATTGCGTCTGCGCCGGATTCGGCGGCGCTGTTGGTGGTGGCAGGTGGGACGCTGCACCGAGGAGGAACAGGTTCACCTCGCGCCCCCAGATTACGCGCGGCCCATGATACGGATCTTTGACGAAGCTGTCCCAGACCGTTGGCGTGCTATACGCGTCGTTCGACACCACCGGGCCAATCCCATCGACCAGGAGGCCAGCGGGATACGGACGCACGAAGAGACGCACGTCGCGCAACGTTGACGCGACATCGGCGGCGCGCGTAGACGGCGCCGCGCCTTCATGTTCACCAAGAAACAGACGGGTCGCAGGGTCGGTGTTGGCGACGGCGATCGGGCGCGCGTTCGCGTCCAGCGCGATGGCCAAAAAGGTCAACGAATCCCGATCGCTTCCCGTCTTCGATATGCGGGCGGTCCAATGCGCGCGCTCTTCGGCCGGCATCGCGGCTAAACGCGCAGCGATTCCCGATTGGACCTGCGCGCCACTCAATTGCACCAGAAAATGGCGCGACGCATCGCGCCAGGTCGCGATCGCACGTTGCAACGTGAGGGAGTCGAGCAGCAAGGTTCGTGCGCCGGCATTCGCACGTAAGAGTGCGTCTCCGGTGGTGCTCGCAGCGAGCGGCATGCCGAGCGCGTTGAGCGCCGCTGAAATACGCGCGATCGATTCCAACGCTTGCGGAGCCCAGATCGCATTGACGTCCATCGCGTAGCGGCCACCCGCGTACCCGGCCCCGCTGTCGCGCCAACTGGCCGACGACCAACCGCTCGGCTCACGCGGCGCGAAGGAGACGAGATTTGTCGCGTCTGGCCGCGCGCTGTAGGCCACCGTCATGCGCGCCACGAGTCCGAGCTCGCGCGCCAGCAGCACGCTGCGCGTAACCCCGTGTCCACCGTCCGCCGACAGAAAGGCACGCTTTTGTACCGCAGGAATCGTCGGGTCGGTGATCCAGCGTGCCACGAACACCGGCAACTGGAACTCGTCGTCGATCATGTGATAGTTCTCGCGCGTCTCACGTGCGTTGGCGAGCACCGTCGTCGCACGACGCAGCAACGAATCGGCCGAGGTACGATTGCCGGCCGTGAGCGCCGTGTCCCGTGCCGCGAGCAACGCCGTGTACTCGGAGGCCGCCTCGCGAACCGCCTGTCCACCGAGCGCCTCTTCGTGACTCACTTCGCCCGTGGGCGATAGCTTGCGTAGGGCTGCGGCGATGACCGCCTCGGACATGGTGCTGCGCCAGATGTTGCGCATCATCAGCGCGCTGACGAGCATGTCGCGTCCGAAATAGGTCGCGTACGTTGGCAGCCCGGCCATCAATTTCTCGCGGGATGCGAGCAGCTCCACGCCGCGAACCTGTCGCTCGAGACGTCGAGCGCGGATGCCAGCCGGGCTTGACGGGTTGCCGCTGCGGGCCTTGGCCTGGCTCAAGAACTGCAAAAATGCCGGAGTGAAGATTTCCTGCCGTGACAGGGGGTGGAGCGGCGCTCCGGTGGTGCTGACCCGCACTGTGAACGGGACCTGGTTGCCCGCGCGGGCGCGGAGCGTGAGGCTGTCACCGCCTCTGGTTGCCTCGACCGTGCGCGTATCGATCTGAATTTCGAGCGTGAGCGTATCCCGTCCGTCCAACGACGACTGGACCACCCGCGCCACCCACGCGCCCGCGTCCGATCGCACGGTCAGCGCGGGGCGGCGTCGGACGTCCAGCGTGGCAACGTCGGGTGCGCGCAACAGCTGGAGCTGAGCCGCGCGCAACGGACTCTCCAGACGTCCCAGCGCCGCCAATAAGCGGTCAAACTCGGGAAGCTGATATGGCTGGTTAGCGAACGGTTGCCGCTGTCGCTCTTCGTACTGGAAGTCACGCTCGATGCGCATGGTACCGAGCAGGAACCAGCCGAGGTTGATGACCGGCGCGTCGGCGACGAGGCGGTGTTCGAGGGAGCGTGTGCGATCGGTCGCGCCGCCGGTCATCGTCGCGCCGACCCCGTTCCAGCGCAGCGGTGCGACCACCCCGGCACCGGTGCGCGCCGTGAACCCGATACTCTCGTTTTCGGCGTCGGCCCAGACGTGGACGACGCGCGCCGCGCGTTGGTCGATATAGAGCTGCACGGTGTTCAGCGCGCCATCGCGAAACAGGCGCGTCTGATAGCCTTGATAGGCGGCGGGGTCGTCGAGTCCTGCCTCCGGGAAGGCAAGTCTAGGCGGCGACTCAGGCGGCCGGGCGGTGGCCACGTGAGACGGGGTGCGGGCGGGCAGTCCCGCGGGCGCAGCGGCAAACGCGGAGGCGTGCGCGGGGGTGGCGAGCTGCAGGAGCAGGGCCAAGTGAGAGGTCAGCGGCATACGATATGGTATCTGCCGGTCCTCGCCGCGTCGATGGCTTTGGTTGGTGCGCCGGGCGGACTAGGCCGGGTGATTCACGATGTCGGCGGCGGGAATCCGGGCGACGCCGAGCGTCGAGGTGCCCGGGCGATCGGCGGCGCGCAGTCCGACTCGTCGGCCAATCGTGACACAGCCGAGATCGTCGTCATCCATTGTTGACATTCATTTTCTGTGTGCTACGATATGTCCACCAGCAGCGAACCTGCTGCATCCATCCAAAATCCGTCCCGAAATTCCGGGACTTCCTGCCTCTCTTCGTTCGCGTCATCACGCTGCAGGCACGTTTCGGACGACGCTACACGTAGCCGTTTCCGAAGTTGCGCCTGGCCTACGCCCTCCCCAAGGCGTCTGCCGCGCGGTGATCGAGACCCGCCTTTTGAGTCGTGCGCTGCCCTGTGGTTCCAACACCGTCATCGCCGAAGATGCCTCGCATCGGGCGGTGCGTGTGCATCGTCGCAGCGTAGTGACTCTTTCACCCAGTCCCGTGGTTCCCTTGGAAGCGTCGACGGCGATTCGCGCGGTCGGACTCCCACTCTCCTCGTCCTACACGGGCGGGAGCGAAGCTCACCAATGCACCCCTACACAGGCCGACGTATGAAATTCGTTCGTGTCCTCGGCGCCCTCGTCGGCGCCATGCTGTGGACTGTCTCGGCTGCCGCGCAAGGCTCCGGTACTATTGTCGGCAAAGTCGTCGACTCCACCTCGCAGGCACCGATCGCCAGTGCCGCCGTCGTCATTGTGGGGACCACGCGTGGTACCCTTACGCGGGCTGACGGTGGCTACACGCTGTCTGGTGTACCCGCTGGTTCGCCAAACGTTCGCATCACGCGCATCGGGTACGGCGCCGTCCAGCAGCAGGTAACCGTCGCCGCTGGCGCCACGGTCACGCTCAATGTCGCGCTCAAGCCGGTCGCCGCGTTCCTCTCGGAAATCGTGACCGTTGGTTACGGTACGCAGCGCCGTGAGGCCATCACCGGTTCAGTCGCCACGGTGAAGGGTTCCGACGCCAACGTCGGCAACGTGCCAAACGTGAACGGCATGCTCGCCGGCCGAGTGGCTGGCGTGAACGTGACGCTCAACGGCGGTGAGCCGGGTGCGGGCGCGCAAGTGCGTATCCGCGGCGGTACATCCATCAGCGCGAGCAGCGAGCCGCTGTACGTCATTGATGGTGTGCCGATCAACAATGAGTCGACGGAAGCTGGTGGTATTGGTCTTGGCGGCGCCCCGTCCTTGGCGCGCAGCCCCCTGACGCTGATCAACCCGAACGACATTCAGAACATCACCGTTCTCAAGGATGCGTCGGCGACGGCTATCTATGGCAGCCGCGGCGCGAACGGCGTCATTTTGATCGAGACCAAGCAGGGTAAGGCGGGTGCGGGTACGATGGAGTATGAGGGTTATATGGCGGCGGCCTCGGTCGCACGTCCGCTCGATCTCCTCAACGGCGACGAGTACCGCGACTTCGTCAAGGCGCAGGTAGCGGCCGGCAATCTCGCCGCCAGCCGTCTCACCACCCTGGGCACGGCGAATACCAATTGGCAGGACGCGCTCTCGCAGAACGGTATCACGCAGAACCACAACCTCTCGTTCTCCGGTGGTACGACCGACACGCGCTATCGTGCGTCGATTAACTACATGAACCAGGCGGGTCCGATCATCGCCAACGGCTTTGAGCGGTATCAGGGTCGCCTCAATGCCAACACGACGGCGCTGAGCGGCAAACTGTTGCTCGGCCTCAACCTCACGTCGGCGCAGACGAACAACTCGTATCTCCCGTTCGAAACGACGGGCGGCTTCGAAGGCGGCGTGTTCCAGAACATGGTCACCTTCAATCCGACGCGGCCGATCTTGAACCCGACGGCGGGTGGCAACCCATACTACGAGTTGGGCACCGGTCGACAGGGCCAGCGCAACCCGGTGGCCTTGGCCAACCAAGTCCTCGACAACGCGGTCACCAACCGGACACTCGGCAACCTGACCGGCTCGTACGAGCTGTTCCAAGGGCTCACGGGCTCGGTGAACGTCGGCGTCGACAAGTCGAGCAGCGTGCGCAACCACTACTTCCCGGCCATCAGCCCGGCCGGCGCCGAGTACAATGGCTTGGCGGCGATCGACAACCGCACGGTGTCGTCGGCCACGGTGCAGACGCTGCTGACCTACAAGCCGAACATTGGCGAGAACAAGGAATTCGAGATCGTCGGCGGGTACGAACATGCCGATTACAACACCGGCGGCTTCGGCGCACAGGGTCGCAACTTCCTGACCGACGCTTTCGGCTACAACAACCTCAGCGCCGGCGCGACGCTCAACCCGCCGTACTCGTACGCGGTGAAGAGCGTGTTGGCGTCGTTCTTCACGCGGGCGAACCTGAGCTACAAGAACCGGTACTTCCTCACCGGTGTGGTGCGTCGTGACGGTTCGTCCAAGTTCGGCCAGGGCAACAAGTGGGCGACCTTCCCAGCCGTGTCGGCGTCATGGAAGGTCTCCGACGAAGGCTTCATGAAGAATCAGTCGCTCTTCTCGGATCTGCGTTTCCGCGCTGGCTACGGCTTGCAGGGTAACCAGGGCGTGAACCCGTACGCCTCGCTGACGCTGCTGGGCACCGATGGCGGCGCACGGTACGTGTTCGGCAACACGGTATACACGGGTGTCATCCCGTCGCAGAACCCGAATCCGAATCTCAAGTGGGAGCAGACTGCACAGACGTCGTTCGCGCTCGACTACGGCCTGCACAACAACAAGTTCACGGGTACGCTCGAGTATTACAGCAAGAAGACCAAGGACCTGCTGCTAACGGTCGACGTACCGCAGCCGGCCGTCGTGTCCAGCCAGCTGCAGAACATCGGCTCGGTGTCGAACAAGGGCTTCGAAGCGTCGATCGACGCTGCCCTCATCGAAGGCGCCCGGAATAATTGGAGCGTTGGCCTCGTCCTTTCGGTAGACCGCAACAAAGTTGAAAGCCTCGGCGCCGCCAAGTTCATCGCCACCGGTACTGTCAGCGGCCAGGGACAGACCGGACGTCAAGCACAGCGTCTCATCCCGGGCGAGGCCATTGGCACGTTTTGGGGCCCGGAGTTTGTTGGTGTCAACACGAAGGGTCAGCAACTGTTCAATAAGTACGACGTAACACGCGATGCGGCGGGCAACATTACAAGCCGCAAACTCAACGGTACCACGACTTCGCCGGGCGGGGATGATGAAATGATCCTCGGGGGTGCGAACCCGAAGGCCAGCTTTGGCGTTCGTACGTCGGGTAAGGTCGGCAGCTTCGATTTCAGCGCCCTGGTTCGCGCCGACGTCGGCAACAAAACGTTCAACAACACCGCGCTGGTATACGCGACGAAGTCGAACGCCCTGCAGGACAAGAACTTCCTCAAGTCGGCGATCAATGACGGCATCGGCATCAACGAACCGGCGATCTACTCTTCGCGGTATGTCGAAGACGGTTCCTTTATGCGCTTGGCCAACGTGACGGTCGGCTATTCGTTCAAAGTCCCGGGTATTGCAGCCAAGTCTGGACCGACACGTATCTACGTCTCGGGAGACAACCTGTTGATGTTCACGAAGTACAAGGGCTATGATCCGGAAGTGCACGCAGACGCTGGCTTGGCCTCACGCGGCATCGACTACATCGCCTACCCTCGCGCTCGCACCATCACCACCGGGTTGCGCGTCGGTTTTTGACCCGCACCGTTCACCCACACAGGCACTTCAAGCTATGAGGATTTTTCCGGTGAAGATCAATTCCCGCAGGGCCAGCGTTGCTGCGCTCCTGATTGCGTCGGCGGGTGCCGTCTCGGTGCAGGCATGCACCAATCTGTCGGAGTCGCCGACCAGCGCGATTACCCCCGACAACTACTATCGGACGTCGGCCGAAGTCATCGGCGGGCTAGCCGGCGTGTACGCGAATCTGCGTACCACGCTCGACGAGTACTGGAACATCTCCGAGGTCAGCTCCGACGAAAACGTCGTGCCGACGCGTGGATCGGACTGGTATGACAACGGCAAGTGGTTGGACCTCCACCGTCAGACCTGGACGCCGACGTCGGCGGCCGGACTCGACAACATCAACTCGGCGTGGGTCAACTTGTGGAGCGGCGTGGCGCGAGCCAACGCCGTCATCAACGCGCTCAAGCCGAACCAGGTCGCCAACCAAGCCGCGATCGAAGGCGAACTGCGTGCACTGCGCGCCTACTACTACATCTGCTTGATGGATCTCTTCGGCGGTGTGCCGATCGTGACCACCACGGAGATCAAGCCGCGGACACAGGACTCGCGCGCTGAAGTACTCAAGTTCGTTGAGACAGAGTTGCTCGCAGCACGTCCCGGATTGCCGGTGAAGTGGGATGCGGCCAACTACGGTCGGATGACACAGGGCGCGGTCGATGCGATGCTCGTCAGCATCTATCTCAACGCCCCAGTCTACGGTGGCACCGTGACCACGAACGGCATTACGCCGGGCGCTGGGCGCTGGGCCGATGTGGTCACGGTCGCTGATCGCATCATCAACTCCGGTACATATTCGCTGGCGTCAAACTGGAATTCGAACTTCCTGCCGACCAACCAAAACTCGCCCGAGAACATCATGGTCGTGCGTTTCAGCACGGTTGATGGGTTGGGGCTTGTGATGAATTACAAGTCGTTCCACTACAACACCGCCAATTTCGGCGGCTGGAACGGCTTCTCGACGCTCGCCGATACGTACAACTCGTTCGACAACGCCGACGCGCGTAAGAAGATCTTCCTCGTCGGTCCGCAGTCGAACTTGAACACCGGCGCACCGACGCTTGATCGCGCCGGCAACCGCCTCGTGTTCACGCCCGAAATCAAGGACGTGACGCAGGCTGCCGAAGGCGAAGGCGCTCGTATTTACAAGTTCCCGATCGATCAGTCGACGACGAACCAAAACCAGCCGAATGACTTCCCGTCGTTCCGTTTGGGCGAAGTCTATCTCTCCAAGGCGGAAGCGCTGAACGAGCAGGGTCAGACGGCGGCTGCGATTGCACTCGTCAATACCATCCGCGCTCGTGTTTTCACGCCAGCCAAGCCGCTCGCCACCAGCCTCACACAGGCTGCGGCGCGTAAGGCAATCTACGATGAGCGTCTCTTCGAGCTCACCAACGAAGGCAAGCGTCGTCAGGACATGGTTCGCTTTGGTAGCTACACCACCAAGTTCCAATTCAAGGAAGCACAGCCGGGGTATCGTGTGCTGCTGCCGATCCCGCAGTCGCAGCTCTCGACAAACCCGCTGCTCAAGCAGAACGTTGGGTATTGATTCGGGATTGATCGTCGCCGAGATGGTCGACGCGGCGATCACGCACCGCTGACGAAAATAGCCTGTCTCCTCGCGGAGGCAGGCTATTTTTCTTTCATGCGTATGAGTAATCCAAGCCAACCGATGACGCTGCGCGCCATCGCGATCTATTCCGCGTCCGCCCTGCTGCTCGTGGCGTGTTCGGCGCGCGATGCTACCCCCACGCGCGCACGCGATGCTAAGGCGCCGGCGCAAGACGGACACCTGTTCTCGCTGCTGCCGGCGAGCTACACCGGCATTGCGTTCAACAATCGCGTGACCGACACGAAAGACATCAACGTCTTCACGTATCGCAATCACTACAACGGTGGTGGCGTCGCCATCGGCGATCTGAACGGCGATGGATTGCCCGAAATCGTGATGACGGCTAACGAAGGTGGTCCGACGCTTTATTTGAACGAAGGCGCATTTCGCTTTCGCGATATCACGAAGTCCGCGAAGCTGCAGAACAACGAGTCGTGGACCACCGGCGTGACCCTCGCCGACGTGAACGGCGACGGAAAGCTCGACATCTACATTTGCCACGCCGGAAAGGACCCACGCACGAAGCGCGCAAATCAGCTGTTCATCAATCAAGGCAACGATGCCCAGGGCGTGCCAACCTTCAAGGAAATGGCTGCCGAGTACGGCGTCGCCGATGGTGGCTACTCAACGCAGGCCGTGTTTGTGGACTATGATCGCGACGGTGATCTCGATCTGTTTCTGATCAATAATTCTCCGAAGCCGGTGAGTAGCTTCGGGATGCGCAACACACGGAACGTGCGCGATTCGTTAGGCGGTGCCAAGCTCTATCGCAATGATAAGGGGCACTTCACCGACGTCAGCGCTGCGGCGGGTATTTACGGCAGCGAAGTCGGCTTTGGCTTAGGCGTGGTGGTGGCGGATGTCAATCGCGATGGCTGGCCCGACATCTACGTCTCGAACGATTTTTTTGAACGTGACTACCTGTACATGAACAACGGCAACGGGACGTTCACCGAATCGCTCGACAAGCAGATGCCATACAGCAGCTACTTCTCGATGGGACTCGATATCGCCGACATCGACAACGATGGTTGGCCGGATGTGTACACCACCGACATGATGCCGGAAAATGAGAGCCGATTGCGGACGACGTCGGCATTCGAAGGGTGGGACGTGTATCAGCAAAAAGTGCGGAATGGGTATCATCACCAGTTCATGCGCAACATGCTGCAGCGTAACAACGGCAACGGCACCTTTAGCGATATCGGCCAGATCGCGGGCGTTTCTCGCACCGACTGGAGTTGGAGTGCACTGATCGCTGACTTCGATCTCGACGGCCTGAAAGATGTCTTTGTGACCAACGGACTAGCGAAGGATGTCACCTCACAAGACTATATCTCGTCGCTGGCGAATCAGACTGCAGCCGAGGCGGTGTACAACGGCCAGAAAGTGGACTTCCTGAAGCTGGTGGATGCGATGAGTTCGACGCGCATTCCGAATTACATGTTTCACAATACGGGTGATCTGACGTTCACCAACGAAGCGAAGCGCTGGGGGTTGGACACGCCGAGTTTTTCGAATGGCGCGGCGTACGGCGATCTCGATGGCGACGGCGCCCTCGATCTGGTCGTCAACAATGTCAACATGGACGCGTTTGTTTATCGTAACAACACGCGTAGCCTGCACACGGAGAATCATTTTCTCCAAGTGGTTCTCGACGGTGACGGCATGAATCGCTTTGCCGTTGGCGCGCGCGTGACCGTACGAGTGGGCGCGCAGCAATACATGCAAGAACAGTCGCCGACGCGTGGCTTTCAGTCGAGTGTGCAGCCAGTGCTCACGTTCGGCGTGGGCACCAATGCGTCTCTTGATTCAGTGACGGTGGAATGGCCGGACGGGCGCAGGAGCGTCGTGCGAAACGTGCCCGCGAACCAGCGCATCACCGTGCACTGTGCCGATGCCGCTGCGGCAATCGTTGCCACGACGCCGGTACCATCGCCGACATTTTTGACGGACGTGACAGCGCAGGTCGCACTGGGCTTCATCCATAAAGAAAATGATTTCGTCGATTTCGATCGTGAGCGGCTGATTCCCAAGATGCTGTCGACGGAAGGACCAGCGGTGGCCGTAGCCGATGTGAATGGCGATGGGCTCGACGACATCTACCTCGGCGGCGCGAAGGATCAGGTTGGGCAACTGCTGTTGCAGCAGCCGGATGGCCACTTCCTGCGCAGTAATCCCGGGGTGTTCGAACCGGACTCGGTGTCGGAAGATGTGAGCGCCATCTTCTTTGATGCGAACGGGGATGGTCGGCCAGACTTGTATGTCGTGAGCGGAGGCAACGAATTCTCGGATCTCGCGCCTGCGCTGCAGGACCGACTGTATCTCAACGACGGCGGCGGCAAGTTTCACAAGGCGATTGGCTATCTCCCCGTCGAATACATCAGTGGGTCGCGTGTCGTCGCGGCCGACTTTGATGGTGACGGGAAGATGGATCTGTTCGTTGGTGGTCGCTCCGTACCCGGGCGATATGGCCATGATCCGGAAAGCATGTTGCTGCACAACGATGGAACCGGCCATTTCACCGATGTTTCGGCCAAAAATGCGCCAGCGTTGCAATATATCGGTATGGTGACCGACGCACTGTGGGCGGACGTGACGGGCGACGGCAAAGTCGATTTGGTCGTGGCGGGAGAATGGATGCCGATCACCGTCTTCCGTAACATGGGCGGCGGCAAGTTCCAGCCGATGGCGATCCCAGGGCTCGCGCAGAGCGAAGGATGGTGGAACCGCATCATTGCCGGAGATTTCGCGGGTAACGGACGCGTGGACTTTCTCGTCGGCAATCTTGGGTTAAACGGACGGTTGCGCGCGACCCTTACCGAACCGACGATCATGTACGTGAAGGACTTCGACAAGAACGGATTCGAGAAGCAGATCGTTACGACCGTCAGCGATGGTAAGCGATATCCGATCATCTTGCGTGACGATATGATCAAGGCGATCCCACCGCTCAAGGCGCGCTACCGCAACTACTCCGACTATGCGACCCAATCGATCACGGACATTTTTCCGGCGGCTGATTTAGCGAGCGCGATCACAAAGACGGCGAACACGTTTGCCACGATGTTGGCGCGCAACAATGGTGATGGCACATTCACGCTGGTCCCGCTGCCCCGCGAAGCGCAACTGTTTCCCACGTACGGCATGCTGCTGCGTGATATCGATGGCGACGGTAAGCTCGACTTGCTCACGGCCGGCAACTTTGATGGCTTCAAGCCTGAGTTGGCGCGTATGGCCGCTGGCTACGGTCTCATGCTGCGTAGCGACGGTAAAGGTGGCTTTACCCCAGTACGTGCGACGGAAAGCGGCTTTGTCGTGCCCGGACAGACACGTGATATCCAACGCGTGCGAACGCGCACCGGTGATCTGATCATGGTTGTTCGCAACAACGATGCGCCACTGTTCTTTCGCGCTGCCGCGGCGGCGGCGCGTGCGCCATCGTACACTCCTTCCCGCCCCGGCAAATGAGTCAGCGTATCCCTGCGTCATGTTCGCGCCTCGCCCGGTCTTTCGCCACGACTGGCGCTGCACTGACAGTTCTCGCGGCCTGCGGTAAAACACGTAGCGCGATCACGCCCACCGCCTCGCTCGATGCGCAACCGCTACACCAAGCCTTTCACGACCTGACCGCCGTGATCGTGTACGACATCTTCAGCCCGCCGCAAGCGGCCCGAGTGTATGCGTACAGCAGTGTTGCGGCGTATGAGGTACTGCGGCAAGCCGACAGCAGCTATAAGTCGCTCGCCGAACAGGTTCATGGTTTGACGCCAGTGCCGGCGCGCGAACCTGGGGTGGAGTACTCGATCCCGCTGGCGGGTGTGCACGCGATGATGACCGTTGGCATGCAATTGACATTTTCGCGCGCCCGCATGGACTCGCTGCGTCAGGCCGTCGATGCGCAATACAAGCAGAGCGGTCTGTCCGCCGACGTATATGCGCGCTCGATCGCCTATGGCGACACGGTCGCCAAGCATGTGTTGGCGTGGGCGTCGAAGGACAACTACAAAGAGATGCGCGGCATGCCGAAGTACACCGTGACGAAAGAGCCAGGTCGCTGGGTACCAACACCGCCCGCGTACATGGATGCCATTGAACCGAACTGGGCCAAGCTCCGTCCGTTCGTGATGGATTCGGCGAGTCAGTTTCGGCCCGAGCCGCCGATTCCCTTCGATCCGAAGAAGGGTTCGCCGTTTTATGCGCAGATGCAAGAGGTGCGCGACGTTGGTGTTGGCCTCACCGAAGAGCAGCGGAACATCGCGGCATTCTGGGATTGCAATCCGTATGTGATGCACGTGCAGGGACACACGATGTTCGCGACCAAGAAAGTCACGCCCGGCGGTCACTGGATCGGCATCGTTGGCATCGCGGCTCGGCAGGCGCACGCGAACATCGTCAAGTCGGCCGACGCATATGTGCGCACCGCACTCGCACTCGCTGACGGCTTCTTAAGTGTATGGGAAGTGAAGTACGTGACGAATGTGGTGCGCCCTGAGACGATGATCAACATGTATCTCGACGAGAAGTGGGAGCCACTATTACAGACGCCGCCGTTCCCCGAGTATACGAGCGGTCACAGTGTGGTCTCGACCGCGGCGTCGGTAGTACTGAGCGAAGAGTTTGGTGACGCGGTGGCCTTTCCGGATTCGACGGAGCACGAATACGGTTTGCCGGTGCGTTCGTTCACGTCGTTTAAAGAAGCCGCTGAGCAGGCGGCCATCAGTCGGCTGTACGGCGGCATTCACTATCGGCGCGCTATCACGCAGGGCCAGATCTCGGGTGCGAAGGTGGGTGCGTTGGTCGTCGAGCGTGTGATCACGCATCCAACGTCGCGCGTCGCGGCCAAGTGACGCCGTCGTGGTCATGCTCGCGAACGCTGGTTGGCGGTGTGCTGTTGCTGGCCGCATGTGGTAAAACCGCGGATGTCGCAGCGACATCGAGAAACGCCGTCACGGCCGCCGCATCAGCTCCACCAGTCGCGCCGCTGTTCGAAACGCTCACGCCATCGGCGACGGGTGTGCAATTCGCGAACATGCTCCCCGAGACACCTGACTTCAACATTCTCAACTACCTGTACTACTTCAACGGTGGTGGTGTTGCGGTTGGTGACGTCAATAACGATGGGCTGCCCGATCTCTACTTCTCGTCGAACCTCGGCAAAAACAGGCTGTATCTGAACAAGGGGAACTATCAGTTTGAGGATGTGACTGAGAAGGCCGGTGTCGGTGGGCCTGATGGATGGAAGACGGGCGTAACGATGGCGGATGTAAATGGTGACGGGCGCGTCGATATCTACGTCTCGACGGTCACGTACCTCGGGATGCATGGCCGCAATGCGCTGTACATCAACAATGGTGACGGCACGTTTACCGATCGCGCGAAGGATATGGGGCTCGACCACGTGGGCTATTCCACGCAGGCGCTCTTTTTCGACTACGATGGCGACGGCGATCTCGATCTGTTTCTGCTCAGCCACTCCACGCACACGGAGCGCGCGATCGGCACCGCGCTCAAGCGCGATGTCCGCAGTCCGCTCGGCGGAGGTCGCCTCTATCGCAACGACAAGGGACATTTCGTCGATGTGAGTCCAAAGGCCGGTATCTACGGCGGTATCGAAGGTTTCGGACTTGGTGTCGTGGCGAGCGATTTCGATGGTGATGGTTGCATGGATCTGTATGTCGCGAATGACTTTCAGGAGAACGATTTCCTGTATCACAACAACTGCAACGGCACGTTTACCGAACGCATTACGACTGCGACGAAACACACCAGCCGGTTTTCGATGGGTGTGGATGCGGCCGACTTCAACAACGATGGGCGACCGGATATTTTCGTCGCGGACATGATGCCCGAGCGCGAAGACGTGCTCAAATCGTCGGCCAATGCCGAGAGCTTCAGCCTATTCAACCTACGGTTAGAGGCTGGTTACCATCCGCAGTATGCGCGCAACACGTTGCAGCTCAATCGCGGCGATGGGCGCTTCAGCGAAATCGGCTACCTCGCCGGCGTGTACGCAACCGATTGGAGTTGGTCCACGTTGTTCGCTGATCTCGACAACGATGGCCAGAAGGATCTCTTCGTTACCAGCGGTATTTACCGTCGGCCGAATGATCTCGATTACATAAATTTCGTGGGCAATGCGACTGTGCAGGCATCGTTGGCCAATGGCATCACGCAAGCGAACCTGTCGTTGCTCAAGCAAATGCCGACGGTGCCGGTCGCTAATCATGTCTTCCGCAACGATGGCAATCTGCATTTCACCGATATGGCGCAAGCCTGGGGACTCGGTGCGCGCGGTTTCTCGAGTGGGGCCGCGTACGTTGACCTCAACAACAGCGGCGCGCTCGATCTCGTGGTCAACAACACGGGTGCGCCCGCGTCGATTTTTCGGAACCTGGCTCGGGCACGCAACAGTAACGCCTACCTTACTGTGCAGCTCAAGGGCGATGGCGCCAACACGGCGGGTATCGGCGCCAAGGTGATCGCTCGACAGCGCGGCACGACGCAGCTGCTCGAACAGAACCCGACGCGTGGATTCCAATCGTCCAGCGATCCGCGCCTGCACTTCGGCTTCGGCAAGGACAGCGTCCTTGATTCGCTCACGGTCGTCTGGCCCGATCGTCGGTATCAAGTCCTGACGAGCGTGGCGCTCAATCGCCAGCTCACGGTGCAGCAGCACGACGCGAAGGGTCGCTACGTTCCGCCTGCCGTGAACGCGTCGAAGGCGCTCTTTGCCGACATCACGGCGCAGGTACCACTCGGTCCACCGCACGAAGAGAATTCGTTTAACGATCTCGATCGTGAGCCGCTGATGCCGCATCAGCTTTCAGCCGAAGGTCCGGCGCTGGCCGTTGGTGATGTCAATGGCGATGGACTCGATGACCTGTATGTCGGCGGTGCGAAGTGGCAACCCGGTCGACTGATGCTGCAGCAAAAGGACGGCAGCTTTCGTGCGAGTATGCAACCGGCACTCGCTGCCGACAGCATCGCCGAAGACATCGACGCGGTGTTCTTCGACGCGAACGGCGACGGTAGGCTGGACTTGTACGTTGTCAGCGGTGGAAACGAATTTTCGGGTGCGGAAGACGCCGCGCGCGATCGTCTCTACCTGAATGACGGGACCGGTACGTTCACGCGTGCGCGCGAGGCACTTCCCGACTTCTTCGAGAACGGGTCCGTCGTTTCGGTCGGCGACTTCAACGGCGATGGACACCCGGACCTCTTCGTTGGCGCACGCGTGGTCACTGGCAAATACGGTATCTCGCCACACAGTCATTTGCTGCAGAACGACGGGCACGGTCGCTTCACCGATGTCACGACGACCTTGGCGCCGGCACTCGCAACGGCAGGTATGGTCACGTCGGCCGCATGGTTCGACTACGATGGCGACGGTAAGCTGGATCTGGTGGTCACCGGCGAGTGGATGCCGGTACGAGTCTTCCACCAAGAAGATGGCCGCTTCATCGAGCGTACGAAAGAAACGGGTTTCGCCGGTTCGGACGGTTGGTGGAACAGCATCACCGTTTCCGATCTCGATGGCGACGGTCGCCCCGACCTGGTGCTTGGCAACCTCGGGTTAAACTCGTACATCACCGCGTCGGCAGCGGCGCCGGCGCAGATGTACGTGAAGGACTTCGGCGGCAACGGCACGCTCGAACAGATCATCACGTTCTACAAGCATGGCGTGAGCTATCCACTGGCTGGGCGCGACGAATTGGTAAAACTCTTGCCCGTACTTCGCCCGCGGTATCCGACATACGCCAAGTTCGGCGCGAGCCGCATCGAAGATATTTTTACGCCAGCCGAGCTGAGCACGGCGACTGTGTTGCAGGCGCATACCTTTGCGAGTGCCATTGCGCGGAATACCGGCAAAGGCACCTTCACCCTGCAGGCGTTGCCCGTCGAGGCGCAGTTCGCACCAATTCACGCGATCATCGCACGCGACTTTGATGGTGATGGGCAATTGGATCTCCTGCTTGCCGGCAACTTCAGTCGCGTTCCGCCAGTGCAGGGACGCTACGATGCAAGCTACGGACTGCTGCTGCGTGGTACGGGGAATTGCCAGTTCACTGCCGTCGATCTCGCCGAAAGCAAATTGCTACTCGAAGGCGACATCAAACACCTGTCGCTCGTGCGGAGTGCGCGGGGTGGCCACCTCGTCATTGCCGCGCGCAACAACCAATCATTGCAAGTCCTAAAAGCGCTCAAGGTACTCCCGTGACGATCAACCGTGGGTCGGCAACGCTCGCGCTTGCATGCACGTTTGCGCTCGCCGCGTGCAAAGCGTCGGAGTCCGCCGCTAGAGCAAACGCGACCCCGATCGCGCGCGGCATTCATCCGGAGTGGTCCAAGAATTCCGTCATCTACGAAGTGAACATCCGGCAGTACACACCGGAGGGCACGTTCGCCGCGTTCACAAAGGAGTTACCGCGCATCAAATCGCTCGGCGTGGATATTCTCTGGATCATGCCCGTCCAACCGATTGGCATACTCAATCGGAAAGGCTCACTTGGCAGCTATTACTCGATATCCAACTACACAGCCGTCAATCCGGAGTTCGGCAACGCCGCGGACTTCAAGGCGATGGTCGACGCCGCGCACGCGCAGGGCTTCAAGATCATTCTCGACTGGGTCGCGAATCACACGGCGTTCGATCACGCGTGGACCACAGCGCACAAGGACTGGTACACGTTACGCCCTGACGGATCCATCTCGCGTGCGATCGATGACAAGGGCAAGGAGACGGACTGGTCGGACGTCGCTGACTTGAACTACGAGAGCAAGCCGATGCGCGCGGCGATGATCGGCGAAATGCAGTGGTGGCTCGACAACACGGGCATCGATGGCTTTCGCTGCGATATCGCGGGGTTCGTGCCGAACGACTTCTGGCAGCAGGTATCCGATGCGTTCCGCCCAACACGTCCAGGGTTTTTCATGCTCGCGGAAGCGGAAGATCCCAAGCTGCATTCGTCGTTTGATATGACGTACGGGTGGGAGTTGTATCACCTGATGAATGATATCACGCAGGGGAAGAAGGGCACGTCTGCGCTGACGCCGTTCCTTGCGACACAGGATTCGCTGTACGGCAGCACTGCATACCGCATGAACTTCACGAGCAACCACGACGAGAATAGCTGGAACGGTACCGAATTCGAACGGATGGGTGCCGATAACGTACCAGCATACGTACTGAGTGCAGTGGTCAAGAACTCGATGCCATTGCTCTATACCGGCATGGAAGTGAGCCTGCACAAGCGACTCAAGTTCTTCGACAAGGATACCGTTGATTGGTCCGGCCCGTCGCAGGCGGCGTTCTATCGCAGCATCTTCGCGCTGAAGCACCAGAACGTCGCGCTCTGGAACGGACCATGGGGCGGCACGCAACACGTGCTCACTACCAATGGCGGTGATCGTGTGTTTGCGCTGACGCGCGAGCATGGCGCGAATAGCGTCGCGGTATTCGTCAACTTTGACAGCACCGACGTGCGAGTGGCGTATCAGGCGCTGACGAATCCGGGCGACTATACGGATTGGTTGAGCAAGGCGACGGTGAATCTTCCCGTGAGCGGAACGATCGACATCCCGAAGCACGGCTATCGGGTGCTCGTACGTGGCGCATTGGCAGCCGAGTCCAAGTGACGCATCGCATGGCGTTACGTGCTGCGATGCGCATGCTCAAGCGCACGGCGAAGAGCATCGTCACGAGCATGACTAAGCGCGTCGCGATGCTTGTAGTGCTGACGGCCTGCAGCGGTGGCAAGAGCGGAGACCCAGTTGGGCCTGTGATTCCGGTCACGCCGGTGACTCCCCCGACGGAGCTCGGAACGGACTATCGGCCCAGCGGACACAGTACAGCCGGTGACGTGTTCGTGCACCTGTTCGAGTGGCGTTGGCCGGACATCGCGCGCGAGTGCGAAGTGTGGCTTGGCCCGAAGGGCTACAAGGGCGTTCAGATTTCACCACCGTCCGAACATGCGATCATCACCAGCGGTGGTGCGTTCTACCCGTGGTGGCAACGCTACCAGACGGTGAGCTACAAGCTCGATCGTTCGCGCTCTGGGACCGCCGCCGAGTTGAGCGACATGGTCTCGCGGTGCAAGGCCGTCGGCGTGGAGATTTATGCCGATGTGGTGATCAATCACATGACGGCCGGGAGCGGTATTGGGAGCGCGGGTAGCGCCTACACCAAGTACGCGTACCCGGCGGTCCCGTACACAAGCATCGATTTTCACTCGCCGTGCAGTATCGATAGTTACGCGGTGATTTTTCAGGTGCAGAATTGTGAACTCGTGGGACTCGCGGATTTGCGGACGGAAGACGCAAATGTTCGTGAGACGATCGCTCAGTATCTGATTGCACTCAACGCCATCGGCATTGCCGGTTACCGGGTCGATGCAGCGAAGCATGTTGCGCCTCGCGACCTGGATGCGATCTTCTCGCGCGTGAACAGTGCAGCGACGTCGGCCGGACGGGCGCGGCCGTACGTGTTCATGGAGGTCATCAATAATTCGGGCGATGCCGTCACGCCGTCGCAATACTACGGCGTTGGATATGCGTCCGGTGGCGCGTCCGATCTCACGGACTTTCAGTACGGCTATCGGTTAACCGACGCATTCAGTGGTCGCAACGGCGGCACGGTGAATGGCGTGACGTTGCAGAGCCCGGGTACGCTGCCGAACGACAAGAGCGTTGTGTTCGTCGATAACCATGACAATCAGCGCGGTGACAATCTGTATTACGCCAGCGCAGGATATGAACTCGCGGTGATGTTCATGTTGGCGCATCCGCAGGGGTATCCGAGCGTGATGTCGAGCTATGGCTTCGATCGCAGCTATCTGGGGGGACGCGATGCTGGTCCGCCCGCGGCCGGCGTGGGCGTCACCGCGTCGACGTTCAACGGCGATGGGTCGACACGATGCACAAGCACGTTCGGCACGCCACAAGTAGGCGAGTGGATCTGCGAGCACCGGCGCATGGGCATTGCCAACATGGTCGCGTTCCGTCGTGCTGCGGTTGGGACGCCCATCTCGTATTGTGGGCGCGCGAGTGCGGTAATCGGCGATGATCCCAATCGCGTTGCGCTCTGTCGCGACGGCGCGGGCTTTATCGCCATCAATCGCACCGGCAGCGATGTGACCGCGACGCTGCCGACCAAGCTTGCACCGGGGAGTTACTGCAATGTGGCGCGCTTCGAATTCGTTGCGGCGAGTGGTAACAAAGCGGCCTTGTGCTCCGGCGGCGCGGCGATCGTCAACGCCGCGGGCGATGCGACGATCACCATTCCGGCGATGACGGCCGTCGCCCTGCACCGCGCGGCCAAGCTGAACTAGTCCGTACGCTAGTGTTTCATCTCCATCGCCGGCGCATTGCTCAGCGAGAAAATCCGAAACGGTACCGGCGGGCGATTGAGTGTGGTCGGAGCCTCACCCTGCACGACGCGGTAGAACGTGTTGAGCGCGAGCCCAGCGTACGAGCTTCGCGTGCTGTCGTGATCGGGCCAGCGCACGTTGACCGCCTGCACCGTTGTTGCCGGACCAAGCCCAACGTGCAGCTGTAGCGGTCCTGCGCCAAATGACCCGCCAGTGTCCACGGTACGCCAAATGGATCGAGTGTGACCATCTGCTTCGGTAACGACCACCTCGACGCGCGCGCCGATGGCTGAGCGATTCGCCGCACGCCCCTCGAGTTCGAGCGTGATCCACTTGTTGCTCGGCCAGCCGGGGTTTTTGAACAACACACTGGCAAAGGGATCGCCATCGTACGCACCACCGATCACTGAAAAGATGTCTTCATTGCCGTCACGATCCATGTCGGCGAACGCGACCGCGTGTCCTTTCTGGATATGACCGAAACCACCCGGCAATGTCACCTCGTCGAATCGTTTTCCTTCGACGCTACGGAACATGCGATTAGGAATGACCGAACGCAGATCAGGGCCTCCGGTTCCGACATAGAAGTCGAGCCAGCCGTCGTTGTCCAAATCGCCGAAATTGGTGCCCATGGCGAAGAGTACCTTTTTTTCAAGCCCCATTCGTATGGTCGCGTCTTCGAACGTGCCGTCGCGCTTGTTGCGATACAGCTTGGCGCTCTCGATCCCGACACGATTTCCACCAACGTCAAACGCTGTCGGCCGTCCGAGCATTTCACGCGCGACATACTCCTCCAGCGGCGCGTTCACATCGTAGCTGAGGACCAGCAGATCCTGCCAACCATCATTGTCGAAATCGAAGAAAAACGCGGGGAATGATGCGAGCGGCTGCTCCACGCCCGCGGCAGCCGCGCCCTCTTCAAATCGCCAGTTTTCAATGGACGTACCACCCTTGTTGAGGTACAGTTTGTTCTTGCCGTACAGCACCGACACGAACAGGTCGGGCAGACCATCGTTGTTGATATCGCCCCACACAGCGCCCTTCACGAACTCGTCGAGGTTGATACCAACCTTGTCTGCGACTTCGGTGAAGGTGCCATTACGATTGTTGAGAAAGAGCTTCGACTTATGCGACGGTGCACCCGCAACGGTTTTAACACGCGATTCGTAGCCGATAAACAGATCGAGATAGCCATCGCCGTTGAAGTCCGCCCACGCCGCGGTGTTCGTGGCGCCCACCGAATACAGCCCCGCGGCGAACGTGACATCCTCGAACGTCCCGTCACCATGACCGCGTAACAGCGACACCGGATAATTCCCCGCCTCGCCCATCCAGGCGCCGCGAAGTATCAGGATGTCTTCGTGTCCATCGTTGTCGTAGTCGGCGTGAATCGTGTTTAACCCACCAACGATGCCGCTGAGCCCGGACTTGGCAGTCTGATCGACGTAGCCGCCGCTCCCGTCCGCGAGCATGACATGCACCGGGTCGCTGATGCCCCACGACGTCGTGAAGACATCGAGCAGTCCGTCGCCGTTGAAGTCCGCGATATTCACGCCCCCAGCCAGACCGACGATCCCTAACCCGACACGACCCGCCACGTTCTCGTACAATGGGAAGGTGTTGCTCGCATTCGGCGCGAGGCCCTTCACGAGTAACGCCTTGGGGATGCTGTCCGGATAGCCGCCGATTTGCAGGTACGCGATGTTCAACAGATAGCGTGAGCCATGATCGTCGGGGAATTGCTGCAGCAATCGCGTATACGCATTGATCGCACCGCGCGCGCCTTCCTGCTTGGAGTGCTTCGCGTCCCCGTCGAGCGGCAGAATGCAGACGTTCGGAATCGCGTTGTTGGCGCAGTTCTCCTGTTCGCCGAGTCGCAGGTAGGCGAGGGCCAGTAAGTCGAAGACGGGGCGCTTGTCAGGCGTGATGTGCTCCCACGACAGGCCGGCATCGTGAATCAGGCGCTCGAGCCCGTCAATCGCTTCGCGCGATTGCCCTGCCTTGAGCTGTTCTTCGGCGAGCGTGTGGCGCACCACATAGGCCTCCGCACCGGAGACTTTCGCGAGTTCACCTTTGAGCGCGGCCACACGCGCGACGTTGAGAAACGCGTTGTTGCGTGGCGCTGCGAGATTCCGCGCATTGATTGCCGCGAGGGAATCGGCCATGCGCGATGTGCCGCTCGACGCGGTCGATGCGGTTCGCGCTTTGTCGCAGCCCGCAGCCAACAGTGCGAGGACGCCGATGCGCCGTGGCCAGCGCGACGCACTTACGACTGTTCGTATGCTGCGCACACCTTCTCCCAAACACGATGACGAATAGTTCACACCGAAGCATGGAGCAGCGGTCGGTGTTTTGCGAGTGCTAGCGGGGGTGCAGCGCGCTAGCCCCGGACGACCCGGAAGTCGGAATCGATCAGGATATCCGCCAGCCCCGCCTGCTGCGCGATGATCGCATGCTCGATGGCGAGCACCTGCGCCACAATCGGCGCGTCGATATCCCGATTTCGCGCACGTCGACGTTCTTCGGTATCCTCGTGCGTCGCTTCGAGGAAGATCCGCGTATCCAGTCCCGCTAACTGCAGCACGTAGGTCCCTTCAACGATCAACAATTCCGTTTCAGAAAAGTCAAACGTTTGCGTCACAAAGCGATTCCCGGGATAGTCGACCAATGGCGCAACCACTTCGTGCGCGTGACCACGGAACGCGGCGATATGTGACTCGATCTGCGACAGGTTCACTTCGTGTGGTCCGACGTTCGCGAGGCTGGCGATGCGATGTTCGTGATTGGTGCGAGGGGGTAGGACGAAATAATTGTCCTGATTGATCACCGAGGTACGGACGCCTGCAGCATTGCACGCGCGCGCCAGCGCATCCGCCGTGACCGACTTCCCACTCCCAGATTCGCCGGCGATACCGATCGCGTGACGCTGCCATCCATGCGATTCCCATCGTACTTGCAGCAACGACATCAACTGCGTAGCCAACGTGTCCGACGACGACCCAATATCGTGCACGCGATCGGGTGATGTGTTGTCGCTCGGGATCGCACGAAACACGGCGCGTGCGTTGTCCGTCATCTCGTCCGGCATATTGCTCGGCATATTGCTCGGCATAATGTCGCTGCTATCGTCCCGCGTCTCGCCGCTCATCGGTCGAAAAACGCGAGCGTCGCGGGGAGATCAGCGCGCTGCAGAAACACCAATCCCGTCGCCGAATACGCCATGCCCGTCGTGCCTCCAGGCATTCCGGTCACGCCGTGCAGAAACTCCTCAAAACCGAACGCTTGCTCAGTGCCCACGCGAGCCACGGTCAGCGCGCGCAAGCGTTCGAGCGCGTCCGTACGGCCCGCGCGCCCGAGCGCCAGCGACAGCCACCCAAGCCAAATCGGCCAGACGCCACCGTTGTGATATTCATGCGGCGCGTTGCGAAAGGCGTGCAGGTGATAGCGTCGGAGGGCCGGCCACATGGGATCACCCTCTTCAATGACCGGAAAAAACGCCGGCGGCAGCGTGCCCGGCTGCAGAAACGTCTCGTCGATCCACGTCAGGCTCGACGCGCCGAGTCTGGGCGCGACGTCCGACAGCGCGAGCAGGCTGCACGCCGCGAGGTCGAACATGTCATGCGATCCCACGGGCGAGAGCGACGCGACGGGACGCCCCGACGTGCGGGCGGCGTCCTGCCAGTACCGTGCATCGATCGTCTCGCTGATGGCCGCCGCCTTTTCCACCCAGCGCGCTTCGCCGTACGTCTCGCCGAGCAGGCGGAGCCCCCACGCGCGCAACACTTGATCGTAGAGGATATAGCCGTCGTAGATATACTCATCTGCCCAGTTTCCCCCAGTCGGGATGTAGAGCAGGTTACGTCCGTTGTATTCGATGGCATCGAGCAGTCGCACCACTGCGCGGGCCGACTCGAAGAACTCCTCCGCCGGCAGTGCGCCTACGCGCGCCGCCAGTCCGATTCCGACGAGATACCAGGTCGCCGAGTCGATGCGCGGCGCCAGCGTCCCGAAGCTGACGTGTGGCGGTGCATCAGGGCGAATTTCGAAATTCGACGCGATTTGCCCCTCCGGCCCTTGCAGGTCACGTAGCCGTTCAAGTGTTCGTACCAAGGCGCGCGTCACCACCGCATCGCCGAGCAACAGCCCCGCCGTTCCCGCCATGACCGCATCGCGTGCAAAGATCGCCCGATAGTTCGCCGTCGAAGACAACGAAGCATGAATGCCGTCCGGCCCGCTCAGCGCGCGCAGGAGCGCGATCGCCTCGTCATCCCGTCCGCTCTGGACACCCACTGCTGCCTCACGCGAAAATTGCCCATGAAGAATTCCGTCGCCGCGCCGCCAGTGAGACCGCATCTCTCGTTTTGGCAGATCGTCAACATGAACATCGGGTTCTTCGGAATCCAGTACAGCTTCGGACTTCAGCAGGGCAACATGAGTCCGATCTACCGCTATCTGGGCGCTGACGAAGCCAACCTGCCCTTCCTGTACCTCGCCGGACCGATCACGGGCCTCATCGTTCAGCCGATCATCGGCGCCATGAGCGATCGCACGCTCAGCCCACGCGGCCGCCGCACGCCCTACTTTTTGGTGGGCGCGATCCTCTGTTCGCTCGCACTGTTCGCGATGCCGTTCAGCCGTTCGTTGTGGATGGCGGCGGGCATTCTCTGGGTGCTCGACGCGGCGAACAACATCACGATGGAACCGTATCGTGCCTACGTCTCCGATCGCCTCAACTCGGCCCAAACCTCACTCGGCTTTCTGACGCAAAGTGCGTTTACGGGTTTGGGGCAAACGCTCTCGTACATCACACCGTCGTTGCTGGTATTCATGGGGATGAACCGCGACGCAGTGAACGATCGCGGCATTCCAACAATCACGATGCTCGCGTTCATGATGGGCGCGGCATTCTCAATTCTATCGATCCTCTGGTCGGTGAAGACGACGCCGGAGCTGCCGCTGACGGCAGATGAACGCGCACGGATTGAAGCGATGCCGCGCGGGTTCGGCAACACGATCAAGGAAATCGTCGATGCCGTTCGCGAAATGCCGGCAACGATGCGACAAATGGCGCCAATGCAATTCTTCCAGTGGTACGCGATGTTCTGCTACTGGATTTATATCGCACCAGCTCTCGCGCTCACGCTCTTCAACACCAAAGATCCGAATTCGGCGGGCTTTCGTGAAGCGGGTTTGGTAACCGGACAAGTCGGCGCATTCTACAACTTCATTGCGTTTGTCGCGGCGTTTGCGATGGTGCCGATCACGCGCCGTATCGGCGCCAAGTGGATGCACGTCATCGCGCTTACCGCCGCATCGGTCGCGATGCTGAGCATTCCGTCTATCCAAAGTCGCGCGATGCTTTTCGTGCCCATGCTCGGCATCGGACTCTGCTGGGGCAGTATGATGGGCAATCCGTACGTCATGCTCTCGAACTCCATTCCGAAAGATCGCGTCGGCGTCTACATGGGCGTCTTCAACATGTTTATCGTGATTCCGATGCTGATTCAGAACGTCACGCTGCCGTTCTACTACAACTCGCTGCTCGGCGGTAATCCAGCCAACGTGATTCGACTCGCGGGCGCGCTGCTGGGTTGTGCAGCGGTTGCGGGCTCGTTTGTGACGGTGTCCAAGTCGACCGATGTTTCCGTACCGATGCCGATGGCGGCGCACTGATGACGGCGAAACCGCAACGGCTACAGCACCTACAGCCGCGAATTGCGCGTATGATGCGAATCGTGCCGACGCAAAGCGCGATGACGCTGCGTATTGGGCGGGGCGTGGTGCTGCTTGCTTTAATGCTGGGCGCCACGTCGCTCCTGGCACAAGCGCGACCGTTCGTACCGGCATACGATCCGGTGCGCGATCTTGGCGCACTCTTTCACGATGTGCAGCTCGCGCAGGTGTTTCCTGATTCCAAGACCTTTGTGGATTCGCGGCCGCTCGAAGCGCCGAGTGCCATCGTTGCGCGATATGCAGCCGAGAAATCAAAGGCGGGATTTTCGCTCAAGACGTTCGTAGCGGCGCACTTCGAAACGCCGAAAGCGGCGGGTGCCGACATCAAAACAGATGGCACGCAGAGCATGGAGCAGCATATCACGGCGCTCTGGCCGATGCTCACGCGCGAGAAGGACGCCGCGAACGAGCGTTCGTCGCTTATTCCGCTGCCGTTTCCGTACGTGGTGCCGGGTGGGCGTTTTCGGGAAGTGTATTACTGGGATTCGTACTTCACGATGCTCGGGCTGGTACAGAGCAAACGCACCGATCTCGTGAAGAATATGCTCGACAATTTCGCGCACCTCATCACGACGGTCGGACATATCCCGAACGGCAATCGCGTCTATTATCTCGGACGCAGTCAACCGCCATTTTTTGCAGCCATGGTTGGGCTGTATGCCGAAGCGACCGATAGCACAAAGGCGCTTGGTTATCTCGACGCGATGCAGCAGGAGTACGCGTTCTGGATGGCGGGTTCAACATCGCTTAAGCGTGGAACGGCATCGCGTCGCGTGGTGCGGCTCGTTGATGGCACACTGCTCAATCGCTACTACGACGATATTCCGGCACCGCGGCCCGAGTCGTATCGCGAAGACTACACGCTTGGCGAGGGACTTTCCGATGCGGCCAAGCAGGCGTTGTTCACCAACATTCGCGCCGCTGCCGAAAGTGGATGGGATTTCTCCTCCCGTTGGATGCGCAACCCGAAAGACTTGCGCACACTCGAAACCACAGAGCTTGCTCCGGTTGACCTGAACAGCCTGCTGTATCACGCGGAGCGCACGATCTCGGCGCTGCTGGTCAAGCGAAACGGTAAGGGTGACGCGGCGTTGAGTGCGACGTTCACGACGGCCGCGAACTCGCGCCGCGACGCGATTCGCAAGTATGCGTTCGTCGCCAAGGACGGCTTCTTTTACGATGTGCGGTGGCGCAGTGGCACGCCGGAGCGCACCCGTCCAAGTATGGCGGCTGCTGCGCCGCTTTACTTTCGGGTCGCCACAGCAGGGCAAGGTAAGGCGACTGCCGCGCGCCTTGAGAGAGACTTCCTGCGCGCTGGCGGGTTCGTCACCACGCTCGTTGCGTCAGGGCAACAGTGGGACATGCCGAATGGATGGCCGCCGCTGCAGTGGCTGGGCATGGAAGGCGTTCGACGCTACGGGCGAGGCGACATGGCTGACGTCGCGCGCGAACGGTGGCTCGCACTCAATCGCCGTGTATATGCGTCGACCGGCAAGATGACAGAGAAGTATGATGTAACCGATCCGAATCGCGCCGCGGGCGGTGGAGAGTATCCGACGCAGGACGGTTTCGGGTGGAGCAACGGCGTCGCGCTCGCGCTCTCCGCACAGCCGAAAGGC
>JBBQDB010000008.1:0-51825 GCA_038319245.1 Gemmatimonadales bacterium
CCTCTTTCCGAGATGTTCGGTTACTCGACCAAGCTGCGCAGCATGTCGCAGGGGCGAGCGGTCTACTCGATGGAGTTTGCGCTCTACGAGGAAGTGCCGAAGTCGAAGGCCGAAGAGATCATCAGCAAGGTGAAGGCGTAAGCCTCACCCACTCATTCACTACCCAATTACAAGAACCGAACCATGGGCAAGGCAAAGTTCGAGCGGAACAAGCCGCACGTGAACGTGGGAACGATCGGCCACGTCGACCACGGCAAGACGACGACGACGGCTGCTCTCACGAAGATCTCGGCGGAAAAGTACGGCACGAAGTACATCGCGTACGACGAAGTCGCCAAGGCGTCCGAGTCGCAGGGCCGTCGTGATGCCACGAAGATCATGACGATCGCCACGTCGCACGTCGAGTACGAGACGGCCAACCGTCACTACGCGCACGTCGACTGCCCGGGCCACGCCGACTACGTGAAGAACATGATCACGGGTGCTGCGCAGATGGACGGCGCGATCTTGGTCGTGTCCGCGGTCGACGGTCCGATGCCGCAGACTCGTGAGCACATCCTCCTGGCCCGCCAGGTGAACGTGCCCTCGGTGTTGGTGTTCCTCAACAAGTGCGACCTCGTCGAAGACGAAGAGCTCCTCGACCTCGTCGAGCTCGAAGTCCGCGAGTTGCTGTCCAAGTACAACTATCCTGGTGACGACGCCCCGGTGATCCGTGGCTCGGCCATCAACGCGATCAACGGCGACCCGCATTGGGTGGCCGAGTTCATGAAGCTGTACGAGGCGCTCGACAACTACATCCCGCAGCCGATGCGGGAAGTCGACAAGCCGTTCCTCCTCCCGGTCGAAGACGTGTTCTCGATCACGGGTCGTGGTACGGTGGCGACGGGTCGTATCGAGCGTGGCATCGTGAAGGTCGGCGAAGAAGTGCAGGTCGTCGGCTACAACAGCGAGCGCAAGACGATCGTGACGGGCGTCGAAATGTTCCGCAAGCTGCTGGACGAAGGCCAGGCCGGTGACAACGTCGGTCTGCTCCTCCGCGGCATCGACAAGAAGGAAATCGAGCGCGGCATGGTGTTGGCCAAGCCGAACTCGATCAAGCCGCACACGAAGTTCCTGGCCGAAGTGTACGTCCTCACGAAGGAAGAGGGTGGCCGCCACACGCCGTTCTTCAAGGGCTACCGTCCGCAGTTCTACTTCCGCACGACGGACGTGACGGGCACCATCGAGCTTCCCGAAGGGATGGAGATGGTGATGCCGGGCGACAACATCCAGATGACGATCGAGCTCATTATCCCGATCGCGATGGAAGAGGCGATCCGCTTCGCCATCCGTGAGGGTGGTCGTACGGTCGGCGCCGGCGTCGTCACCAAGATCCTCGCCTAATCAGAAGCACCAGGTGTCCGGTGGCCGGTTCGCATGAACCGGCCACTGTGTACCGGGTGGTTCTCTACCAGGAATTCAGATGGCTGGCCGCATTCGTATTCGCCTCAAGGCTTTTGACCACGCCGTGATCGACCAGGCGTCGGCAGATATCGTTCGCACCGCTGAAAAGACGGGCGCGTCGGTGTCGGGACCGATCCCGCTTCCCACGAAGACGCAGCGTTGGACGGTGCTCCGCTCGCCGCACGTGGACAAGAAGTCGCGCGAGCAGTTCGAACTGAAGACACACAAGCGCGTGATCGACATTCTCGATTCGCGTCCCGGTACGGTGGATGCGCTGACGAAGCTCGATCTGCCTGCGGGTGTCGACGTCGAAATCAAGGTCGAGTAGTATCCCGCAGGAGGCAGGTGCAGGGTGAGTACAGAGGGCATCGCATAGGGCGTTGTCCTCCTCAGTCCAACGGTGTGGATCATCGGATCCCCCGCGACTCGTACGGAGCAGATTTTTCATGATCGGCATTATCGGCAAGAAGCTGGGGATGACCCAGCTGTTCAACGAGCAGGGGCAGCAAGTGCCCTGCACCGTGGTGGAGGCCACGCCCAATCCCGTCGTGAAGGTGATGACGCAGGAGAAGGCGGGTTTTGCCGCGGTAGAGCTCGGATACGGCGCGCAGCGCGTCGCACGCGAGAATAAGAAGGGTGAGCGCACACCGCGCGGACGTCGCGCGACGCAGGCAGAAGTCGGACATGCGAAGAAGGCGGGGCTTGATGCCCCGCCCGCCGTACTCCGCAGCTTCCGCCTCGACGACGCCCCGGGCAAGAGCCCGGAGGTCCCGACGTACACGGTGGGCGATACGATCACGGTCGGCATCTTCGCGCCCGGCGAGAAGGTGAAGGTCGAAGGCACGTCGAAGGGCCGTGGTTTCCAGGGCGTGGTGAAGCGCCATGGCTTCCATGGTGGACCGAACACGCACGGTAACACCAAGCACCGCAAGCCCGGCTCGATCGGCGCGGGTACGGACCCGTCGCGCGTTATCAAGGGCAAGAAGATGCCGGGCCAGTACGGCAACGTCCGTCACACGGTCATCGGTATTCGCATCGAGAAGATCGATGCTGAGCGCAACCTCATTTATCTGCGCGGCAGCGTGGCGGGGCCGACGAACGGCATCGTCTTCGTGCGGAAGCAGGGCTGATCATGACCACGGAAACTCAGACCTTTCAGGCGCCGGTGTACTCGGCGCAGGGTAAGCAGGGCGGCACACGCCAGCTTCCCGAAGGCATGTTCGACGGCACGGTGAACGTGCCGGTCATGCACCAGGCGGTGAAGGCGTTTCTCGCCAACCGTCGCCAGGGCACGGCCAAGACGAAGACGCGCGGCGAAGTGACCGGCGGTAACCAGAAGCCGTGGAAGCAGAAGGGCACCGGTCGCGCCCGTCAGGGCTCGATTCGCGCGCCGAACTGGCCGGGCGGTGGTACCGTGTTCGGTCCGCAGCCGCGGAGCTACACGCAGATCGTGCCGAAGCAGGTCCGTGCGCTGGCGCGCAAGAGTGCGCTGAACGCGCGTGCCCGTGAAAACGCGGTCGTGCTGGTGGACGCGCTGAGCTACAGCGCTCCCAAGACGAAGACGATTCTCAGTCTGTTCGAATCGCTCGGCGTGGCGGGGAAGAAGGTGCTGCTTCTCACGGACGGCGTGAAGCCGAACGTGTACCTGAGCGCCCGCAACGTCGCGCACGCCCACGTGATGCCGTTCAGCGATGTGAGCACGTATCACATCCTGTGGTCGGATGTCGTCGTGATCGAGTCGTCGGCACTTACCCAGTCTTCGGCGGAGGCGTAACCGATGGCGACGATTCACCGCACCATCATGCGCCCGATCATCACTGAGCGCAGCTCGGCTGCTTATCAGGATCGCGGCGAGTACACGTTCGAAGTGGCGCCCGACGCCAACAAGTATTCCATCAAGGCGGCCGTCGAGCAGTTGTTCGGCGTGAAGGTGACTGGCGTCTGGACGTCGAACGCGCGTGGCAAGTCGCGTCGCGTCGGCCAGTCGATCGGCCGCCGTCCACATACCAAGAAGGCGATTGTGACGCTGCGCGACGGCGACACCATTGCGATTTTCGAGGGCTGATTCGCATGGGTATTCGTCAATTCAAGCCGGTCAGCAAGGGCTCGCGCTTCCGCTCGGTCTCGGATTTTGCCGAGATCACGCGTTCGACGCCCGAGAAGTCGCTGGTCGAGCCTCTCCCGAAGTCGGGTGGCCGCGACAACCACGGTCATATCTCCATGCGCCGGATCGGCGGTGGACACAAGCGGATGTACCGCATCATCGATTTCAAGCGCAACAAGCACGGCATGCCGGCGGTTGTGAAGGAAATCGAATACGATCCGAATCGGTCGGCGCGTATCGCGCTGGTCGAGTACACGGACGGCGAGAAGCGCTACATCCTGCACCCGAAGGGACTCAAGCAGGGTGACACGATCGTGTCGGGCCCCGGAAGCGATTTCCGTGTCGGCAACGCGATGCCGTTGAAGGAAGTGCCGCTCGGTACGCAGGTGCACAACATCGAGCTGAAGATCGGCAAGGGCGGTCAGATGTCGCGCTCGGCCGGCGCCTTCGCCCAGGTGGTGGCGAAGGAAGGCGAGTACGTGACGCTCCGTATGGGCAGCACGGAAATGCGCTTGGTGCACGGCAACTGCAGCGCGACGATCGGCGAAGTCGGTAACGCGTCGCACGAGCTGCAGTCACACGGCAAGGCGGGTAAGAGCCGCTGGTTGGGCAAGCGTCCGAAGGTTCGTGGTGAAGTGATGAACCCGGTGGATCACCCGCACGGTGGACGTACGCGCGGCGGCCGGAACGTGGTCAGCCCGTGGGGCAAGCCCGAGGGCGTCAAGACGCGCAATAAGAAGAAGGCTTCCACGCGTCTCATCGTGCGCGGCCGCAAGCGCGGCCGGGCGACGCAGTAACCGCCAGGCGAATCGAGAACCTATATGTCCAGAAGCATTAAGAAGGGTCCGTTCGTCGCTGAGCGCCTCGAAGCTAAGGTGATCGCCATGAACGGCCGCAACGAGAAGAAGGTGGTCAAGACGTGGTCCCGGGCGAGCACGGTGCTCCCGGAATTCGTCGGCCACACGTTCGCGGTGCACAACGGGAACAAGTTCATCCCGGTGTACGTGACGGAAAACATGGTCGGTCACAAGCTCGGCGAATTCTCGCCGACGCGTCTGTTCCGCGGTCACGCGGGACAGAAGACCGACGCGAAGAAGCCCGCTGGCAAGGGAGGCAAGTAATCCATGGCCAAGGCTTTGAAGACCGGCACTGAGGCCCGTGCGATTCAGCGCACGGCGCGTCAGTCTCCGTACAAGATGCGGCTGGTCATCGACCAGATCCGCGGTCAGCGTGTGAACGACGCGTTGGCGATTCTCAAGTTCTCGAAGAAGGGTGCGGCCAAGCAGATCGAGAAGACGCTGGCCAGCGCCGTCGCGAACGCAGAGCAGGCGGCCCGTGCCGCCAACACGTCGCTGGACGTCGACACGTTGGTGATTACGAAGGCCATCGTGAACGAAGGCCCGAAGCTGAAGCGTTGGACGCCGGCGGCCATGGGCCGTGCGACGCCGATGTTGAAGCGGACGAGCCACGTTGAGATCATCGTGGCGGAGGCGGTGCGCTAATGGGACAGAAGACTAATCCGATCGGGTTTCGCCTCGGTGTCTCTAAGAACTGGCGTTCGACCTGGTATGCGAAGAAGGAGATGCCGGCACTCATCCGCGAGGATGCACTGATCCGGAAGTATCTGAAAGCGCGCCTCGAAAATGCCGCCATCTCCGACGTGCGCATCGAGCGCAAGCCGGGCAAGGTGGTGGTGACGATTCACACGGGTCGCCCGGGTGTTGTCATCGGCAAGAAGGGTGCAGAAGTCGACAAGCTGCGCGACGAGCTCACGCAGCTCAGCGGCAAGGAAGTCGGGATCAACGTGGAAGAGATCAAGCGCCCGGAGATCGAGGCGCAGCTCGTGGCCGACAACATCGCCGCGCAGCTCTCCCAGCGTATCTCATTCCGTCGTGCGATGAAGCGGGCCGTTCAGAGCGCGATGCGCATGGGCGCGCTCGGGATCAAGGTGAAGGCCGGTGGTCGTCTGGGTGGTGCGGAAATCGCACGCGTGGAAGGCTACCATGAGGGTCGGGTGCCTCTGCACACGTTGCGCGCGGACATCGACTATGCCACCAGCACGGCGAAGACCACCTACGGCACCATCGGTGTCAAGGTGTGGGTCTTCAAGGGTGAAATTGTCGACGATCGCCGCGGCAAGACTTACTCGACCGGCGCCTAAGGAGACCTATCGATGCTGAGTCCGAAGCGGGTCAAGTTTCGCAAGATGTTCAAGGGCCGCACCACTGGGTTGGCCCATCGCGGCGCCGAAGTGTCGTTTGGCACGTACGGCTTGAAGGCGATGGAGCCGGGCTGGGTGACGAGCCGTCAGATTGAAGCGGCTCGCGTGGCGCTGACGCGTCACATCAAGCGCGGCGGCAAGGTGTGGATCCGGATTTTCCCGGATAAGCCGATCACGAAAAAGCCAGCTGAAACCCGCATGGGTAAGGGCAAGGGGCCGCCAGAAGGATGGGTGGCCGTGGTGAAGCCGGGTCGGGTAATGTTCGAGCTCGAGGGTGTTACGCGCGAAGTTGCCGAATCGGCGATGGCGCTGGCGTCCGCGAAGATGGGTGTGAAAACCAAGTTCGTCGTGCGCGAGGAGGCGGTGACCAATGAAGGCTGATGAGATCCGCGGACTGGCCGACGCTGAGGTGACGGCCCGCATCGCCGAGATGGAAGAGGAGCGTTTTCGGCTTCGCTTCCGCAGTGGGACGGAAGCGCTGGAGGAGCCGTTGCGCCTCCGCAGCATTCGTAGAGATATCGCGCGCCTGCAGACTGTTCTGCGGGAGCGTGCGCTCGGGCTCAAGCGTGGCGTGAGTGCGCCGGCGCCTGTCGCAAAGAAGGCAGTCGCGAAAAAGGCGGGCGCCACCAAGGCCGCTGCGAAGAAGGCTCCTTCTAAGGCCCGCAGCCGCTAACCGGGAACTTGACGATGACGGATACGCAGAACGCGTCGGGCGCCACGCAGAACGGCGCCATCGAACGGACCGCACGAAAGTTTCGTGTCGGACTGGTCGTGAGTGACAAGATGGATAAGACGGTGGTGGTGCGCATTGATCGTCGCATGCCCCATCCGCAGTACGGCAAGATGGTGACGCGGACTCGGCGCCTAAAGGCGCACGACGAGGAAAACTCGGCGAAAGTCGGCGACACCGTTCGCATCGTGGAGACCCGGCCCTTGTCAAAGGACAAGCGGTGGCGCCTGGTCGAGATCGTCGAGCGCGCACGCTAAGGGAACCCAGCCATGATTCAGCAGGAATCCATCGTGAAGGTTGCGGACAACAGTGGTGCCAAGCGCGCCCTGGTGATCCGTGTGTTGGGCGGCACGCGCCGCCGTTATGCGGGCCTTGGTGACAAGGTCATCGTGGCGGTGAAGGACGCGCTCCCCAACGGTACCGTGAAGAAGTCGGACGTGGCCAAGGCCGTGGTCGTGCGCACGGTCAAGGAAACGCGTCGCAAGGATGGCAGCTACATCCGCTTCGACGAGAACGCAGTGGTGATCATCGACGACAAGGGCGAGCCGAAAGCGACGCGTATCTTTGGTCCCGTGGCGCGCGAGCTGCGCGAAAAGCGGTACATGAAGATCGTCTCGCTGGCGCCCGAGGTGATTTGAGATGCGCGTGAACAAGTACTACAAGACCGATCGCGGACAGCGGCTGGGGCACGGGCGTCATGCGCTCAAGGCTTCGCGCGAAGCGATCCACGTTACAAAGGGTGATACCGTTCGCGTGATGCGTGGCGACGACAAGGGGAAGGAAGGCAAGGTCCTTCAGGTGTACCCCAAGACGGGCCGTATCAAGGTGGAAGGGATCAACATCGTAAAGAAGCACCGTAAGGCGCGCACGGCAGAAGAGACGAGTGGCATCATCGAAATGGCGGCGCCGTTCCATGCGTCGAACGTGATGCTGCTCGATTCGAAGACGGGCAAACCGACGCGCGTGAAGGCGCGCATTGACGCTGACGGCACCAAGGAGCGGGTCGGCGTCAAGAGCGGCGAAGTTATTCCCCGCTCACGCTGACCCCCGGAGCATAGACGATGGCGACCAAGGATAAGGCCGGCGCGAAGTCCGGCGGTAAGGCAGCAGGCGGCAAGGGCGGCGCGACCAAGAGTGGCGCAGCCAAGGGCGGTGCTGGTGCGTCGAAGGGTGGATCGAAGAGTGGCAAGGCCGGACAGCCGCGCCAAGCGATCGATTTCACGAAGCGTGAGCATGGTGGTGCCGGCTTGCCGGTGGCCGCCCCGCGCCTCAAGGCGCACTACGAGGGGACCGTCCGCGCGGCGTTGGCGAAGCAGTTCGGCTTCGGCAATCCGCACGAGATTCCGTCGCTCGAGAAGATCGTGATCAACTGCGGTGTTGGCGAAGCGGTGAAGCAGCCCAAGGTGCTTGACGTGGTGGTCGAGGAGTTGGCGCTCATCACGGGCCAGAAGCCGGTTCGTCGCAAGGCGAAGAAGTCGATCTCGAACTTCGGCTTGCGTGAAGGACAGGAGATTGGTGCGTCGGTGACGATGCGCGGCGCTCGTATGTGGGAGTTTCTTGATCGCTTCGTGACAGTGGCGTGCCCGCGTATTCGCGACTTCCGCGGGCTTGGGACTCGCTCGTTCGACGGTCGCGGCAACTACACGCTCGGCGTCAAAGAGCAGACGATCTTCCCGGAAATCAGCTATGAGGCCATCGAGTCGATTCACGGCATGGACATCACGTTCGTGACGACCGCGGCAAAGGATGAGCACGCGTTTGCGCTGTTGCATCAGCTGGGCATGCCGTTCAAGGGCGACGACAAGCCAGTGATCCCCAAGGTGGCGCAGCCTGCGGCCGCGGCCGTCGCGGCTTAAGTTTTACTATCGAGAACTGATTCCATGGCGAAGACGAGCAAGTTGGCCCGGAATGCGCAGCGCAAGGAGTTGGTCGCGCGGTTTGCGACCAAGCGCGCCGCACTCAAGGTTGTGATCGCAAGTCCGAAGAGCACGGACGAAGAGAAGCAGGTGGCGGTGAACGCGTTGCATAAGATGCCGCGTGATTCGTCGGCGACCCGCGTGCGCAACCGCTGCAGCATGAGCGGTCGGCCGCGCGCGTTTCTCCGCACGTTTGGATTGAGCCGTATTGCCCTCCGGGACATGGCCTTGAACGGCCTGATCCCCGGCGTCCGCAAGGCGAGCTGGTAGGACCCCGCACCACCCGGTGGCTGGTACCGGGTGGTTCCTTTTTCATTCCTAAAGGTCCGCCCTGCGCGGATACCATAGGAGCGCCAAGACGTTATGAGTATGAACGACCCGATCGCGGACATGCTGACCCGACTGCGCAATGCATGCGCATCGAAGCATCGCCGCGTTGACATGCCGCTTTCGAAGATCAAAGTCGAGATCGCGCGCATTTTAAAAGAAAATCACTTCATCCAGGACTACCGCACGGTGGAACTGGAAGATGGGAAGTTTGCCTTGCGTGTGATCCTCAAGTACGCGCATGGCGGGCAGTCTGTGATCCGTGAAGCGAAGCGCATCTCCACGCCGGGCCTGCGGAAGTACGTCGGCGCGATGGAGATTCCGCGTGTGCGCAACGGTCTCGGCATGGCAATCCTGAGCACGTCCAAGGGTATCATGTCTGGCCGTACCGCGCGCTCTACCAACACTGGGGGCGAATTGCTCGCCCTCGTCTGGTAAGGACCGCTCACATGTCACGTATCGGAAAGCGCCCCATCCCGGTTCCAGCCGGGGTCAGTGTGGCGATCAGCGGAAACACGGTGAGCGTGAAGGGGCCGAAGGGTGAGCTCTCGCGTACGCTCCCGACGGACATCTTGGTGTCGCAGGAAGGCACCGAGATCCTCGTCAAGCGCCCGTCTGATGAAGAGAAGCACAAGGCGTTGCACGGCTTGTCGCGCACCCTAGTGGCCAACATGGTCGAAGGCGTGACGACGGGCTTCCAGAAGACGCTCGAGATCTCGGGTGTTGGCTACAAGGCCGAAGTGAAGCCGTACGGCGTGTTGTTGTCGTTGGGTTTTTCGCACACGATCGAGTACAAGGCACCGGAGGGCGTGAAGATTTCGGCGCCGAATCCGACCACCGTGCTCGTTGATGGTTCAAGCAAGGAATTGGTCGGTCAGGTCGCCGCCGAGATCCGTAGCTTCCGGAAGCCGGAGCCGTATAAGGGCAAGGGCGTCAAGTACAAGGGCGAAGTCGTTCGGCGTAAGGCCGGCAAGGCGGGAGGCAAGTAATGGCCAAGATGGCGATTCCGCGTACCACGGCAGAACGGCGTGCGCGCCGTCACATGCGGGTGCGCAAAGCTGTGAACGGGACGACCGAGCGTCCGCGCTTGGTGGTGTTCCGCTCGCTGAAGCACATCTACGCTCAGATCGTGGACGACGTCACGCAGAAGACGCTGATGACTGTTGGCGACGAGAAGATGGAAGGGACGAAGTCGGAGCGCGCGCTTGCCGTCGGCAAGTCAGTCGCCGAAAAGGCGAAGGCGGCGGGCATTGCCAAGGTCGTGTTCGACCGCGCCGGTTACCAGTACCATGGCCGAGTGAAGGCTGTGGCCGATGGCGCCCGAGAGGGCGGCCTGGAGTTCTGATATGGCAAACGCAGCAGGTTCCGGTGGCGCGCCAGGCGGCAGCGCCCGTAGCGGTGGTGGTCCTGGTGGTCGCGGTCGCGGCGGCCCGGGCGGTGGACGTGGTGGCCCAGGTGCCGGCCGCGGACGCGGTCCTGGCGGCCCGGGTGGCGGTCCTGGTGGACCCGGTGGCAATCGTGGACGTGGCCCGGGTGGCGAAGGAGGCCCGGCCGGTCGCGACGGTCGTGGGCGTGGCGGCGAAGGTCGTCCCGGTCAGGAACGTGAGCAGAGTGATCTGGTAGAAAACGTGATCGCGATCAATCGCGTCGCGAAGGTTGTGAAGGGTGGTCGTCGGTTCTCGTTCAACGCGCTTGTCGCGGTCGGCGATGGGCAGGGCAAGGTCGGTTTTGCTACCGGTAAGGCGAACGAAGTGTCAGAGGCGGTCCGTAAGGCCGTGGACGCAGCGCGTCGCAACATGGTCTCGATCCCTCTGACGGGTTCAACGATCCCTCACGAGGTGGTCGGCAAGCATGGCGCCGGCAAGGTGTTGATGAAGCCGGCGGCGCCGGGTGCTGGCGTGATCGCGGGTGGCGCAGTGCGTGCCATTCTCGAGTGCGCGGGTATTCACGACATCCTGACCAAGTCGCTCGGCTCGACGAACCCGCATAACATGGTGCTCGCTGCGCTCGACGGCTTGGCGCACCTGATCACGGTCGAACAGGCGGCGAAGGAGCGTGGCGTGGACGTGTCGCAGATCGGTTACAAGTCGCGGGCGAAGTCGCGCACGGACGTGCCTGACCATCGCAAGGCTGCCGTTACTTCCGCAGGAGTGGCGTAATGGCTCGCACATTCGTGTGGCATCCGTCCAAGGGCCCAGCCAAGACGCCGAAAGATCAGGCGCCGACGGCGGGCAAGGTTTTGATCACGCAGGTGCGGAGCGGTATCGGCCATTCGTGGCGGATGAACCGCACGCTCGCGGCGATCGGCCTCAAACATCATCAGGCAAGCGTCGTACAGCAGGATTCCGCCTCGCTGCGCGGCCAGCTCAAGCATGTTCGTCACCTGGTGTCAGTGACGCCGGTGGAGGGGTAAGCCGTGGCTACGAAGAACAGCGGCGCCGAAGGCGTCGAGAAGATTGGGTTGCACAATCTGGCGCCGGCGCCGGGCTCGCACCGTGGGCGCAAGCGCATCGGTCGCGGTCCTGGCTCGGGCACTGGTAAGACGTCCGGTAAGGGTCACAAGGGCTCGATGGCGCGTTCTGGCCATGGTGGTCCTGGTGGCGGCAAGCCGCACTTCGAAGGCGGTCAGATGCCGATCACGCGTCGCATTCCGAAGCGCGGGTTCACCAACCCGTTTAAGGAGTACGCGCAGCAAGTGCGTCTCGACGTGCTGGCGCAGCTGACCGGCGACGAGGTGACGACGGAAGCGTTGGTCGCCGCGGGACTTATCCGCGACGGGCACGGTCCGGCGAAGCTGTTGGCTAACGGTGAAGTGACGCGCGCTTTCACGGTGAAGGGTGTGAAGCTCAGCGCGGGCGCCAAGGCGAAGATCGAAGCGGCCGGTGGCCGCGTCGACGGCTGAGGGGGAGCCCCCGGCGAATGGCAGAGCAGAACAACAGGGCGGCGCAGGCCGTCGCCAACATCTATCAGACGCCTGAACTCTGGGCGAAGATCACGTTCACGTTCGTGTGTCTGTTGATCTATCGCATCGGTGCGCATATCACGGCGCCCGGTATCGATGTGCAGGCGCTGACAGACTATTTCTCACGGCAGCAGGGCGGCGGGCTTTTGGGCCTGTACGACCTGTTCGTGGGTGGCGGGTTGTCGCGTGCGACCGTGTTCGCGTTGGGTATCATGCCGTACATCTCGTCGAGCATCTTCATCCAGATCGCCGGCGCGGTGTTGCCGACGGTTGACAAGATGCAGAAGGACGAGGAAGGACGGAAAAAGCTGACGCAATACACGCGTTATCTGACCGTCGTTCTCGCTTTGGTGCAGGCGTACGGTTTCGCGTTGTTTACGACGTCGTTGCCACAGGCGGTGACGCATCCTGGCCCGCTGTTCACGGTGCAGATGATGCTGTTCCTGACGACGGGCGCGATCTTCGTGATGTGGCTTGGCGAGCAGATCACGGAGCGTGGGCTGGGCAACGGTGCCTCGTTGATCATTTTCTTCTCGATCGTCGAGCGGATGTGGCCGGCGATTCTGCAGACGTTCAACTTCGTGACGACGGGCGCGATCGCTCCGCTGTCGCTGGTGGTGCTGGCGTTGGTGATGATCGGGGTCGTTGCCGGTGTGGTGGCGATCACGGTTGCTGCCCGTCGCGTGCTGATTCAGATCCCGCAGCGCACGATGGCGCGTGGTCGTCAGCGTGAAGCGGCACGCAACTTCATCCCGCTTCGCATCAACACTGCGGGCGTCATGCCGATCATCTTTGCGCAATCCGTGATCGTTATTCCGGGTGCGATTGCGCAGTTCAGCGGCAACGCCAAGGCGCAGGAGATTGCGGAGTATTTCAATCCGCAGGGTCCGAATCCGTGGTTGTATTTCATCCTGTCCGCGATCCTGATTCTGCTGTTCACGTACTTCTACACGTCCATCATCTTCAATCCGGTCGACCTGGCTGAGAACCTGAAGAAGCAGGGTGGATTTGTGCCGGGCATCAAGCCGGGTGCGAAGACGGCGGAGTACATCGAGCAGGTCGTCGAACGCATCACGTTGCCGGGCGCGCTGTTCCTCACGTTCATCGCTTTGATGCCGATCGTCATCGCGCGGCTCGTGAACGTGCCCTTCGCGTTCGGTGGTACTTCGCTGTTGATCGTGGTTGGCGTGGCGCTTGATACGATGGCGCAGATGCAACAGCATTTATTGTTGCGGAAGTACGACGGTTTCATGAAGAAGGGGCGTGTCCGCTTCCGCGGACGGCAGGCTACCGGTGGCTTTTAGGACCGCAAAGTGAACGGCATGGTCATCGTCCTGCTCGGACCTCCGGGCGCAGGAAAGGGAACACAAGGCGAACGGCTCGCCGAACGTCTTGCAATCCCCAAAATCGCAACTGGTGATGTGCTGCGAGCGGCGGTACGAGATGGCACCCCGCTTGGTTTGGAAGCGAAGGCAGCGATGGATCGCGGGGATCTCGTACCAGACGCCGTCATTATGGGCATCATGGGGGAGGCGCTCGCCGCTCCCAGCGCCGCAAAGGGCGTGATTCTTGACGGCGTGGTTCGTACTACGCCGCAAGCCGAAGGGCTCAATGCGATGCTGAGCGGCCTCGGTCGCAAGGTAGACGCCGTCCTGCTGTTCGACATCGCCGAAGACGAGCTCGTGCGCCGGCTCAGCGGTCGGACCACCTGTGATGTCTGCCAGCGACCGTTTTTTGGTCGTGAGCCCGGCGAGACCTGTAAGGTGGATGGACACTCGCCCGAGGGTACGTTGATTCGTCGCAAGGATGACGAGCCTGACGCAGTGCGGAAGCGGTTGACGGTTTATCGTGATCAGACAGCGCCTGTCATCACGTGGTATAAGAACGCCGGCGCAAAGTTGGTGCATATCGAAGCAACCGGCACGCTCGACGACGTCGAAGCGCGAGCGCTCAAGGCGCTCGAAAACTGACCATGACCCTCGGGTCAACCGCGCCGAGTACGTTGCTCAAGTCACCAAGAGAAATTGATATCATGATGCGCGGGGGGGCGATTCTGTACGCCACCCTGCAGCACATGAAAGCTGTAGTTCGCCCTGGTGTGACTACCATGGAGTTGGACACGCTGTGCGAGTCATTCATTCGCTCGCACGCCGGCGCGGAGCCCGCGTTCAAGGGATTGTATGGCTTCCCGGGCAGCGCCTGCATCTCGGTTAATGAGGAGATCGTCCACGGTATCCCGTCGCGTAAGCGTGCGCTCTCCGCTGGCGACATCGTCACGCTCGATGTCGGCGTGAAGCTGGAAGGGATGTATACCGACTCGGCGATCACCGTTCCTGTCGGCGAGATCGACGCAATCACCCAGAAGCTGCTGGATGTCACACAGCGTGCGCTGGCGGCGGGCATCGCTGCCGCGACGCCGGACAATCACGTCGGTGATATCGGTGCGGCGATCCAGGCCGTTGTGGAGCCTGAGGGCTTCTCGATCGTGCGCGAGCTCGTTGGTCATGGCGTCGGATTTTCGCTGCACGAGGAGCTGCAGATCCCGAACTATGGCAAGGCCAAGCGCGGCAAGAAGCTGCAGCCGGGGCTCACCATCGCGATCGAACCGATGGTAAATGTCGGTACCGCCAAGACACGCACGTTGAGCGACAAGTGGACGGTTGTCACGGCGGACGGCAAGCGCTCTGCGCATTTCGAGCACACGGTCGCGGTGACGGAAGACGGTCCTCGTATCCTGACGCTGCCGAGCTGATCGCGCTGCTCGGCATCACTGACGGTCATCGCGGCGCAACAACGGCGTGATTCTGTTTAGGGCATCGTGCGGAAGTTCATTGGACTGATCACGGTGACATCAGTCCCTACGTTTACGTAGGGTGCTGCTCAACCCCTTCCGGATTCCCAGCGCGACGTTTCTGCTTCGCACCGCGCTCTCAATCGCACTGGTAAACCTCGGCATCGCCGCGACGATCGACAGCAAATCGGTTACGCGCATTTAGTTGAGTGTGGCTCGCACGATTGCGCTGGGGTGCTGCGGTAGCAGTGCGACGCGGGCCACGCGATGTTCAGCGTTTGACGGACCGTCCGCGCAGCGCAGGCGTGATCTGCAGAGTGCAGCCGAGTGTGAGTGCCACGCGCGTGTTTACCGTGGCGTAGTTCTCCATTGTGATCTGTACGTCGTAACTGCCGGGCGCGAGTTCGAAGCGTGCGAGTTGTGTCGGATCGATGGAGACGGAGCTGCGGGCTGTGGTTTCGCCGGTGATGCGTACCACAGCCATCGCTCCCTGCTTTGGTGCTGGCTCGAGCTTGGCGAGCACGAGCAACGCGGCTGCGCGGTGCTTTGACGTGGGAGCCCGCAAGGGTTCGAGCGGGCACGCGTTGGTCGAGATTCGAACCGAGTCTCCCTCGGGCATAGTTTGCTCGGCGCTTGGTCTTGGTGCGAAGCGTGCGCGCGGTGCGCCGTTTTTGCATCCAGCGACGATCAGCGAGACCAGCGTCAACGTCAACGTCACGCGTGACACCGCGACGCGCAGTTTTTGCACTCGAAGCGTCACGGCGTCACCATCGAGCGCTCGGCAGCCGCTTCGGCGAGACGCGCATGCACTGCCGCAGCATCGAGACAGGCGCGCGCGGCCGTGTTCAAGCGAATTGCGTCTGCGGATGCGTTGGTACCGAGCGCACTCACGTTGATGCGCACGTTGAGTACGGCGCCTTTGCATGCGACTTCAGCCATGAGCGCGGCGACTGTCGCATCACTCACCGCATTGGCGTTGCCGCGTTCCGCGACGGCGGCCGCAATTTCGGTGACGAGCACCGCGGCATTCGCCGTTTCAAGTGGGACTTCGGCTGCAAAAATCAATGCGTGCGTAATCGCGATATCGCGTGCGTTCGTCGCGGCGTCGCTGTCGTGCGGCATAGTGTACGCTACGCGCACGCGCTCATACGCATCGGCGTCGCGCTGTACGAGTGACGCGAGTTGCCGTCGGAGGGCGCTGGCTCGTAGCGCGAGTGTCTTCATCTCGTCTTCGACGGCGGCATACTTTTTCTTACCGACGGTGAGGCCAGCCACCATTTGCGCGAGTGCCGCGCCGAGTGTACCGGCTAATGCGGCGACGCTGCCACCGCCGGGCGTTGGCGTTGGTGCGGCAACTCGCGCGACGAACGCATCGAGTGATTCTCCACCCGCGATCGCGTCACGTACGTTGTGTTCGAGCAGCATTGCGGTCGAAAAGTTGCGCAGTTGCACATGTCGCGCGCCTGCATCGAGCAGCACGCGCTCTGGTACGAGGCCCACGATCTCGCTCCATGTGGGCGTCACTCCGAACGAGGCGGCCTCATTGCGCACGAATTCGAACACGCGATGGAGCGGCGTCTTGTCGGTGTCGACCAAGTTCATTGAGACTTGCGCTTGTCCGTCTACTTCCAGACCGAGTGCTTTGACAAATCGTAGGCCACCAGTTGAGCCGCGCACTGCCTTGGCGATGTCCTTCGCGACCGGCAGGTTGCTGGCCGGTCCGAGGTAGACGTTATATGCAACCAAGAACGGTCGTGCACCGATCGCTGTTGCGCCGGCGGTTGGATGCACCGCAGGCGTGCCGAAGTCGGGATAGCGCGCGGGATTGCTGCGAATGTCGTCGCGCAGCCCTTCGAATTCGCCTCGGCGAACGTCGGCGAGGTTTTCGCGCGCCGGACGCGTTGCCGCACGCTCGTACAGGTACACGGGAATTTCGAGGTCACGCGCGACGCGCTCACCCAGCTCGCGTGCCAGGCCGATGCAGTCATCCATTGTTGCGCCGTCGAGCGGAATGAATGGCACGACGTCGGTTGCGCCGATGCGTGGATGTTCGCCGTGATGCTCGGTGAGGTCGATCCGATCTCGCGCGACGCGCATGGCGTTGAAGGCCGCGTCGACCGCCGCAGAGAGTTGCGAAACGAAGGTGATCACTGTGCGGTGGTGTGACGCGTCGCTGGACACATCGAGTACATAAGCGCCTGGTGTGGACGCGATGGCATCACGAATGGCTGCGATAGTGTCAGGATCGCGGCCTTCGGAGAAATTCGGGACGCACTCGACGAGAGGCATGGCAACGGCGCGCAGAAGGGAGGAAGAAGCTTTCGCGGATGCTACGACGCGCGTGAATGCACGTCGAGTTGTTCAAGGAGCCAGTCGTGCATGATGCCATTGCTGGCGACGATCGGGCCGTGCGCCAGCGGCGCGTCGTTCCCCCGCAGGTCAGTGACACGACCGCCGGCTTCGCGAATGATGAGCGCACCGGCCGCCATGTCCCACGGGGCCAACGTGAGCTCCCAGAAGCCTTCCAGTCGTCCGCGCGCGACGTCGCACAGGTCGAGCGCGGCTGCGCCGGCACGACGGAGCCCGGCGCAGATGGGCGTGAGCTTTGCGAACTGCTTGAGGTACACGTCGGCCGAACTTTGATCTTTGAATGGGAAGCCGGTGCCGATGAGGGCGCGGGTCGGGGTGTTGAGCGAGGAGACGCGGATTGGGGTGGCGTCGAGGAAGGCGCCGCCGCCGAGTGTGGCGCTGTACAGGCCACCGCGCGCGACGTCGTACACGGCAGCAGCCTGTGGCACGCCATCGAGTGCAACGCAGATGGAAACCCCGTAGGCCGGGTACCCGTGTAGAAAGTTCGTCGTGCCATCGAGCGGGTCGACGATGGCAACGAGGCCATCCTGCGTGGAACCACCTCCCATCTCCTCGCCGACTACCCGAACCTCAGGCGCTTCCTGCGCGAAGTGCTGCCGAATGAGCTCTTCTGCGCCAACGTCGACACGGCTGACAAAATCTGTGGCCGACTTCTCTTCCCAGGTGATGGTGTGGCGCGTCTTTGCCTCTTCGACAATGAAGCTCGTCGCGAGCGCGGCCGCGCCGGAAGCGACGCCGAGCCAGCGGTGGCGTTCAGTGGCGGACGGAGTGGACATGCGCGTCGCGTTGCTCAGCCGAGTGAGGGAGGATTACGTTTGGACGATGGCACGGATCTTCAGCGGGATACAGCCTTCGGGCGAGCTGCACATCGGAAATTACCTCGGTGCAGTCAAGAATTGGGTGCAGCTGCAGGCGCTGCATCCGGGCGCGCTCTTTTGCGTGGTGGACTATCACGCGATCACGGGCAACTACGATCCGGCGCTGCTGCGCACGCGGCGGTGGGAGATGGCCAAGTCTCTGCTCGCGGCTGGCATCGATCCGTCGAAGGCGAGCCTGTATATGCAGAGCGACGTGCCGCAGCACACCGAGCTGTCGTGGGTGTTCACGACGCTGACGCCCGTTGGCGACTTGGAACGGCAGACGCAGTACAAGGAAAAGTCGTCGAAGCTCGAGAGCATTCCCGCCGGTGTGCTGATGTATCCGGTGCTGCAGGCGGCGGACATTCTCCTCTATCGCGCGGATTCCGTGCCGGTGGGCGAAGACCAGGTACAGCATCTCGAGCTGGCGCGCGATGTCGCACGCAAGTGGAATGCGCGATTCGGTGAAGAGTTCTTTCCGGAGCCGAAGCCGCTGCTGACGCCAACGCGTCGTATCGTGGGGCTGGATGGGTCGGCAAAGATGTCCAAGTCGATGGGAAACACGATTGGGCTGTTGGAAAGCGATGATGCGATCTGGGCGAAGCTGCGACCAGCGATGACCGACCCGGCGCGCGTGCGCAAGACTGATCCGGGCAACCCAGAAATCTGCAACATTTATCAGCTGCACAAAGCATTCAGCACACCCGAGGCGCAGGCCAACGTGGTGCAGCAGTGCACAACGGCCGGGTGGGGGTGCATGGACTGCAAGAAGGTGCTGCTTGGCAGCATGGTTGCCGAACTGACGCCGATTCGCGCGCGCGCTGCGGCGCTTGATGCGGAGCCTCACCGTGTGCTCGATGCGTTGTCGGCAGGGGCAGCGACAGCGCGCGGGCTGGCGCAAACGACGATGGCTGAAGTACGCGATCGCATGGGGCTTGGCGCGCTATCGATTCCGGCGTGACCCGTCGGCTCGTTGTCGATTTGATGAGCAGTGCGCCGCATCTGCAGTTGCCGGGGTAAGCCGTGACGCGTGTGCAGGGTGCGACGCCGGGCGGGTGGGAAATGGTGGTGGTAATCGCGATCGCGCGACTGTGCCGGCATTCGTCGTCGTCCGGCGCGCGGCATTTCGCACGGATTCTCGCGAATTGCCGGAGTTGAGGCGCTCGATCGAGAGTTGCCGCTCGCCGACCTCGTCGTCGTGGCGGCGCCGCATACGGCGGAGGGTGCCAACCTGCGTGATGCGCGCCCGTTGGCGTTGCTCCCAACGGGGGCAATCGTCGTCACTGTGGCACGAGGTGGCTTGATTGCCGAGGATGCATTGATCGCGGCGTTGGACTCGGGTGTGTTGCGAGGCGCGGTGCTGGATGTGTTTCACACCGAGCCATTACCGCACGAAAATCCGTTGTGGCGACATCCTTGCACTCTGATCATTCCGCATGTGTCGGGCGTGTCACCGCGCCACAGTTGGGCGCGCGTGCTCGACCTGTTTGAAGACAATTGGCGACGATGGGTAGTGGGCGAGCCACTGCGTAACGTCGTGGATCTCGACGCCGGTTACTGAACAAGCGACGGCGTCGCGCAAGCGAGTGAGACCGAAACGTGGCAATTGAGCGAATCATCAAGGCAGCAGTCGAGCGCGGCGCGTCTGATGTGCACATCAAAGCAGGCGATGTGGTACGTGCGCGAATTGACGGGCGCCTGGTGGTGCTCACGAAGCAATCGCTGACGCCGGAGCAAACCCGCGCGATCGCGTTGCACTTCATGACGAGCGATGCAGAGCGGGCAGCGATCGATTCGCTCAAGGATCACGATTGCTCCTGGTCGTCACCGGGTGTGGGTCGGTTTCGCGTGAACATCATGCGGCAGCGCGCGGCGCACTCGATCGTGTTGCGCGTGATCCCCGACGATGTGCCGACCTTTGCATCGCTGCACCTGCCGACGGTGCTCAATCGCATTGCGCATTCAGAACGCGGCATGGTGTTGGTGACCGGTGTAACCGGATCCGGCAAGTCGAGCACGATGGCCGCCTTCGTCAATTCGATCAACGCGAATCACGAGAAGCATATTCTCACGCTCGAAAATCCGATCGAATTCATTCACGCGGATCTCAAGAGTTCGGTCACGCAGCGTGAAGTCGGCATCGATACGGAGAGTTTTCGCATGGGGCTGCGCGCCGCATTGCGTCAGGACCCCGATGTGATCCTGATTGGCGAAATGCGTGATGCGGAAACGATCGACACGGCGATGAAGGCGGCGGAGACGGGACACTTGCTGATCTCGACGCTACACACCGCTGACGCCTGCAGCACGATCACGCGCATCGTCGCGATGTTCCCGCCCGAAGAGCAGGCCGTGGTGCGTATGCGACTCGCCGAGTCGTTGCAGGCGGTAGTGTCGCAGCGGTTGTTGCCGCGTGCGAGCGGACACGGTCGCGCCGTGGCCGCCGAAGTCATGGTGGTGACGCCAACGATTCGCGATCTCATTGCGGAAAATCGCGTCAGTGAGGTAAGAGACTATATCGCTGACGGTGCGCAATATGGGATGCAGACGTTCGACCAGCATCTGACCGAGCTGGTGACGAGTGGAGAAGTGACGTTCGAGACCGCGTTGGCGGCGTCGACGCGTCCGGCAGATTTCGAGCTGACGTTCCGCATGATGAAGGGGCGGCGGACGCCGGCGATGGGTACGGTGGCTGTTCCGACCCGTCCGTCGAGCGCCTCACCAGTGTCTGCGACCGCTGCGATGGCGTCGCGCGCGGATGGTGGGGCCGCTGGCGGGCTTGGGCTCAACCCGCTCGGGACCGGCGCACATTTACCACCGATAGGCACGAACGGCACGAGTCCCACGAGCCACAGCCCGGTGACGAGTCCGAGCCCATTGGGTGGCGCGGTGTTCGGCAGCGGGTTCGAGAGCCTGTTCGGTTCGTAAGGCACGGCAGTTCTCCCATCGATTGCAGTAGATTGCAAGCATGCCAACTACTCCGCTGGGCGGGCTCATGGTGCCTGCCGTGTCGACGTTCGACGAGCTCGGTGAGCTCGATCGTCTCGCCTTTCAGGCGAATATCTCCGCGCATTTGGCGCTCGGTATGGACGGAGTGCTTGTCGCCGGATCCAGTGGCGAGTCGGCGCTGCTCGACGATGCCGATCGGAAGCAGCTGCTTTGGTGGGCGCGTGAGCGCGTGCCGCCCGATAAGTGGTTGATTGCGGGCGTCGGGAGCGAAAGCACGCGACAGACGATTTCGCGTGCGGTCGACGCGCGAGAAATCGGCGCGGACGCCGTGCTGGTGATTGCCCCGCACTACTTCCTTAAGCGGATGAGTGAAGCGGCGCTGTTGGCGCACTTTCATGCGGTGGCGGAGGCGAGTCCGCTGCCGGTGATGCTCTACAACATGCCGGCGTACTCGCACATCGTGTTGTCGTCAGCGCTCGTACACGAATTGGCGCAGCATCCGAACGTCATCGGGATGAAAGACAGCGCGGGGAATCTCCCGATGCTGACGGAATATCTGGGCGCACAGAGCGAGAGTTTCCGTGTGCTGACGGGTAGCGGTGGCACGGCAGCTCCCGCACTTGCGGCAGGCGTGAAGGGTGCGATTCTGGCGATCGCGCTGTATGCAGGAGAAGCCGTGCGCGCGATGGTGGATGCGTTCATGCGCGGCGATGTGGACGGGGCGATCGCCATGCAAGCGCGACTCACGCCGCTGGCGACGGACATTGCCGGCGCGATGGGGCCGGCGGGCATCAAGGCGGCGATGAATCTCGTGGGGCTCCAGGGCGGCGCTCCGCGCAGTCCGTTGTTGCCCGTCGAGGGCGACGAGCTGGCCATCGTGGCGTCGCGATTGCGAGCGGCGGGGCTGCTGGCCGTTGACGCCATGGTATAGCGCGGCCCGCTTGGGGTGATGGCATGACACCGTCGCCACCCGGTGCGTGGCATGATCGACTGTATACGCGGCTAGTGGGACACGCCGTGCCACTGCTGATCATGCCGGATGCGATCTGGACAGCCGCATCGCTGTGGGCCGGTTCGCGTCAGTGGGTCAATCAGTTCCGCACGGCGGGGCTGCAATCCGGTGATCGCATCGTGTGTGCGCTCCCGCCGGGCGCCGCGTTCGTGCAAGTGCTGATCGCCAGCCTGTGGGAAGGGTTGTCGCTCGCCGTCGCGCCCGTGCGCGATGGGGATGGACCCGGCGCGGCGGCTCTGCTGGACGCGCTGGATGCGCGTCTGCTGGTGCGCGAAACTGCACCCAGCATTCAGTCAAATAGCGCGCAGACGATTCGCCACAACACGGATAGCGATCACGCGAACAACGATCTCGCGATCAGCGATCACACGTGTGTGCCTGGTGCCGCTGGCTGGCCGGAGGAGGCGATGCCAGCGTTGCGCGACGCACGCGAAGCACGATCGCCCGACGTGCGCCTACTCCTGCGCACAACTGGTACGGCAGGCGATGCGCGATGGGTCGCGCTCTCCGATGCCAACGTGCTCGCCGTCATCGACAGTCATGCGCCAAAACTCGAGCTGACGCATGCGTGCGTGCTCAGCGTCCTGCCGTGGCATCATGCGTTTGGACTCGTGCTCGGCTTGCTGACTGCGCTGCTGCACGCTGACGAAATCGTGCGCGATCACACCGACGGTCGCGATGTCGATGCGCTGCTGGATCTCGCCATGTTACATCCCGTCACGCACATGGATCTTGTGCCACTCTTGGCAACGCGTCTGTTGGATGATGCGCGCGGTGCGACGCTCTTGCGCCGACTCCACGGTGGCATCGTCGGGGGCGCGCCTGTGTCGTCGTCGCTGTGTGTCGCCTTACAAGCCACACGCATGCGCGTCGGCTACGGACAGACCGAAGCGTCGCCTGGCGTGCTGCTTGGCGATGCTGGCGAATGGTCCGAGCGACTGCTTGGCCGTGCGGTGGGCTGTGACGTGCGCGTCGATGCTGACGGCGTGCTGGCCTTTCGCGGTGCGAACGCTTGCGTCGGCGTGTGGGCTGGAGGTCAGCTGGTGCGGGAGGCGCCTGATCGCTGGGTGCGCACCGGCGATGTGGTCGCCGAGGTGACTGGCGACGCCTTTCGTCTCGTGGGGCGAGCAAGTGACAGCTTCAAGCTCTCAAACGGGCGGATGGTCGACGCGACGCGATTGGAAGATCACTTGCGACGGACATTGCCCGACGTGGCGGAACTCCTGCTGCGCCCGAGCGGCGACGATGCGTTGGAACTGCTCGTGACCATGGAGCTCGCGCCCGACATCGCGCAGGTGCGTGCGCTGTTGGGCAGCCTCGGTGCACGGCTGGCCCGCGTGACGGTGGTTGCAAGCGCGGAGTGGCGACGTACACCGAAAGGTGATGTCGTTCGTCGCGCGCCGCTGAGAGACGCGGAGTAGTCGGCGCTTCGCTCGCACGCGCCGACCTTGCGGCGGCTTAGGCGGCGATGCGCGAGCAGACCTGCGAGACGTCTGCGCGCAGGTTATCGATGATATCCATCCCCGTTGAAACCAGGTACTCCAGTTGTTCGCGCTGGAGCAGCATTTCGATACGCTGCAACATGTACGTCGCGACCGACGCGCGTACGAGCACGGTCAGCTCGGTGTTGCCGCGGTGTGCGGTGTCATAGCCTGCGACGAGGTTATGGCGCTGCCACTCGAAGCGCAGTTCGAGCCACACGATTGCGAGGCATCGATAAAGTGCCGGCTCATCGCCGGGTGTCCACATGGCCGACGAGAAGGTTCGTAGCTCGGTGCAGAGCCTGAGCGCGTCATCTTCAATCGTGGCACGGTCGATTTCACTCATCGAGACCGCGCTTGTCAGCTCGCGCAGTGCCGTCGCGACGGAGTGTGCGTTGGCGACCAACAGCAACTGTGAGGCAAGCTTGGAGGGTTCGACGCCGGGCATTGGACTCTGTAGCTATGGCGTCGCCGACGATTCGGGACAGGCGACGCCGATTGGGTCGTGGCTCGCCGCGTCGCGCGCCCTCGTTGCCATAGTCTCGGCAGCCGAGTCGGAAAAAGTGAGTGTGTTCGTGGACTAGAGGCGCGCTTGCTCGCGCGTCCGCACGGGGGATGGTTCTTTCGGCTCGTCTGAGGGGCAGACGAATCCCGTGCGCGACCGCCGTCGTATGTTTGCGCATGACCGGCCTTCCGACCGTTTCCGCATCCTTGGCCCTTGTGTGCCTCGCGCTCGCCCTTGTGGGCGGCTTGCTCGTCGTGCCGCTCGGCTTGCCAGGTCTGTGGGTCATGCTCGGCGCCGCGCTGCTCTATTCCGTCGTGCTGCCGGCCGGTGGCATTGGCGCTTGGACACTGCTCGGCGCCGTTGCACTGGTCATGCTAGCCGAAGTGCTGGAGTTCACCATTTCGGGAAAGTACACACGACGATATGGCGGTTCGCGTCGCGCGTCGTGGGGCGCGATTGTCGGTGGGCTGGTCGGCGCCGTGGTCGGGGTACCCATCCCGGTGATCGGCTCGGTGCTGGCGGCGTTTGCAGGCGCGTTTGTTGGCGCGTACATCGGAGAGCGCACGATGCATCGCGACGTGCGCGGCGATCCGACGCGCGTGGCGACCGGTGCGGTAGTTGGGCGCGCGGTCGCTGCCGCGGTGAAGAGCGGACTCGGGGTGGTTGTGGCGATCTGGTTGTTTGTCGCGGCCGTGGTGGGGCGTGGGAGCGCGACGTAGCGAGCGCAGTATGTCGCGGCCGTGATTGGTAGCACGAGCGGCACGAGCAGTCACCGCTAAAAGATGAACCCCAACGAACTCAGACTCGCATCGGCTGACTCTGACTGTTCCGCGTCCCAATCGATCGTTTCGAGTCGTGCGGCGGTGCGCGCGATGTCCGGCGCAAGCGGACGATCGACGTTGAGTGCGGCGGACCCTTCACGAATCCAACGCACCAGCGCCTGGCTGGTCGGTGCGAACGCGTTCAGCGACTGGCCTCCGCGAAGTTCGGCGGCTTGCGCGAGCACGAGCGCATGAATGCTGAGGACGTGGAAGACCAGGTCGAGCACGTCTGCGGTTTTACGCGCGGCAATCGTGCCCATCGTGACGACATCCTGATTGTTGCCGTTGGTCGGCACGGACTGGATGGAAGCCGGCGTCGCGCGGGTACGTATTTCGGCGATGAGTGCGCTGGCGGTGACCTGGGCGCCCATAAATCCCGAGTTTACGCCATCGGGCCCACCATGCAGGAACGCGGGCAACCCCTGATTCTGCGATTTGTCGGTGAGCCGCGCGATGCAGCGTTCGGCATGAATGGCGAGCTTGGCCACACCGAGCAGCAGCGTGTCAGACGCAAAGGCGACATGCTGGCCGTAAAAGTTGCCGCCGTGCAGGATCGCATCGTCGTCGGCAAAGATGAGCGGGTTATCGGTGGCGCTTTGCAGTTCGGTCGTGACGATGTTGTCGTGAAAGGTCAGCACGTCGAGCACGGCGCCGATAATCTGCGGTACACAGCGAATGGAATACGGGTCTTGCGGCAACTCGCCTTCGGGAAGCCAACCGTCGTGCGCCTGTGATTCGTCGAGTCGCGGCGGCGGTTGTACGGCGCGTTTCAGCCGTGCGCTGCCCGTTGTCCAGCGCGCGAGCGCCGCGTGCACGGTGGCCTGTCCCGCGTGCGGACGTGCGATACCGAAGCGCGGATCCCATGCTTCCTCTCGACCACCAAGACACTCGGCGTACAACACCGCCAGTCGAATGGAAAGCGCTGCCGCACGGCGCGCGCGCTCGGCGTTGATGGCCGCAATACCGGTCATACACGAGGTCCCGTTGACGAGCGCAATGCCGTCTTTGTGGCCGAGTGTGATCGGCGACAGTCCGGCGGCGATGAGCGCGTCGTGCGAGGGGAGTCGTTCGCCCTTGTACCACATGTCGCCCTCGCCCATGAGTGCGAGGGTCACGTGTGCGAGTGGCGTGAGATCGCCACTCGCGCCCACGGTGCCCATCTCGGGGACGACGGGCACGAGATCGAGATTGATGCAGTCGAGCAACGTGTGGAAGAGTGGGGCGCTCACGCCCGAATACCCGCGCGCGAGACTCGCGGCGCGGGCGATCATCATCGCGCGTGTATGCAGCGGCGACAGCGGTTTGCCGACGCCGCTGCACAAATGGTAGACCAGGTTTCGCTGCAATAGCTCGGCATGTTCGGGCGTGACGGGATGCGACGCGAGCGGACCGAATCCTGTCGTGACGCCGTAGATGCGTCGACGTTCGTGCACCATACGCGTGAGCGCCGCGTGCGACGCGTGCATGCGCTGCGTTGCTGCAGCGCCTAAGGTGACGGTCACACGGCCGGAGGCCGCGCGGAATACGTCGCCGGTGGTGATTGCCGCACCAACGTCAACGGCGCGCGGCGCCGACCGGAACGGCGACGCCGCCGTGTCCTGATCGGTTGTCGTACGCGCCAGGGCGAAGGACTCGATATCGTACTCAGAGGTAAAGCTGACGCTCATGGTTCGTCCATCGCCGAAAGTACAAGTTGTCCGTCGCTGTGGTGAGTCCGACTAAGCAGCCGGTTTAAGTCGAGCACGCTGATGATATCAAGGTCCGACTGGACGAATCCGCGAAGCGGACTGTCGGACAACAGTTCAGGCAGACGCTTTATGCTGCCGCGGCAGACGCCATCGATCGCTCGGACACGTAACGCGATGGATGCGCCGTCCGTTTCGCCACGATTGACGAGCACGTACGTCGCGTCCTCCGTTGAGATGGGTTGACCAAAGAGGAGCGTGCCGAGGTCCATGCACTCGATCGTACCACCGCTGTGGCGATCAATGAGACAACTGCCCTGCATGGCCAGCGCGCTCGCGTCGCGACGTTCGATGCGGTTCACGGCGCTGATCGGCACACCGATCAGTGCGTCGTCGGCTCCTGTACCCACGCGCAGCATCATGTACTCGGCAATGCTCGTCACGTCACAGCCAAATCGAATGCAGCTCCCCCATCCCGCTCGCTGCGCCAGGTGGAGCTTGAGATCGCGAATGGGCCACTCGCGCAGATTCGGACGATACTGCACCGTGCCGTCGGAGTTATCCTGCAATTCGAGGGAGACCCGATCGCCATCGCGACGGAGCGAGCCGGTCAGCGTGATGTACGGCGGACGGTGCGCCGCCAAGCGAGCCGCGGCATCGCGTTCCATGCCGGTGTCGCGTAGCGCCATCATCCACCCTTCGGCAGCCTTGAGCAAGCCGTTGGCGATCGCGCTCGGGATGGTAAGTGAACTATCTGGACTGGCGCTTTCGAAGATGACGCGGACGCGTGCACGGCCAAGGATGCGCACCATGAGTCCTTCGATCCCGACGATGAAATCGTCGACGGAGACGCGGAGGCCGCTGCCGACCTTCTCGATGACCGTGCTGATCGCCTTCCCAAACTCCCGGCGCACCGGCACGGAGTCGGTCAGTTTCGTAATCTGATGTTGTGCGAGGAGCAGCGTTTCGACGGCATCGCGTCCGCCCGCGCTGGCGGCAGCCATCAGCGCGAAGAGGCGATCGGTGCGTTCAATGGAACCGCGTGCGACGGCCGCCGGATCGGCGGCAATCTTCGTCACCACGTACGCGTTTTCCGTATCGAGCCGGAGTTCGATGACTTCGAGCAAGTACGAGAGCGCCGCGCCGCGCGCCATGATGAGCGGCTTCGCCATGCCCTGCAGCATCGTCTGATACTGCATCTGTTGGTTCAGGCGCATCCACTCGAAGCGGAGTTCCAGCCAGATCCACGGAAGCATCGCCAACGAATCTGTGGTGTCGCCCTCGTAGATGACATCGCGCAGTGACGTCGCCATCCCCAGCATTCGCGAATCGATCGCAGTGAGCAGTGCCGCGGCGTCTGCTGGTTCGACGCCACCGAGTTCGTCGATCATGTGTGCGAAACGCGCCCGGATGTCAGCGCCTTCGAGGATTGTCAGCAGCTCGTCGAGTGGATCGGTCATGTTATGCTCAGGCGGCGGTCGCGAGATTTTGCAGCGCGCTGACGACACGCGCCGGCGAGCCGGTCAGGCGTCCGGTCTCCCAGAGTGCGCCGACGTCCAGCGGATCACCGCGGCGCTCCGCATGATCGGTGCGTTCGGCGAAGAAGACTGTTTCGGCGAGCGTGTCGCGGCCGCGGCCGACAACGGTTCGGTGATGGGTACCAATTGCCGCGGCCGCACGGTCGCCCATGCCCCACTGCAGTGCGGCGATCGCACCAAGTGGCTCGTGCAGCAGCTGCAGCAGGCCGTGCAGATAGCCGTCCGGCACGGTGACGGCTCGGCGTCGCGTGGCGCGCAGCACGGAGAGCCGATCGAAGATGACCAGCTTGCCGACGTCGTGCAGCAGGGCGATGGCAAAGGCTTCATCGGGGTCGGCCGCGAACGCGGGCGCGATGATCCGCGCGAGGGGGCCAGTGCGCACCATGTGGGCCCACACCTCGCTGGCCATCGCGTTGAATGCTCCGCCCGGATGACTCAGCAAACCATCGACACAACTGGAGAGGACTACTGCCCGGGCGCCGGCGAGGCCGATACGATCCAAGGCTGTCGCAATGCTGAGCACCTTGTCGCGGCCAACGCCGAAGGCGGCGCTGTTCGCTGCGCGAAGCAGTCCCTGAACGAGTGCCGGGTCACGGGACAGGCGCGACGCCAGTTGGGAGCGCGAGATGCTGGCGTCGTCGCACAGGGACAACGCGTCGCGCGCTGCCGCGGGTAACTGCCGGATGACCGAATCGGGGCCTTCGGACAGCGACTTGAGCAGCGCGCCTGCATCAGGGCTGTCCGCCGCGAGCGGGTCGGCGGCGAGCGCTTCGCGCGCGGTCTGGAGCTGAACACGCCAGTGCTCCGTGGCGTCGTACGACAGCTGCGACGGCGACTGCGGTTGTGGTGGCGATGCGAGCGCGCCAGTGGACGCGGCGGCGCCGCGCGGGGGTACCTGCGGACGCTCCGTCCACTCAACCGGGCGACGCTCCGGGATGAACCGCGGCGTTGGCTGTAATAGTTGCGGCGGCGGTTGCTGCGGTCGTGACCGAAACAAGCGTTGCAGAAAAGCGAACACCCCTCACCCCGCCACGTGCAGACTACCGCCCGCGACTTCGTCGCGCACGACGTCGAGCAGTTGCACGGCTGTGTCGCCAAGCCGATCGCGATGGTCGGCGCTGAGCAGCATCTCAATGCGTTGCAGCATGTACGACGCCGTGGAGGCGCGGGCGAGCACGATTGGCGCGCAGGAGCCGGTGCGCATAGTGTCGTAATTGGCGACGAGGTTGTGCCGCTGCCACGCAAAGCGCAGTTCAAGCCAGACGGCCGCGAGGCTGCGATAGAGATCCGGCTCATCCTCGGGGTCTTCGAGTGACGCGGCGAGCGCGCGCAGTTGCTCGCAGACTGCCCGCGCCTCGCCGACAACGGCAGCGGTCTGCTCAGGTGGGAGTTCGACTGTCTCGGTAATGTTGCGGACCACCATCACTATTACGGTGGGGTCGGCAACATCGACCAGCAGTTTGGCGAGCGAGGACATGTTCGGAAGAAGTCGGAGTGTAGGTACATCGCGTGGTACGAGCGATTGCGGGCGCTGGTGCAGCGGGCGGATGTCGCGTCGCCACGACATCGCCCCGGTTCGTGCATCACGCGGCGAGAATCACGCGGCGAAAATCACGCGGCACGCAGGCCAACCATCACCCAGTTCGTCGCCGACGGCGCGTGACGAAAGAGGCGGATCTGCACGTTCGTCGGCTTCATTTTGTAGGTGAACGTGTAATTGAACTCGGAATCCAGCTCACCCTTCGCGACGCCGTCTTTAAACTTGCCGAACATCAAGCGGTTGTTCGTGCAGGGCGCGACCTGCGTGAAGAAATTGCGGCCCTCGGCAGCGCTGACCGCGACGCCTGCCATTTCCGACTCCCAGCGGTTGTACAGCTTGATGACACCGGCATCGTCCACCTGCACGATCCCAAATGGCTGCGCGTCGGCGCCACCGCGGTCGACGGAGGGGATCTGCGAGATGAACTCTGAAGGAACGAAGGACACGGGGACTCCTGTAAGTTTGGGAAGTGATGATCGCGCTTCAGCGATCAGGCGAACGACTGTTCGAGGACGACGTTGACCATCTCGCGGGCACGTTTCTTGGTGGCCTGCAGCTCTTGCACCGCGCGGATGATTTGCGCCGCGAGATCGTCACGTTCCTCGAGCAGTGAAGCGACCTGAGACGCGAGGCTGGCGACCATCTCCAGCGCCTCTGCGTGTTCGTCGGTCGCGTCCGCGCGTTCTGCGTAGAGCGCGTCCAGCTGCGCCTCGAACGACTGCAGCGACGTCTGCAGCTCCTCGGAGTTGCCGGTGTGGGCTCCGGTGTCCTGCTGCTCGCGTTCCTGATAAAACTCCGCGAGCTGCGCCGAGAAGCTGTCTACGCTGGCACGGAGCTCCGCGATGGTCCGCGCACTCAGGCGCTGCTTGTCCTCGTACAGTGCGGTGAGCGTCTCGTCCGGCTCGCCAGGGCGGGCGCTCCACTCCTCCTTCTCTTCGTACAGCGCGACCAACTGGGCTTCGAGACTGCCGAGCATTTCCCGCAGCGCGTCGATCGAGTCAGGCGCGCTCGCCGAGAGCGCGGGGCGAATATCCAAAGTCACTCGGTACCTCAAAACGGGCGTAAGAACGGCCGAATCCCGTCGCCACAGTGCGCGGCGAGGGACGTCGGCCGCGACATCGCGTACCTCTGCGTAGTATTGTCGGCCATTTCGGGCGGAACTTGAGGGTCCACCTGCCGAATGACGCCGAGACCGTGCGCGGTTGCTTCAAGCGATTCCTGAACTAGATTGAATCAACGCCCCGCGGGTTGTCCGCCGGGCGTTTTTTTGTGCGCGGCCGCGGGGTCGCCGGAGAGCGAAAAACGCATGTTCGATTCGACGACGCGAACGTTGGTGGTGGTCGGCGCGCAGTGGGGCGACGAAGGTAAGGGCAAGCTGGTCGACGTACTGGCGGAGAAGGCCGACTGGGTCGTCCGGTATCAGGGCGGCGCGAACGCCGGGCATACGGTCCATATCGGCGACAAGTCCACCGTCCTGCATCAGATTCCGAGCGGGATTTTGCATCCCGGTGTGCGCTGTGCGATCGGGAACGGTGTGGTCATGGACCCGGAGACGCTCTTCGTCGAAGTCGACGAACTGGTGAGCGACGGCGTCGATGTCGAAGGACGCCTGTACGTGTCCGAGCGAGCGCATCTGGTCATGCCGTACCACAAGCTCATGGATCGCGCGAGCGCGGCGAGCAAGGCGATCGGCACGACGGGACGCGGCATTGGCCCGGCGTACGAGGACAAGGTCGCCCGTCGTGGCGTACGCGTGCTCGATCTCCGCTACCCCGATCGTCTGCGCGAGCTGGTGGCCGTCGGTGTCGATCGCGCGAATGCGCAACTCGAACGCTCGGGCTCTGACGTGCGCGCCTCGGTGGATGACACCCTCGCCGCGCTGGTCGGCCTCACCCCGCGTTTGTTGGCCATTTCTGAAGACGTCGGCTTGTGCGTGCATCGGGCGATCAAGAGCGGCGCGGCGGTGTTGCTGGAAGGCGCGCAAGGATCGCTGCTCGACATCGATCATGGCACGTATCCGTTTGTCACGTCGAGCAACACGACGGTTGGTGGCGCGGCGACGGGCGTCGGCATTTCGCCGATGGCGATCGACTACGCGCTCGGCGTGGTGAAGGCGTATACGACGCGTGTGGGTAACGGCCCGCTGCCGACGGAGTTGCAAGAGCCGCTGCAATCCGAAGTGCGGACGCTTGGGAACGAGTTCGGCGCGACCACGGGACGTCCGCGGCGCTGCGGGTGGTTTGATGGGGTCGTGGTCCGGTATGCCGCGCGCGTGAACGGCTTAACCGGACTCGCCGTCACCAAACTCGACGTGCTCGACACGCTCGGCGAGCTGGCCATTTGCACAGGCTATCGCGTCGACGGCGAATTGCTGACGGAATTCCCGGCCGATGTGCAGATGCTCGATCGCGCGGAACCCGTGTACGAGTGGTTCACCGGCTGGCGGAAGCCCACGCAGGATGTGCGCAAACTCGAAGATCTGCCACGCGAAGCGCGGGCGTACCTCGATCGCATCGAAGCGTTGTGTGAGACGTCGATCGCGTTCGTGAGCGTTGGAACACGTCGCGATCAGATCATTGGAGTTCACGCGGCCGTCGTATGAGCCAAGCGTGAAGACGAGCGCGCACGCAGCAACGCACACACTGGAAACAGTCGACGTGGTGATCGTCGGCGCGGGTCCCTGCGGTCTTGCGTGTGCGATCGCCGCGCAGCGGGCGGGCCTATCGGCGGTGGTGATAGATCGCGGCGCGATTGTCAGTGGCATCGCGAGCTATCCGACGTACATGCATTTTTTCTCGACGGCCGAGAAGTTGTCGATCGGTGGCGTGCCGTTCATCGTAGCGAGCGACAAGCCTACACGACGCGATGCGCTGGCCTACTATCGGGGCGTCGCCTCGCACTGGAATCTGGATGTGCGGCAGTATGAGACCGTGACGGCGCTTGATGCGTTGGACGGTCCGGGGTGCACGCTCGATCGTCCGTCGCGTTGGGGTGTGCAGACGATTCGACGCACCGGTGGACTGCGACAGTACGCGGCGCATGCGGTGGTTGTCGCGACTGGTTATTTCGGACGTCCGAACAGGCTGGGCGTGCCGGGCGAATCGCTGCCGCACGTGCAGCACGGATACACCGAAGGACACAACGCGTGGCGAGAGCCGGTCGTCATCGTCGGCGGCGGAAACTCCGCGGTCGATGCCGCGCTCGACATGTACAAGGCCGGTGCGAAGGTGACGATCGTGCACTTTCTCCCCGAGCTTGATGTGAAGATCAAGCCGTGGGTGCGCCCGGAGATCAATGCGCGTATCGCGGACGGTAGTATCGCGGCGCGCTTTACTTCGCGCGTGACGGCGATCGAAGGCGACGAGGTGGTGATCGTCGGACCGACCGGCGAAGAGCGGTTGCCGGCGACGCAGGTATACACGATGACCGGCTATCTGCCGGAGACCGGGCTCCTCGACTTGGCGAAGGTGCCCATCGACGCGACCACGGGCATCCCTACACACGACCCGGTCACGATGGCGACGCCGTTGCCAGGTCTCTACGTTGCAGGGGTCATCGCGTCAGGCTTCGACGCGAACAAAATCTTTATCGAAAACGGACGCGATCACGGTGATCGCATCGCTGCCGGCATTCTGGCAGCATCGCGCGTCGTCTCGTCGGCGCCGTTGTCCATTCCGTCCTCCCATCACTGAACGCACATGTCGAGCACGCCTGACGTCATGGACAAACTCGTGTCGCTGTGCAAGCGACGCGGCTTCATTTTCCAATCGTCCGAGATCTACGGCGGCACGGGCTCAGTGTGGGATTACGGCCCGCTCGGCGTCGAGCTCAAGAAGAACATCAAGGATCGGTGGTGGAACGCGATGGTGCGCTCGCGTGACGACATCGAAGGGCTCGATGCGGCGATTTTGATGCATCCGCGCACGTGGGAAGCGAGTGGCCATGTGGCCGGCTTCGTCGATCCGCTCGTCGATTGCAAGACATGCAAAGGCCGTTTTCGTGCGGACAAACTCGAAGATGCGCGTTGTCCGCAGAAGCCGAGCAAGCAGCCGGGGCAGGCGGAGCAATGCCAGTTGACTGAGGCGCGGAACTTCAATCTGATGTTCAAGACGTTCATGGGCGCGCTCGAGGAGAGTGCGAGCATCGTCTATTTGCGCCCTGAAACCGCGCAGGGCATCTTCGTCAACTTTCTCAATGTGCAGCAGTCGATGCGGCAGAAGGTGCCATTCGGCATCGCGCAGATCGGTAAGGCGTTTCGCAACGAGATCACGCCCGGCAACTTTATTTTCCGGACGCGTGAATTTGAGCAGATGGAAATGCAGTTCTTCGTCGAGCCCGGCACGGATATGGAGTGGTTCGATCAGTGGAAGCAGATGCGCCTTGACTGGCATCTGGCGTTAGGGTTGTCGCCGGAGCGCCTCAAGTTCCATCAGCATACGGCCGGCGAACTCGCGCATTACGCGCGCGCCGCGTTTGACGTCACGTTCGACTTTGGTGGGACGCTCGGCTTTCAGGAAATTGAAGGCGTACACAATCGCGGCGACTTCGATCTGACGCAGCATCAGACGTTTTCGGGCAAGAAGCTTGAGTACTTCGATCAGCAGCAGAACAAGCGCTATGTACCGTACGTGATCGAAACGTCGGTCGGCGCAGATCGCGTGACGTTGGCGGCGTTGGTCAACGCGTATCGTGAAGAGAGCGTCGAGGGTGAAGACGAAGGGCGCGTCGTGCTCGGGCTGCATCCGTCGGTTGCACCGATCAAGGCCGCGATTTTTCCGCTCACGAAAAAGGATGGTTTGCCGGAGTTTGCGCGCAACATTCTCGCGGATGTGCGCAAACAATTCCCGATCGATTACGACGAAACGGGTTCTATCGGCAAGCGCTATCGTCGGCAGGATGAAGTGGGCACGCCGTTCTGTATCACGGTCGACCCGCAGAGCCTCACCGATCAAATGGTGACCGTACGTGATCGCGATTCGCTCGCACAGGATCGTGTCGCTGCGGGACAGCTCACCGCCTATCTGTCGGAGAAGTTGGCGCGATAGTTGTTGTGGTGTCGTGAGCGGCGTACCACTCATGAAACCGTTGATGGCTCGCTAGGTGACGGACATCACGACGGCTCGGCATGCGCGATTAACGCGCCGTTCGGGACGTCGTCATATAAGGTGTCGGCGCTGTTCGAGCGGCGACGTGTGCGAGCGAGATCGCACAATGCCATGTGTACGGCGAGCGCGTTTCTGACGACGCTCGCGATGCACACCCATCCCGATCGAGGATCCGTCAATGCGCCGTTCCCTGTTCATGCTCTGTGTTGCGCTCTCGGCTGCCCCGCTGGTCGCCGTTCACGCGCAGGATTCGACCCGCAAGGAAGTACGCGAACTGCACGGTGCGAAGCGCGATCTCAATCAGGACCAGCGGAGTCGGCGTGGTGACGTGCGCGATGTGAAGCGCGAGCAGCGCGACGTCGCGAGCGCGAAGCGTGATCGCAAGGCCGCGGTTGCGGCACACGATACGGCGGCAGCGCGCGCCGCTGGCAAGGATGTGCATATGGAGCAGAAGGACGTAGCGGTCGCGTCTCGCGATGTGAAGCGCGACACGCGTACGGTGAAAAGCGATCGGCGGGCGGTGCGCGCGAATCGTCGCGACGTAAAGCAGTCCATCGACAAGAAGACACCGTAACGGTCGAGCGATCTGGGTGGAGACGCGCGCTATCTTTGGTGCGAGGACGTTCGTCTCCACCCGAACCTGTGAGTAGTTGTCCATGACTCGACCTGTCGCGCTGATTACCGGTGCTTCACGCGGCATCGGCCGCGCTATTGCGATGGCACTCGCGCCCACGCACGACCTGATCGTTGCGGCGCGCGACGGGGCCCATCTCGCAGAGACTGCCGTGAGCGGTCGTGCACTTGGGGCCCACGTGCGTGAATTGCCGCTCGATGTCACGGATGGCACTGCCGTCGCTGCGGCGCTGCGTGATCTGCACGTCGACGTGCTGGTGAATAACGCCGGCGTGGCCGTACTCAAGCCGTTTCTCGACACCAGTGCTGACGAGTGGCATCGGATGGTCGACGTGAATGTGAATGCGCTGTATCACGTCACTCATGCGGTCCTGCCAGGCATGGTGTCGCGCGGCCGAGGTCATGTTTGTACGATCGGGAGCACCGCCGGTCGAAACACCTTCGTCGGCGGTACGTGCTACAGCGGGACGAAGCACTTCGTCATGGGCTTCGCCGAATCGTTGATGCTCGAGGTTCGAGACGCTGGGGTGAGCGTGTCCGTGATTATGCCGGGGTCGGTGGACACGGACCTCTTTCCGCCAGGTACGAACCGCACATGGATGCTCGAGCCGGCCGACGTCGCCAGCGCTGTCGCATTTGTGGTGAATGCGCCGCCCCATATGCTGGTCCATCGGCTCGAGGTGCGCCCGCTCTCGCCCAAGCGCCCCCGCGCGTGAGGGGCTGGTACCAGCGTCCAGCCGAAAGGCGTACCAGCGCGTATTCTTGATAAGCAGCACGACACGGAGGTGAGCGCGCTGCTCGCCTCCGTGTTCGTTTGGCCAACACCTCGTCATCGTCTCTACAAGCCATGCACCAGCAATCGACTCGGCAGCTTCAGGAGCGCGTCACCGCCCTCACCGTTCCCGACGTATTGGCCGGAGCGCTTCGCTTCTTCTCTCGCCGTGGAGGGGTGTATGCGGCCTTCGTCGAGAAGCAGTCACCGACGCACGTGGTGCTGCGGGGACAAGGCGGTGAAGAGATCGTGATTGCCGCGCGCGCTGTACCCGAAGGCGCGTCCGTCTCGGGTTCGAGCTACCTCTACGATCAGCAAGTGGCGCAGTTTCTCGCGTCGTTGCCGCCGGCTGCACCGCCTGAGCCGATCGTCGAAGGCGATTCGCCGGTAGACGGTGCCGTGGTCGGTACCGGGGGTGCGGTATGAGTGCGCGCTTCGTGACCACGCTGCGCACACGTGACGCGGCAGTGCGGCTGGCTTCGGCAGACGCGGCGGGTTTGTGGACGGTGCGCGTACAGGGCGCAGAAGTGTGGGACGCGGTCAAAGTCGAAGTACTGCCGGCCATGACGGTGCGCGACGTAAAGCAGGCGGCGATGACTGCACTTATGCCCGACGTCGACGACCTCGATGCATACGTCGTCAAGTTGGGTGGATTCGAAATTGTCGATGAGCGTGTCTCGCTACAGGCTGCGGGCGCGCTCGACGGCTCCACGTTGCTGATTATGGCGCGTCGCCGCCGTGCGGTGCGATAGTGGCGTCGCCCGAGGTCAATGGCAGCGAACCCGTACTGTCCCCCGCGGCGTTGCTTGCCGCGGCGCATCGACTGCGCGCAGAGATCGGCAAACGTATTGTGGGCCAGGATGTCGTGGTCGAGGAGATCCTCATGGCGCTCGTCGCGGGTGGTCACGCGCTGCTGGTGGGTGTGCCCGGGCTCGCGAAGACGCTGATGATCAAGTCACTCGCGGAGGCGATGCGTCTGGATTTTCGACGTATCCAGTTCACCCCCGATCTGGTGCCGAGTGACATTACCGGTACGGAAATTCTGGAAGAAGGCGCGAATGGTGCGCGTGCATTTCGTTTTGTGCGTGGGCCAATTTTCGCGAACATCGTGCTCGCCGACGAGATCAATCGCGCCCCGCCGCGCACGCAGGCCGCGTTGCTCGAGGCGATGCAGGAACACTGCGTGACGGCGGCAGGGCAGACGATGCGGTTACCTGAGCCGTTTTTTGTGCTGGCAACGCAGAATCCGATCGAGCAGGAAGGCACCTATCCGCTGCCTGAAGCGCAGCTCGATCGGTTTCTTTTCGACATTCGCGTCGGATATCCGGACGAAGCCGAAGAGATTTCCATCTTGCGCGCGACGACTGGTCGCCGCGGTGAGGCCATCGTGCCCGTGTTTGGTGCCGACGAGGCAATCGCGTTGCAGCGACTCGTGCGTGAGTTGCCGTGCAGTGAAGTCGTGTTACGCTACGCCGCACAGTTGGTGCGTGCGACGCGCCCGAGTGAGAGCAGTGCACCGTCCATCGTGAAGCAATACGTGCGATGGGGCGCGGGTCCACGCGCGGGCCAAGCGCTCATTCTCGGAGCGAAAGCAGCCGCGCTGCTCGCGGGTCGAGCGGCGGTGTCGCCGGTGGACATTCGACGCGTCGCACTACCGGTGTTGCGTCACCGTATTTTGCCGAACTTTGCGGCGGAAGCGGACGGTGTATCGGCGGAGCCGATCGTTGACGCACTCCTGCAGCATGTCGCGGCGCCGTCCAGCGCACTGTCCTGATCGTTTCACGCGCGCGCTGACGCCCACACCTCGACCGTGACCGCTTCTTACGGGCCGTTGCTTGACGCGCTCCGCGGCGTACGGTGGCCGGCGCGGCGTGCGGTCGGCGCCGCGCTTCCTGGCGCGCACCGGTCGAGGCAGCGTGGTACCTCAGGCGAGTTCACGGAGTATCGGCTCTATCGCCAAGGCGATGATCCCAAGCAGCTCGACTGGAAGTTGCTCGGTCGCAGCGATCGCGCATTCGTCCGCCTCACTGATGATCGCGCGCTTCTGCCTACGTGGTTTGTCGTCGACGGTTCGCTGAGCATGTCCTTTCCGGATGCGCAGTCGGCGATACCATCGGCGACGCCCAACAAGTGGCAACTCGCGAAAGCGATCGCCATCGGACTCGCCGCCGTCGCCAATGCGAGCAGTGATCCTGTTGGCTTGATCATGACGAGTGCGAGCGGCATTGAGCGGCTCGCTGCGCGCACGCGACGTGGCACGATCGGCGAAATCGCGCGTACACTTGATGGTGCACGGTGTGGAGGAGCGCTGGCGCTGGCCCCGGTACTGACGATGATACCAGCGATGGCACGCGTGGTCATCATCTCCGACATGCTCGGTGACCTCGATGCACTGATTCGTACCGCGGCACAACGCACCGTTGCGGGCGGCATCGTCGAGTGTGTGCACGTCGTGGCACGAGAAGAAGTCTCGCCTCCGAACGGTGCGTTTCTTGCGCGCGATCCTGAGCAGCCGCAGCTCCAACGCATTCTCGCCCCAAACGTGTTGGCGACGTATCACACACGCTTCGCAGACTTTCGTGCCGAGACTGCGCGACGGTGGCGAGCCGCAGGCGCGGGATACACCGAGGCGCGCACCGATGTGCTACTACCTCGTGTTATTCGGCAAATCGTGTCTGGCCAGAGTCGTAGCGATACGCATGCTGCGGGGCACGCGTGATGCTCACCTTTGCTACGCCATGGGTGCTGGCGGTCGGTGCACTCGCGAGCACTGCAATCGTGACGCTGCACTTCTTATCGGTGCAACGTCCGCCGGCGCTGCTCCTCCCAACGGCGCGCTTTCTCGACGAAGGCGCTACGCGCGCCGTCTCGCGTAGCGCAAAGCCAAGTGATGTGCTGTTGATGCTGTTACGCGTTGCGGCGTTGGTCTTGTCATCGATTGCGCTCGCCGGGCCACGCTGGGTATCGGCGCGCGCAACGTCACAATTGCTCGTTGTGGCTGATGTCGCGATGCGGAAAGATTCGGCTGCGCTCGCATCGCGTGATGGCGTAACCCAGTTCGTGTGGATGGACAGCGTCGACGCTGCCGGTGCGGCGGCAGGTTTGCGTGTGACGCTGACGTCGGCGCTGCCAATGGCTGTGCGCGCGGCGGCGATGACGGCGTCGCAACATCCTGAGGTAGATTCGTTTCGTCTGCGGATTATCGCGGTACCGCATCAACGCGTTGACGACGACGGTTGGCGAGCGTGGCGCAGCGCGTGGCCGGGGGCGGTGCAGGTGGTCACGCGTGATACGTCCGGACAGTTGGTGCGTGCCGTCGACGCATCGCGTGGCGCAAACAGGGCATTGAATGCGACACTAGCCGGTGAAGCAGCGCCGACATCGATCGGAACCGCGACTGCGATATCCGCTGCGTCTTCAACAGCTATGCCACGCGCAGCCGCAGTGGCTCGCGTAGAGTTCGACAGTATCGGTGCTGACGATCCGGTTCGCGCTGCGTTCGCGATTCGCAGTGCACCGAGCAAACCGTCAACCGGTCGCGATGCGGTTGCGCAGCGTGTTGTGCGCGTTTCGCGTGGCGCAATCGCTGTTCCTCGCGCGACCGGAATCGCTCGGACCGCAACGGAGAACCCGTCGATCGCGTTGACCGATCCGACGAATGCGGTGGTGACCGTGCGATGGCCGAGCAGTGGGGTGCCGGTGGGTTGGGAGTCTATGCGTGACACGAGCAGCGCGGTCGCGGCGCGTGGTTTGGCATTGGTGGGTAGGTGGTCGCGCACGTCGCGTGTCAGTGCTTCGGCGTTGCGTGGCGCGCACCCTATCGCGTGGTGGGCCGATGGGAGCGTTGCGGCGCTCGAGCGTGCGACGTCTACCGGGTGCACACGTGATGTGGGCATCGTGGTGCCGCCATCGAGTGAGCTGCTGATCGACCCTGCCGCGGACGCATTGCTTGCGGCGCTCTTAGCGCCATGCTCCGGGGCGATCGGTTCAGCCTCGAGTTTACCCGCATTCGTTCGGGACGACAGCCTTGATCGTTCGCACGGCGCTGCGGCGCCGGCAAGCGCGTTTCGCACGACCGCGACGTCGCGCACTGTCGCTGTTCCCGAATGGCTGGCTCCGCTCTTGCTGATGCTGGCGATCGTGCTCTTACTCGTTGAGTGGGTCTTGCGCGCGAGGATCGAGCGCAACGCGTCTGCGAGTGACCGTAGCGCAGGTCGTGAGCCTCCCATCGTTCGCTCGGGGGCCGCATGACGAGCCCACAGCAGACTCCCGCAAGCGATCCAACGAATGAACTGCTGCCGCTCGTTCTCGAATCGGTCGCGCTGACCAAGCGTGCGCTTGAGCGCGTGGTATCATGGCGCGCGATGCTTACCGGTCTGGGCGCGGGGCTCGCCGTTGCGACCATCGCCATGCTTGCGTCACCGCTGCTGCCGCTGGGCTGGCCGGCAGTCGTTGTGCTCTCCGTTGTAACTGCGGCGCTTGTCGCGTATGCAACGTTGGTGAGATCGTCGCGCGTGACGCCGCTCCGGACTGCGCTGTGGATGGAGGAACAGCGGCCGGCGGGATTCTCACTTGTGACTTTAGTGGAGATGGCGTCACGCGCCCAGGGAGCAACGCTCGACGCGTCGCCATCGGTACAGCACACGCTCGCGACGGCATACGTGAATGCTACTGGTGGTCCGGCTCGCGTAGATGAGACCATTCGGCACGCGGTCGCTTCCCACGCGCGTGAGCGCATGCGCAGTCCACTGTGGTTCGTGCTCGGCGCGGCAGCGGTACTCACCTGGATTCTTGTCGCGCCGCGCGTTGGGCGCAGTGCTCGCGGCGTTGTTGGTTCGGGGGCGACTTCAGACCGTCTCGCCGACGGCGCGCGTCCAGTTGGCGCATGGCGTGTTCGCGTTGAGCCGCCCGCGTACTCGCGTCTGCCGGCGCGAACGATTGGCGACGTGGAAAGCCTGCAGGCGCTCAGCGGCAGTCGTGTGGTTATCGATGGAGTCGGAGAGCGCGCGCCAAGTGCAGTCGCTCGTGCGCTCAGCGACTCGACGATGACGATACGAGGTGGCGGCGTGGCGGCGCCCGTCGTGACACTTCGCGACGGTGGATGGCAGCTCACAAGCACCGTGCCGCCGCTACCGATGGAAGTGCGCGTTACGCGCGGCACATCCACGCGATTGCTGCTGGTCGATGGTATTATCGATTCCATTCCGCGCGTGCTGTTGCGACTACCCGCGCGCGACAGCGTGCTGCGATCTGGCGCCGGAACGCTCTCGCTCGATGCCGTGCTGCACGACGACATCGGTCTCGCAAGCGGCGCATTCGAGCTCATCGTGAGCTCCGGCGAAGGTGAACGCTTCACGGCGCGCACCGAATTGGCAGGCGCACGTCGCTATGCGGGCGAGCATGAAGCAACGTTACACGCCACGTTGAACCTCGACGCGCTTAAGCTCGGCCCCGGCGACTTGATACACATGCGCGCTGTTGCACGCGACGCAAATCCGACTGTCGGGCGTGAAGCCGGAACGAGTGAGACGCGTTCATTCCGCATCGCGCGTCCGACGGAGTACGACTCCATCTCGGTCGAACCGGCACCTCCGCCCGAAGTGGACAAGTCGTTGATGAGCGAGCGCATGCTGCTCATGCTCACCGAGAAGCTACTCGCACGACGCGCGGCGCTGAGCACAACGGTCTTTGGCGACGAGTCGCGAAATCTCGCGCGTGAGCAATCGCGGCTGCGACTCGCGGTTGGTGACGCCGTCTTTCAGCGATTGGGGAGCGAAGCCTCCGCCGAAGACAGCCACGACGCGAATAGCACCGATCCTCGTGGTGTCACAATGGTGAATGGGAAGCTGACCCTGCCCGGAAGTGCGGGCGCTGGTGGCGTGAATGAATCTGGCATGCTCGAGGAAGGTGAAGACTCGCCGGTGATCGGCATCAACAAGCCATTGCTTGAGGCGTACAACGCAATGTGGGATGCGGGGCGTGCGCTCGAGTTGGCGGATGTGAAAGGCGCCATTCCCCACATGCGCGTGGCACTTGCGGCCATCGAGCGGGCGCGCGCGGCGTCGCGACTGTATCTGCGCGGCAAACCACCGGCCGTCATTCTCGATATCACCAAGATTCGACTCGCGGGGAAGGACACGGGCATCACGAACGTCCGTGGTGAACGAGCGCCGCTCTCACCGCGCGCGCGACTGCGTGAAGGCCGGCTCTTGGTTGCGGCGTCGATCGCGTCACATGATGCGACGGCAGCGCGTGACTCCATCGCGGTGCTGCGTCTCGAGGCTGTGGCGGAGATGCCGGACTTTGCGGCCGCGCTTGGCGGCATCTTGGACGCGATGCGTCGCGGTGGCGATGTGACCGACAGCTTTGTGCGCGCGCGACGCGTCTTGGGGGGCGTCCAGCGCGCTCCGAACAGTGCGTGGTCTCGAACGGACGTGCGATGACCGACGCGATGCCGTCGCAGCCGTTCGTATTCGCGACCGTGCAGTATGACTCCGGCGATTGGGATTCTGCGCCGATGGTACCGGCCAACGTGATCGATGCAATCGCGCGTTATACTGCGCTGCCGGTTCGACCGCAGGGTGTCACCGTTCCTTTGGCGTCCGAGGTCATATTTGGCTATCCGTTGCTGTTTTTCACGGGACACTTACCCGTACGCTTCACCAACAAGGAAGCTGACGTGCTGCGGCAGTACTTGCGACGTGGAGGCATGCTCTTCATCGACGATCATAATCACGATGTCGACGGTGCATTCAACAAGACCGTGCGCGAGGAGATTCGCCGAGTGATCGGCGAACTCAAACCGCTGTCGAACAAGCATGAGCTGTATCGGGCGTTCTTCACTTTCGAGAACGGACCGCCCACAACCTCGCACGAAATGAATGGCTGGGGCGACAACCTGGTACACGAGACGCTCGATGCGGTGTTGATCGAGTCGCGCATTGCGGTGTTGTTCAGCAACAAAGACTACAGCTCCGAGTGGAGCTATCATCCCGAGAACAAGCGGTTTCTGTCGGTGGACAATACGAAGTTTGCGGTCAACATCGTCGTGTACGCGCTCACCCGCTGATGCGCCACCGATTCGAAATTGCCTTGCGCGCAGTTGGCATCGGCACGTTGCTCCTCGCACTCATTCTGTCGTGGCGTTCGTCATCGGCGAGACCGGCGATGCCCAGCGGCCCGATGTCCGCTCAGGCGCTTGGCGATAGCACGGGAACAGTGGCGGCGCGTGAGCTTGCGTCCCGTATCGCGTTGGCTGCGCACGATAGTCTGTGGCCCTCGGTCGTACAGTCGTTGACACGCATTCCGGATGCGGCGGTGCGCGAAGTGCTTGCGGCGCCTGTTGCCGCGGGAATGCCGTTCACGTGGACCGACAGCACTGGCGCGGTCGGGCTGGTGGTAGCTGCGACATCAGCGCTCGATCCGCAAGGCGGCACTGTGGTGCGTGCGGCTGGCGCGCCCAAGCGGCCGCTGGTTGTACGCGACGACGGGGGGCTGCTCGACTCGGTGCCGGAAGCACTCGACGGACTGACCGTGCGTGGTGCCCGACTCTCCGGCCGAACGCTTGCGTTGCAGGGAACATCGCGCGCGGTCGCGGCTGTGCCGAACCACGCGCCGTTGAAACGTGTGTTGCTCGTTGCAGCGCCGGGATGGGAAGCAAAGTTCAGCGCGGCGGCGCTCGAAGAACGTGGGTGGCACGTTGATGGAAGGCTACTCATCGCGCGTCGCGCGTCGGTCACGATTGGTACGCCGTCGTTGTTGGATACTGCGCGGTACGGTGCGGTCGTCGTACTGGATAGTGGACTGATCGCGCTCGATGTACTGCAACGGTTCGTTATCCATGGTGGCGGAGTCATCGTCGCCAACGATGCTCTGTTGGGCACCGCGCTGCGCCCGTTGTTGCCAGCGGTAGCACGCGAAACGCAGGCTGGGGTGCCCGGTGCGCTGCTGACGGCGTCACCGAGGCTTGGCCTCGATGCCTGGACACTTGCAGCCAATGCTGGTGCGGTTGTGTTGCTGGACGATGCGCGCGGCGTGACACATCGTCCCACCGTGCTTGCCCAACGACGCGGCGCTGGCCGAGTGGTCGTGAGTGCGTATCGGGACACCTGGCGCTGGCGCATGGAAGGGAGCGAGGACGGGCTGGACGCGCATCGCGCCTTTTGGTCTGGCCTCGTCAGTGCTGTTACGCTGGCGCCGCGATCGGACGCGACGACGTTGCCTTCAGGTCGTGTTCTTACCGCGTATCCGGGCGATGCCGCGCCGTTCGCGGATCTGGTGGCGCGGCTCGGTGCCCCGAAGGCGGTGGGTGCGGGTGATGCGCGGTCGCGTCCGCTCCCCACGACACCCAACTTGTGGCTACTCTACGTCATCGCCGCGAGCGCGTTGCTCGGCGAATGGGCGTTACGCCGCGTGCGCGGTGCGCCGTAGTCTGGCGAGAACGTGGCATCCACGATGGAGTCTGCAGTGACGGTGTTCGTTCCGGTTGCATTCATTTCTCATTCTGACTGCGGACGCCACGACACGGGCTGGGAGCATCCCGAGCACGTCGGTCGGTTACGCGCCATTCCACGGGCGATGCGGTACGAGCCAGAGCTGTTCGCCTCGCTACTGCATCACGAAGGGCGGCACGCGACAATCGACGAGCTTACGCTCGTACATGATGCTGCTTACGTGCAACGCGTGGCCGATACCGTCGCGGCGGGCGGCGGTCGACTGGATCCAGACACCGTGGTGAGCGAAGGGTCGTGGGACGCGGTGACCGCCGGCGCGGGGTGCGTGCTCGATGGTGTCGACATGGCCTTCGATGGTCGCGCGATCCGCAGCTTTTCCGCCGTGCGACCACCGGGACATCACGCATTGCGCGATCGCGCGATGGGCTTTTGTCTCTTCGGCAACGTCGCGATTGCGGCGCACTATGCGCTGCTACGTGACGACTGCAAGCGCGTGCTGATTGTCGACTGGGATGTGCATCACGGAAACGGGACGCAAGCGCTCGTCGAAGATGAGCCGCGGATCCATTTTGTCAGCATGCATCAGTGGCCGTGGTATCCGGGCAGTGGCGCTGCGGATGATCATGGTCCGCACAACACTGTGTGGAATGTGCCGATGCCACCGTCGCTTCGATCACAGCGCTATGTCGACGCGTTGCTTGGTGCCGTTGATGCCGCAGCGGCGAACTGGACACCCGATCTCATTTTACTCAGCGCGGGCTTTGACTGCCTGGAAGGCGATCCGCTCGGCGCGTTTACGCTCACGCTCGACGATATACTTACCCTCACACGCGCCTTGGTCCAGCGCGCAGATGCGTGGTGCGGTGGTCGCCTAGTGAGCGCGCTCGAGGGCGGCTACGCGCCGGACGCGGTTGCCAACGCAGTCATGGTGCACCTCAAGGCGCTCGGATAGGCAGCGCGCAGTACGACTTGCTGCGCTTGCTGCCGATACTCGTCTTTCGATAGCTTCCGCGCACGTCCTCGCTCGAACTCACCGCGATTCTTCCGCGATTTCTCCGCGACTTCCCAGCGATGTTCTGTCCCGAATGCGGTACGTGGAATCGATCGGCTGCCGCGCGGTGCACGCGGTGCGGTGTACCGTTGCCTGAAGTATCCGCGCCACCACTCGATGTGCCGGATGATGAGCTTCGCGCCCTACGCCAAGCGACCGGTAATCGCTACACGATCATCAAACGACTCGGCGGCGGCGGCATGGCGCACGTGTATCTCGCACGCCACGCAGTGCTCGAGCGTCCGCTGGTGATCAAGGTGCTGCACCGTTCGCTCGCCGAGGATCCGGAGATGCGCGAGCGCTTTCGTCGAGAGGCGGAGTCCGCGGCGCGGTTGGTGCATCCGTTCATCTGCGCGATCGCCGACATGGGCACGTCTGGACACATCGAGTACCTCGCGATGCCCTACTACGCGGGTGGTTCGCTCGCCGATCGGCTTGGCAGACAACGGATCATTCCGCCAGCCGAAGCGGCGTCGATCGGCGTACAGGTAGCGTGTGCGCTCGACTACGCGCATCGGCACGGCATCGTGCATCGTGATATCAAACCCGACAACATTCTCTTTGATGAAGACGGGAATGTGGCGCTGACCGACTTCGGGATTGCGACTGCACGTTTTCACGGACGTCTGACCGCTACTGGTCGTGCGATGGGGACGCCGCACTACATGTCGCCCGAGCAGGCGATGGGCAAGCTCGTGGACGGCCGAAGTGATTTGTACGCCGTAGGATTGTTGTTGTACGAAATGCTGCTTGGCCAGCCGCCGTTCGACGGTGAAGATTCATATGCCGTCGGCTACAAGCACGTGCACGAGGTTCCTGTCTCGCCCGATCAGGTGGATAGTCGCATTCCAACCATTCTGAGCGCGATCGTCAACAAATGTCTCGCCAAGCAAGCCGTCGATCGCTACGATCGCGGCTTTGATCTGGCTGATGCGCTCGTCAGCTTTCTTGCCGGTAGCGGGGGCGCAGCGGATCTGCGCAATGCGCGCGGCGCTCGACCTACTGGTCTCACTCCATTCTGACATGCGTCTCGTCGCCGAAATACTTACCGTTCACACGAAGCATCCGTTCATCATCGCGCGCGGTGGCACGAGCGAGTTCCGCGTGGTGTGGGTGCGCCTGCAGGACGCAGACGGACTGGAAGGGTGGGGCGAGGCCGCGCCGAGCGCGTTTTACGGAGAGACCGCCGACAGCGTGATGACGGCGCTTGCGAGATTCACTCCAATCGTGGAAGCGGCAGACGGATGGTCGATCGACGCGATCGAACGCGCCATCGAGAAATCGTTGCGGTGGAATGCTGCTGCTCGTACGGCGGTCAGCGTCGCGTTGCACGACCTCGCGTCGAAACGACTCGGCATTCCACTGTACAAGATGTTCGGCTTGTCGGGCATGGCGACGCCAACGTCCAGCTTCACGATCGGCATCGCACCCGATCACGAAACGCTTCGTGCGCGCGTGCGCGACGCCGCCGAATATCCGATTCTCAAGATCAAGCTAGGCACGGATCGCGATGAAGAGATCGTGCGTATCGTGCGCGAGGAAGCACCCAACGCCACGTTGCGTGTCGACGCCAACGCGGCGTGGTCGCCGAAGCGCGCGCTCGCCATGCTCGAGACGCTTACCACGCATGGCGTTGACATGCTCGAACAGCCAGTTGCACCTCACGATATCGCCGGCATGCGATTCGTACGCGAGCGATCACCGATTGCCGTTGTTGCCGATGAATCGTGCATCGTCGCCTCCGACATTCCGAAACTCGAAGGCGCCGTGGACGGTATCAACATCAAGCTGGCCAAGTGCGGCTCGCTGCGTGAAGCGCATCGCATGATTGCCGTCGCGCGCGCACACGGTATGCGCGTCATGTGCGGCTGCATGATCGAGACGACGCTCGGGATTGCGGCTGCTGCGCACCTGTCGCATCTCCTCGACGACGCAGATCTCGATGGTGCCACGCTGCTCGCCGACGATCCGTTCATCGGGCCCACGATTCCCAACGGACGCGTCACGCTGAGCGAGGCGCCGGGACTCGGCGTACGACGCCGATAACGCAAGCGGGTTCGACGAGTCGTCTGACGGAGCGTGATGACGGCAGTGCGTCGATGACACGCAGCGACGTACGCTGTGTCGAAGTCGCGATGCCGGTGCCGCTCTTTCGCACGTTCACGTACTCAGTGCCTGACGGCGTCGCATGGCCCGTGCCTACCGGCGCGCGTGTGCTGGTTCCGTTTCGCAATCGCAAAGAGATCGGTATTTGCCTCGGCGCGATCGATGCGCCGCCAGGCGTGACGCTCAAACCGCTGCACGCGGTGGTCGACGAAATGCCGTCGTTGCCGGCGCCGCTCATCGCGACTGCACGGTGGATTGCCGAATGGTACGCGGCACCGCTCGGGCTCGTGTTGCGCGGCATGTTGCCCGCATCGCTCACCGGGGCGCAGGTTCCGCGAGCGCCAGTCAAAACGAGGCGGGTCGTGCGCATCGCAACGGAGCTGCCATCACTGTTGCAACGCGAGACGACCTTCGCGCGCGCCAAGCAGCAGCGTGCAGTCTATGATTTACTCGAAGCCCAAGGCGGCGTCGCGCCATTCGACGCACTGCTGACGCAGGCATCGTGTACCGCGGGCGTGATTACCGCGATGGCAAAGCGCGGCCTTGTGGACGTACGCAACGAACTCGTGCAGCGAGACCCGTTTGCCGATCGACGTGGCGTTGCACCGCCGTCGCATCCCAGCCCCGCACAACGCGCCGCGATCGATGCGATTCTCGCCGGCGCACCAGGACAAACATTCCTGCTGCACGGCATTACGGGTAGCGGCAAGACGTTGGTCTACATTGAAGTGCTGCGCGCCGTTTTACAGCAACCGCATCGATCGGCGATTGTGCTCGTGCCCGAAATCGCGCTCACATCGCAAACCGTCGATCGCTTTCGCGGTGCGTTTGGCGACAGCGTCGCAGTGCTCCACTCCGGACTGAGCGATGGTGAGCGCTTTGATGCGTGGCAATCTTTGCGGCGTGGCGACCGACGAATCGCCGTCGGTGCACGCAGTGCACTCTTTGCGCCGCTCGAACATGTCGGTGTCGTGATCGTCGATGAAGAGCATGAATCGAGCTACAAGCAGAGCGAGACGCCACGCTATCATGCGCGCGAAGCCGCGATCGTGCGCGCGCGCGCCGAGGGTGCTGTGGTTGTCCTCGGGAGCGCGACGCCGAGCCTCGAGAGCTGGGAGCGCGCAGAGCGCGGATCGTCCATTCGACTGTCGCTCCCGGATCGTGCTGCTGGCGCGCAGTTGCCCGCGGTCGAAATCGTGGATCTTCGGATCGTGATGCGTGACGCCGTGAGCACGCGTGCACCGAATGCGCCGTTCGATCCATCGCTCGGTGTTCTCAGCCCCCTGCTCGCGTCAGCTATCGAATCTCGACTGACGCGAGGGGAGCAAAGCCTACTACTCCTCAATCGGCGAGGCTACTCGGCGTTTCTGCAGTGCCAGTCGTGTGGCGAAGTGCCCACCTGTCCGCATTGCAGCATCTCGCTCACGTTTCATCGCGTACCTGAATCGTTAGTCTGTCACTATTGCCAGCATCAGGAGCCCGTACCGATACGCTGTGTGCGCTGTGGTGAAGATGCATTGCGCAGAAAGGGCCTTGGCACGCAACAAGTGGAGCGCATCGTCGCAGAACGATTTCCAGCCGCACGCATCGCGCGGATGGATGTGGATACGACGAGCGGGAAGTGGGCACACACCGCCATTCTCGACCGCGTCGGCAGCGGCGACGTCGATATTCTGCTCGGCACGCAAATGATCGCGAAGGGGCTGGACTTCCCGAACGTCACGTTGGTTGGTGTTGTTGATGCGGATACTGGCCTCAACATGCCGGATTTTCGCGCGGCCGAGCGCACCTTTCAGTTGCTGAGTCAGGTAGCCGGTCGCGCCGGTCGTGGACCGAAGGGCGGGGAAGTGTTCATCCAGACGCGTATGCCCAAGAGCCATGCGGTGCAGCATGCCGTAACGCACAATTTCCTCGGCTTCGTGCGCGAAGAACTTGGCGCTCGACGGTCGCCCGCGTATCCACCGTTCGTGTCGCTCGCAAACGTGATTGTCAGCGGGACCGATCAGATGTCCGTCGCGGCGGCGGCGATTGCAGCCGCGACGTGGGTGAAGCAGCTCGTCGAGCGCGCGAAGGTGCGCGACCTCGAACTCGTTGGGCCCGCGCCGTGCCCGATCGATCGGATCAAGGATCGGTGGCGTTGGCACTTTTTGCTCAAGTCGTCCAAGCCCGCGACCATGACCCGCGTGGCTCGCTATGTCGCGGAGAAGTGTCCAGTGCCGCGGGCGCACGACCTGCGGCTCGTTGTCGACCGCGATCCCGTCGCGCTGCTCTGAGCGACTGACGCGGCCGGAGAAGCTCAGTGGTGGTACTGCAGCGTGACACCGGTTCGTCGCTAACTTTCGATATCTCCCACCCCGATTCCGCGCATGACATCACGCACGCTGCAGGCCATTCCGCCATACGTCTTTTGGGAACTCGACGCACGACGCAGCGCTCATCGCGCGCGCGGTCGCACGCTCACCGATCTTGGTATCGGAAGTCCCGATCAAGCGATTCCCGCTGTGGTGGTGCAGGAGATGCAACGTGCAGCCGCTGATCGAGGGCTGAGCGGATATCCGCACTTCAAGGGCATGCCCGCGTTCGTGGGCGCCGTTGCGCAGTACATGCACGAGCGATTCGATGTTACGCTCGACCCATCGCGCGAAGTGATGGCGCTGGCTGGCTCGAAGGAAGGGATCGCGGAGTTGGTGTTGTCGCATTGCAACGCGGGCGACGTTGTGCTGATACCGGAGATCTATTACCCCGTGTATGCGCGTGCTCCGCAGTTGGCTGGCGCAACGCCCGTGTTCGTGCCGATGCATCCCGACGGAACGCTGCATCTTGATGCGATTGCCGCGACGGATCTCGCGCGCGCTAAGCTGCTCATCGTCAACTATCCGTGTAACCCAACAACAGCGACTGTGACGCTCGCGGAATTAGCGCGACTGGTCGCGTTCGCGGAACAGCACGCGCTCATTCTCGTCAGCGATCTCGCGTACAGCGAACTCTCGTATGACGGGTACACGGTGCCGAGCGTGCTGCAGGTGCCTGGCGCAGTGAAGGTGGCGGTCGAGCTGCACACGTGCTCCAAGAGCTTCAACATGGCCGGGCTACGCATCGCGTTCGTCGCAGGGAACGCGGACGTGATTCACACGCTCGACCAGTATCGCGCGAATGTCGGGTATGGTGTCTCGACGTTGGCGCAGCAGGCCGGTGCTGCGGCGTTTACGCACCACGCGGCGATCGTGCCGCCGATCGTGGCCGAGTACAAGACGCGCCGTGATGCGCTCGTCGATGCATTCAATCGCAACGGATGGACCGTCGCGTCGCCGCGCGCCACGATGTACCTCTGGCTTGACGTACCCGCGGGTTACGATGACTGGGCGTGGGTCGAGGCGCTGATGGACGGCCCTGGCGTTGTGGTGACACCGGGGCTCGCGTTTGGCGAGGCAGGGCGCGGACACTTCCGGATTTCGCTCGTGCAGCCGCCAGCAGTGCTGACGGCTGCAGCCGAGCAGATCGTGCAGACAGCGTTGATTACTTCGCCGGCTTAGGCTCACCGATCGACATATCCCACTGCACCTGGATCGCGTCGTCGATCGGATTCACCGGCGGATCGAACGACACGCCGTATTCCTTGCGGTTTACCGTAAACTGTCCGCGGAATCGACCGGCGCCCTTGTCGTAAAACACCATGGTCGCTGGTACGACGATACGCTTCGTGACGCCATGGATCGACAGGTCACCGGTGATGTCGAGCTTGTTGTCGCCCGTCTTCTTCACGCTGACCGATTTAAAGGTGATGTTCGGGTACTTGGCCACGTCGAAGAACGCATCGCTCTTGAGGTGGTTGTCGCGCATGGTAACGCGTGTGTTGATGCTGGACGCGTCGATCGTGATGGCGACGGATGATGCATCCATGTTGGCGACGTCGAGCTTGATGTCGGCATCCCACTTGGCGAAAAAGCCATGGGCACTGAGCAGCCGCGCATCAGCAACGAAATTGATTTCGCTGTGGTTCTTGTCGACGACCTGTGGCACCGGCGTGCGGGCCGAGTACGTGGCGGCAAGAAGCGGCATCACGAGCGCGAGCGCGGTAGGACGGAAGAGCAGCATGAGTTCCTGGGTGGCTTGGGTGACGGACGTCGCTAACGGTGAATCGATTAATAGCACAGCACTAAGGTAAACCAGTCGTTCGCCAAAACACAGCGGCGGGGTACGCCTTGAATGGCTGTGGTCGCGCCTGTGATCTTGCATCTTCGAGGCGGCGGCGCGTAGCCGCGCCCGTCTCTCTCCCTTTTCAAGCAATGACATGAGCGCGCCTGTTTTACCGGACGACCAGATCGACGTTCCAGCTGTGCTCGTGCCCGATCGTGCCGATGCTCCGATCTCGGAGATCACCGAGCGCTTCTTTCGCGCGCTGCTGACCAAGGTGCCACTCGACCGCATCGAGGAAGTCCATCTCTTTTCACCA
>JBBQDB010000009.1:0-50885 GCA_038319245.1 Gemmatimonadales bacterium
GACGAACGAGTCGAACAGCTGAGTACGGAGTCGTGCGGGCGCTGCACGCGTCTCGTCGAGTGGCCCCTCGACCGTGGCAAAGACACGACGAAACGCTGGGTTGCGGTCGTGGAAATCGGCGAGCGGTTTCACGATCCGATCTATCAGCCGCTCGAGGGAAAGCCCGCGCGGATCGGCTGGAAATGCCTTCTCGTGAATGTGCCGCATTTCGTCGGCATAGCGCAGCGCAAGCGCGGCAAGCACAGCATCCCGATTTGGGAAGAACTGATACAGCGATCCCTTCGCTGTGCGCGCCCGCAGCGCGATCGCTTCCGCCGTGGCGGCCTGCAGCCCGAGGTCCGCGATGACCGCCGCGGCCGCGTCCAGCAACAGCTCCACACGCTTTTGTCCGCGCGACTGTCGAGGGCGGCGCCGGAACGCGTCATCCGACGGGCCGCCGCCGGTCGCGTGCGGGGCTGGCAGTTGCGCCACTGTTGTGGCGGACGCCGAGGCAGGGGACGCCGAGGCAGGGGAAGCCGAGGCCGGGGAAGCCGAGGACGCGGAAGCCGAGGACGCGGAAGCCGACGCTCCGATTGCTACCGGCACCGCTGCTCCGGCGGCCGTATCAGCAGCGAGCGCAGTCGTTGGCGACGGCGCGACACGAGGGGCACGTTTGGCAGTCATTGGACGGGTCAACGTATCGCCGGTTGCTGCTGGCGGACACTCCAGCAATCGCTAAGCGGAACGACGTTGCCAAATGCGACGCTTGCGTCATATATATAACAACGTTCAGCCACTACACGTCGTTTAAAGTCGGCTGTTTATTCTTCTAGACAAGGGTTTCCCCCATGCGCGCCATACGTTTCGCTGCCTGTGCCTTGACGCTGCTCACGCTCGGCGGGTGTGCGAGTGGTACGAGTGCGTCCGGTGGCGCTGCCGCCAAAGCAAGCGACGCGACGTCCATCACGACCGCCGTCAACGCGGCCACCGCGCCGTTTGTCGGCTCGCGCAAATCCAAGAAGTACTACCCGTCCGCCTGCCACACGGTAAAGCTGATCGCAGCAGCAGATCAGATTGGGTTTGGGTCGCAGAAAGACGCGGAGTCGGCCGGCTTCGCCAAGGACCTGTACTCGACGGATTGTCAGTACTGAGCAGGGGTTCCGCGCATCGTGTTCCGCGTTCGCGATTACCAACCTTTCGACCCAGTTCCGCTATTGGCCGTCGCGCCCCACGAACACCGCCACGACGTCCATCACATTGGTACCGGTTGGGCCGGAGCGAAGCAGCGCCTCCGCTGCGTCGAGCGGAAACCATGAACGACCTGTCGCCAGATCGCGTTCGGGGCGACGCCCGCTGCGGCGCGCGAGGGCAGGGGTGGCCGCATCGACGATGGCGCCCGCGGCGTCGGTGGGTCCGTCTCGTCCGTCGGTGCCGGCGGCAAGCAGCGTGACGCGCCATGCCGCGGTGTCACCAGCCGCGGCTGCTTCCTCGAGTGCAAATGCGGCCGACAGCGCGAGGACCTGCATGCGTCCGCCTCGCATCGGCTCATCGATCTGCGCACGGGACGTCGAACGCAGCGCGTCTGACGCGCCGTCACCGAACAGGGCGCGCAGCTCCTCGATCGCCGTGCGCTGCCTGTCAGTGTCAGCGAGTGGCGCAGCTGTCGACGCGTCCTCGGGTGTGTCGTCGCGGTCGTCGCCATCGTCCCAGGCGCGCTCGTACGTGGCGCGCAAATTGACGACTGGTTCGCCACCGAAGACGAACATCGCCGATTCGTTTGCAGGCAACGTGCGAGCCTGCGCGATGGCGTATCGCGCGAGCCGGTCGCCAAGTGGCGCGGCCTCGCCTTCGAGTGGCGTGGCGTCCACGTAGACATGATCGACGCCCGAGGCGCGCGCGGCCGTCGCCAGTGCGTGTATCGCATCGCGATTGCGCGCGATGATCTCGTAGTCGACGCGAGCGAAGGCGGCGTGCGATGCCGGTGCGACGATTGGCGGTCGCCCACTGCCCGCGAGCCCCAGGAATATCGCGGTGTCGCGTTCGAGCGCGTTCCGGACGTCGTGCGCATCGAGCAGCGCGAGAAACGTCGGCTCGTCGAGTGGGTCGGGCGAGCAGGGGCCCGAACCGATCACCGCCGGATCGTCACCGATCACGTCTGAAATGGCGAAGACTGGAATGTGCGCGGCGCCGCGATCGGACAGCGCGACCGCGAGACGTCCAGCACCCCAGCGTAACAGGCGCCGACGAATTGCGTTCATCTCGTGAATGGCGAGACCGGATTCGAGCAGCGTATCGGCGAGGTTGGCGAGATGCGCTTGCGCACGATCAACGTCACCGACCGCCAGCGCCAGCGCGGACACTGGAGCGGCCGCCAGCGACGACGTCCCGCCGGACAAAAGTACGAGTGCGATGTCGCCCGGCTGGACCTCGGCGACGGCATCCGAAATAAGATCGGCGGCCTGCAGCGACGCGGGACCCGGGACTGGATGATCGCCGCTGACGACCGTGAAGCCGAGTGGCAATGGCAACGTTTGTTGCTGCCGTTGTTGTTGCAGTTGATCAGGCTGCACCGGCGAAAGCGCGTCAAAGCGCTGCGCGCTGCCGTGTGCACCGTGGCCGTGCGTGGCGCTGGCAAGTGCTGTGGCGACAGGGGACGCGGAGACCACAATTCCGTGCTGCGGATCGAGACCGGCATCGTGCAGTGCCGCGACCGCGCCGGCAGCCATGGCCACCGATGCTTTGCCCATGCCGAAGACGCGAATCGTTGCGCCTGGCGCCAGCAACGACGGATGCTGCAACAACCATTGTGACACGGCTGCACGCGTGCGACCAAACGGTTCCGCGCCCTGCACCGCCGCGCGATGTAGCGAGGCGAGCAGAGCGCGGGCGTCAAACATGAATCGAGTGCTCATGACCTCACGGGCAAGAAGCGCGTGGGTCGAGTGCGCGACGATGACGAATCACGCACGCGGCCCACGACGTGTTACTTGGAGCCGCTGGCCGTGGTGACGGCGGCGCCGAGTTCCGTGTAGGCGTCTTCCGAGGCTTGGCGGAACGGGATCGCGATGTACGAAATCTTTCCCTTCGGGTCGATGACGTAGAGGTTGCGCTTGTGGAAGCCCGTGCCCGCGCTGGCGCCGTACGCCACGCCAACCTTGCGGTCCACGTCAGCGGCAAAATGGAACGGAATCTTATCGTCCTTGGCCCACGAGATAAGCGCGGTGTCGGAATCCACGCTGACGCCCACGACCGTCACCTTCTTGCCATTCTTGAAGAGCGACTCATACTTGTCGCGATAGGCGTGCATCTGCATCGTGCAGCCGCTGGTGCGCGCCTTCGGGAAAAACGCGAGCACGACCGTTTCGCCCTTGTGCTCGGAGAGCTTGAACGGCTTCGCGTTCGCGCCGGCGCTTGTGACTGCAGTGACCGTGAAGTCAGGCGCCATATCGCCGACCTTGAGCTCGGCGGCGGGTGCCGTTTGCGCCATCGCGGACGACGCGATCGCGACAGAGCAGGCGGCGATGGCGAACGCACGGCTCGCCATATGCTGGAACGTGGACATCGGACAATTCCTCAGGAGGCGCGGCGAGGCCGCGCGGTTGGCAAGTATTGAGGCCCGTTAGGACTCACGGACGATAACGTGTCGCGGCACCGGAGGCGATGCGACGCGGCGAGCTTTGGGCTCCGTAGAAGTACAGATCCCTACGCCGCCGCCGTCCTCGATATAAATTCCGCTCACGTCGGCGAAGTTCACGATCGCGAAAAATCCCGGAGGAGTTCCGTGTTCGAAAATCTTTCCATCGGCCATCTGGCCGTGGTGATGGTGATCGTGTTGTTGCTCTTCGGCGCGAAGCGCATTCCCGAGATCGGCGCCTCGCTCGGCGGCGGCATCAAGGCGTTCAAGAAGAGCATCAGCGACGTCACCGACGGTACGACGAGTTCCATCGATGCTGCGCCCGCGCCGCGTGTGTCATCGCCGCCACCGAACAGCGCCGCGACTTCGGTTGCATCCACCGAGCATGATGGCGCACCCAAGCGCTTAATGCGCTGACATGAAGCAAGGCCGCTAGCGTACGACGCGCAGCGCGGCCGGTCGCACGCTGATGGTTACGTCGCGTGTAAGTGCTTGATGTAACTCGCCGTCAGCTTCGAACTGTGGTGGCGAGTCGAACGAGAGCGTGAATCGCGCGCCGCGAGAGTGTTCCACCTCGGATGCCGAGAGATGGGCGCCGCGAATGGCTTTGGCAAAGAGCGTGAGTCGTCGCAGCGGCGACGCGTCGTGAATGAACACCGCGTCGAGCAGGCCATTCGAAAGTGACGCGGTCGGTGCAATATGAAACGCGCCGCCGAAGTAGCGACCATTCGCGAAGACGAGCAATAGATGTCGCCGCGCCAATGTGGAGTCGGTCGCTGATTCCGATGGCCTTGGTGATGTGTCGTCGCTTGCGAACGAATGCGTGAATGACGAATGCATCACCGCTGACAGATTGGCGCTGACGCGAAGTCCTTCATAACCGGACAGCGCGCGCAGCGCCGTAATTACATAAGCTGCCGTTCCTCTAAAAAGACTGCGGGGCGAACGGGCCGCCATGCGCTCGAGGACGTGCACGTCAAAGCCGAATCCTGCAGCGTTCACAAATGGCACGTCGTTGACAAAGCCGACGTCAATCGACTGAGTCGTGCCGGCGGCGATGCACGAGACGACCGCTGCGACATCGTGTACCGGCGTGCCGAGTGATTTGACGAAATCGTTTCCCGTGCCCGCACCGAAGACCGCGAGCGGTACGTCGCTGACCGTCTCCAACAGTCCATGCGCGGCGCGACTGACGGACCCATCGCCACCGACCACCGCGAGCACTCGCGCGCCCCGTTCGGCCGCGATACGTGCGATACGCGTTTCATCACCAGGCCCGGTGGTGTCGAATCGCTCGACCGTGCCGAGCGCTGCGAGTGCGCGCGCAACGGCCGGGGCGTTCGAGGCGCCTCGGCCAGCGCCGGCGGCGGGATTGACGAGCAGAATGATCGGCGGATTGATCAGCGACACCGGGGACCGGGGTGAGGCTAGTGAGGATCAGGAACGCAAAACGCGCCCCATGGAATCTCCATGGGGCGCGCGTGCTGCAGAACGAATGACCAGATCAGGCGTTGCGACGACGGCGAAACAGTGCGAGGGCGGCAAGGCCAGAGCCCATGAGCGCCCATGTGGACGGCTCCGGTACCGTGGTGTCGAGCTTCGCGGTCGTGGTGATGTCGTCTAGGAGGAATCCGCCACGCTCGAACGTAGTGAATCCGTTCGGATTGTTTTCGGTCGGCGAGCTCAGCACCGTGTTTCCGACATTGAAGGTGACTTCGTCGAACGCGCCGGTGAACGTTACAGGAGTCCAGCTGGACGCATCTCCCGAATACGCGACCTGTCCTTTCGTCACGCCGCCCAGCAAGAAATTCACCGAGAAGTCCGACGAAGTCGCGGGCGTGGCGGTAGCCGTAAATGCGGAAAACGATGACTGCGCTGTTCCGAACTTCACTGAAAGCGGCGCCGACAGCAGGGCTCCTGTAGAAAGCTCTGCATTTGGTACCACCGCAAGGAAATTTCCGACCTCGCCGTTAGGCGGCGTATGATCGGATCCGATTCCGAAATTTGCACATTGGTCTAAAACCGCACCAACTGCATTAAACGTGACTCCGAAAACACCCGTAAAAGCAGTCGCACTTCCAAAATTGCAGACCTTCCCACCGCCGTTGAACTGCGAACCATCGAACGTGATGCTGACCTGAGCAGACGCGAGCCTCGGCAGGGCCAATATCGCGCCAAGCGCGAAAGTGCTGAACAGACGGCTTTTCATGGCGACTGGAGTGCGGCGTGAACACGGTGCGCGTTGCGGACCTAATGCAACCGTATCCGATTCAGCACGAATCGTGCCCTTCCAGTCGAGCTCGCCCTTTCCGCGACGTCCCTCCGGCAACTTCATGCGAATCAACGCGATAGGCAAAATCGCCGGCGACGGGTCAGGCAGTAGCTGCCCTCCGATCACCGGCGATCTGTTGTAAACCTGCTACGTACTGTCGCGGCGGTCCCAGCCTTTCCGTCGGTTACCGACCGACCAAACTCCGCAGAACGTACGGCAGAATCCCGCCATTTTTGTAGTACTGCAGCTCCTCGGGCGTGTCGATACGGCAACGGGCGCTGAAGGACTTTTCGCTTCCGTCGGCAGCGGTCGCCGTCACGGTCAACGTCTCCCGCGGCTGCAACGCGTCCGTCATCCCGCTGATGGCATAGCTCTCGAAGCCGGTCAGCCCCAGCGACTGACGCGTTTCACCGTTGGCAAACTCCAAGGGCAGCACGCCCATCCCTACCAGGTTCGAGCGATGGATCCGCTCAAAGCTTTCGGCGATCACGGCGCGAACGCCCAAGAGCGCGGTCCCCTTTGCCGCCCAGTCGCGCGACGAACCGGTGCCGTACTCCTTGCCGGCGATCACGATCTGCGGCACGCCTGCCGTTTGACGCGACGTCGAGACGTCGTAAATGGCCTCGGGCTCAGCACCCGGTGCCGTCGCCGTCCACCAGCCTTCTTTGCCGCCGGTCAGCTCATTCTTGAGCCGGATGTTCGCGAACGTGCCACGCATCATGATCTCATGATTCCCACGACGCGCGCCGTACGAGTTGAAATCCTGCTTCTCCACGCCAAGCGATTTGAGCCATAGCCCTGCCGGCGAGGCGGCCGCGATAGAGCCGGCTGGTGAGATGTGATCGGTGGTGATCGAGTCCCCGAACATGCCGAGCACCTTTGCACCCGAGATCGGGCGCACACCCGGCGGCGTCATGGTCATGCCGTCGAAGTACGGCGGATTCTTCACGTACGTGGAATCGTTGTTCCACGCGTACTGATCGCCGAGTGGAGCAGGGATCGCCTGCCAGTGCGCATCGCCAGCAAACGCGTTCGCGTACTGCGTGGTGAACTGCTCGCGCTTGACGCTCGAGAGAATCGTGTCCTCGACTTCCTGCGCGCTGGGCCAGATATCTCGCAAAAACACCGGGCCGTCCGTGCCGATGCCAAGTGGCTCGGTGGCCATGTCGATGTCCATCTTGCCGGCGAGCGCGTATGCGACGACGAGCGGCGGTGAGGCGAGGTAGTTGAAGCGCGTTTGCGGATTGACGCGGCCTTCGAAGTTTCTGTTGCCCGAGAGCACGGCCGCGACATTGAGCTTCCCGGCGTCGATGGCTTCGCTGATGCTCGTCGGCAGCGGACCGGAGTTGCCGATGCACGTTGTGCAGCCGTAGCCGACGACGTTGAACCCCAGCGCGTCGAGCGAGTCCATCAGCCCGGCTTTGTGAAAGTAGTCGGTGGCAACCTTGCTGCCCGGTGCCAACGACGTCTTCACCCACGGCTTGGTAGTAAGACCCTTGGCGACGGCGTTGCGCGCCAACAGTCCGGCCGCGAGCATCACGCTCGGGTTGCTGGTATTGGTGCACGACGTGATAGCCGCGATGACGACGTGGCCGTGCGTGAGCGTGAACGACTGTCCACGATGTTCGCACGCGACGCCGTGATCGGTATTGATCGGCGAGCCTTCGGCCACCATCGACGCTGCCGCTGAACCCGCCGGCGCGGTCACGAGTGCCGCCTGCGTCGCCATCTGCGCAGCCAAGGCTTCGCGATACATCGCCTTGCTCTGCGACAGCGGCACGCGATCCTGCGGACGCTTGGGCCCAGCGAGACTCGGCACGACGGTGCTCAGGTCGAGCTCCAAGGTGTCCGTGAAAACCGGATCGGGCGTGGCGTCGGTGCGGAAAAGTCCCTGCGCTTTCGTGTACGCTTCAACGAGCGCGACCTGCTCCTCGCTGCGTCCTGAGAGACGGAGATACTTGAGCGTTTCTGCATCGACCGGGAAGAAGCCCATCGTCGCGCCGTACTCGGGCGCCATGTTCGCGATCGTCGCACGATCGGCCAAGGCCAGCGATGAGAGACCCGTGCCGAAAAACTCGACGAACTTGCCGACGACTTTTTTCTTGCGGAGCATTTCGGTGCAGGTGAGTACCAGGTCGGTCGCGGTGGCGCCGGCCGGGAGCTTGCCATGCAGCTTGAAGCCGATCACATCGGGAATGAGCATGCTGACCGGCTGGCCGAGCATCGCGGCTTCGGCTTCGATGCCACCGACACCCCAGCCCAACACGCCCAACCCGTTGATCATCGTCGTGTGCGAGTCGGTCCCGACGAGCGAGTCGCAGTAGGCCAGCGTTTCGCCGTCTTGCTGCATCGTGAAGACGACTTGCCCGAGGTATTCGAGATTGACCTGATGGCATATGCCGGTGCCCGGCGGAACGACGCGGAAATTGCGCAGTGCCGTCTGGCCCCACTTGAGGAACTCGTAGCGTTCGCCGTTGCGCTCGAACTCGAGATCGGTATTGAGCAGCAGCGCGGCCTCGGTGCCGTATTCATCGACCTGCACCGAGTGATCGATGACCAGATCGACCGGTTGCAGCGGATTGATGCGGGTGGGGTCGCCGCCCAGGCGTACCATGGCATCGCGCATTGCCGCGAGATCGACGACGCACGGCACGCCGGTAAAGTCCTGCAGCAGCACGCGCGCGGTGCGGAAGGCGATTTCCTTGTCGATCGGCGCCTTCACGTTCCAGTGCGCGAGCGATTCGACATCGGCCTGTTTCACGAAGGCGCCATCTTCTCCGCGCAGCAGATTCTCGAGCAGCACACGCAACGAGAACGGGAGGGTACCGGCGGTGCTGCCGGGGAGCGCGTCGAGCGCGGCAAGGCGGAAATACGCGTACTGACGGTCGCCCACGGTGAGCGTGGCGCGGCTGCCGAACGAATTGGGATGAGACATTTGAGAAGACGGGTCCGGCGCGTGACGCACCCCGTGGGTGGTCGCGCGCGTTCGGAACGAAGCCACTCATCGCGCCGCGGGTCGGCTTACGCCAAAACCCCGGTACCGACGAGGCTATGAGAAATATCGGACGATGCGGGGCGGATCGCCACCGGCGTGACGTGAATGGCGTCAACCGGACAGCAGCGCACGAAGGCGCCGTCGGCGGGGGAGAACTCCTGCTGTTCCGCGCGCGGGATGGCGGTGCCGTCCACATCGAGCGTCATGAACGAGGGCGCCCGCGCCACACACTGGGCGCAGCCGGTGCAGGTGGCCCGATCGACGGTCACGGTCACCGCGCGGCGTGGATGCACGCCACCGTCGGCGTTGAGCACCTGCGGCAGATGACGGAGCGCTTCACGCGCGGCGTCGTAGCCGAGCTGCATCAGCTCCTCGGCGTGCGAAAAGCTGAACCAGCCGATGTGCGACACATTCGGGCGTATAAGCAACATCGGTGGTGTGGTCCAGCGCTCGAGCGTGTACTGCTGCTGCTCGTGCATCATGATCGTGGCCGCGCGCAAAAAGACGGACGCGAAGCCCTGCGCGGCGATGCCACTTTCAATCGGTACATCGGCGATGCCCACATCGACGGCGATGACGGCATCGACGCCAATGGCCGCGATATCCACGGGCAGATTGTCGGTTGTCCCACCGTCGATACAGGTGCGTCCATCAACCACGCCGGGCGGAAAAAAGCCCGGCAGGGCGCACGAGGCGTACACGGCGTCGCGGACACGCACGTGTCGCAATCCCGGACGTCCGAATACGACGGGCGTCGCACGCTCGATATCGACCGCCGTCACAAGCAACGGCGTCGGCAGGTCATCGAAGCACCCTTCCGGCACGTGGGTGTCGCACAGTTCGCGCAGCGGCGACTCGAGGTAGATGGAGCGCGAGAGCATGCGCTGCATGAGCATCCCGAGGTGGTTGATGCGGAACAGGTCGCGCCGCCGCACACCAATGGCGCGCTCGGTGAGTTCGTCGGGAGTCGTGCCTGCCGCTGCCGCTGCGGCGATCATGGCGCCAATACTCGAGCCGGCGTACACCGCCGGTACGACACCTGCTTCGGCGATCGCGCGGAGCGCGCCGATATGCGCCAACCCCTTGAGCGCGCCGCCGCCGAACACGACGCCGATGCGCGGTGTGGCGTGTAACGATTGCGACTGCGTCATGGGGTTTCGGTGGCGTAATATTCGTGCATGCGAATCTTGCTTGTGGAGGACGACGCCGTGGTTCGGGAGAGCGCAACTACGTATTTGCGGGCCTCGGGTTTTGCCGTCGACGCCGTGGGAACCGGAAAAATGGCGCGTGAGCACGCGGCCGTCAGCCCGTACGATGCCGTTGTCCTTGATTTACGACTGCCCGACGAAGATGGCTTCGCGTTGTGTGCCGCGCTGCGGCGCGGAACGCCGGTGCCACGCGTGCTGATGGCGACCGCGCGCGACAGCGTGCAGGATCGTATCGCCGGCCTGGATCTCGGTGCGGACGATTACCTCGTGAAGCCATACGCCTTGGGCGAACTCGTGGCGCGACTGCGCGCGCTGCTGCGTCGCCCGGAATCAGATGCCCCGACGCAGTTGCAGGTGGGCGACCTCGCGCTCGATCCGTCCACGCGCGAGGCGCGTCGCAACGGACGCCTCATCACGCTGACGACGAAAGAATTTTCGATCTTACAGGTGTTGATGCGCGCACAGGGACGAGTGCTCACGCGCGAGTACATCAGCGAACACGCGTGGGATGATAACTACGATCCGGCAAGCAACGTGATCGACGTGTTGATCGCGCGGCTACGCAAAAAGATCGATCAGGAGGGTGAGGCGCCATTGTTCTCAACCGTTCGCGGTGCCGGCTATCGACTGACGGCGCCCAAGGCCGGCGGCTCATGAATTTCCGCATCAGCTCCCGCGTGTGGCGGCGTTGCGTGTGGCGGCGTTGCGGATGGCGGTGCCGCGCATGACGACGGATCGTGTAGTGGTCACTCGCATGCCGATCGAGCGCACGAGACCGCGCATTCGCCTGCAGCTCACGGCGTTGTATGCTGCGACGCTGCTGCTGGTGTTACTCGGCACGGCGGCGTTGGTACGGTTGGCGATGCGCTCTGCACTGGAGCGCGAATTCGATGCGTCCATGCGATCATCGGCCCTTGTCGTGCGAAACTTCTTCCGCTTGGAGATCGCGGAATTCCAAACGATCGAAGCGACGCTGCAGCATATGGCTGGAGAGCTGGTGTTCGACGAGCGGTCGGTGCGGATTGCGCGACCGGACGGGACCGGCTTCGAGACGGTTGGTGCGCCGCGCCGCCGCCTTCCCTCGCCATTAAAGGCACCGGTGCGCACCCTGACCATGTCACTGGACGACGGGTTGGCGCCTGGGTGGACGATGGTCATCGATGCCAGCGCGGCGGCGACCGACGCGATCGAACAGCAAATCGACCGCTGGTTCCTCTTTGGCATCCCAGGGGTGGTGCTGCTGGCGACCGCGATGGGATGGTGGCTGACTGGACGCACGCTACGGCCGGTTGGGCGTATGGCCGACGCGGCGATGCAGATCGCGCCCGCGAGTGGGGCACGTCTACCGATCAACGATCCGACCGATGAACTCGGCCGTCTCGGTACGACCTTCAATGGCTTGCTGGAACGACTCGATGGCGCATTGCTCCAGCAACGTCGATTTCTTGCAGACGCCGCACACGAACTGCGGACACCGCTCGCTCGCATGCGTGCGCGATTGGAGGTCGCCGCGCTAGGCAACGGTAACGGCTCCCCCGTGCTCAACGAGCTGCAGGAGGATCTGTTGCGTATGTCGCGTCAGGTAGACGAACTGCTGCAGCTCGCACGAGCCGATGCAGGCGAAGGCGCCTCGCACCAACGATTCACGTCGCTTTATCTCGATGATCTGGTGGCCGACGAGCTGCAACGGTGGCAGCATGACGCGTCGCAGGCTGGCATCGCGCTCACCGCAAGCGTGCTGCAGGAAGCGCCGACGTGTGCCGAGCCGACACTCCTTGGGCGATTGCTGGGGATTCTGCTCGACAATGCGCTGCGCTACAGCCAGCGCGGGGGGCACGTCGACCTGCGCGTGCAAGCCGATGGCGACACCGTGCTGTTGGAGGTCGAAGACGACGGGATCGGCATTCCCACTGCCGAACGTGCCCGGATCTTCGATCGCTTCTTTCGCGGTGACGAAGCTCGGCGCTTGCGTGCCGACGGTAGCGGCCTTGGACTGGCGATCGCGTCGTGGATCGTGCAACTGCACGGCGGCACGATTGCGATTGATGCGTCGCCGCGCTCGGTCGGGACCTTGGTGACGATCCGGATGCCGCGTCAGGCAATGACCTAGCGTGGCGTAACGGGCCCACGCGCGGCCACGCGCGGCCGCGCGCGGTTGGACTTTGGTGACGATCCGGATGCCGCGTCAGGCGATTACAGAGAGTAGCGTGCCCGAATGTCGAGCGGCGGCGAGTAGGGCGACCGCAAACGTTCAGGACAGGGGCAGATTCGCGCGCGGCGTGACGGGCATGGGCTGCGCTGCGCGGCACCACGCGTCGCGCAGTGACCGGAGACAGCGGGCCGGTCCCATGAAATCGCGTTTATCCACGGCCGTTTCGCACCATGCATACAGCGAATCGAAGCTGCGCGCCTCGGGAGTGTCGAGTTCGAGCGCCAGCCGCAGTGTGCCGATGGCACTGCGCGATGCACGGAAATCGAAGGATTCGCAGGCGGTAATCGCGCGATCATAGGCGCGCAGGATGCGAAGGAGCGGATCGGCATCGGTCCGCTCAAAGGTGAATGCAGTGTGGCTAGCCGAAGGCGTCGGAAAAGCGGGCACGCAGTGGTCCGGAAGGTGTTGCACGAGGCGGCGCCCTTGCGCTGCCATGTTCTACTCTTCGGCTGCTCCGACGTCGTTCTTGAACGAATTGAGCCAGTCGTGCGCGCACCGTACGACCTCGTGCCGCGTATGGAACGCTCTGCCGCCGTTCACAGTCGGTTCATGCGAGCGAGCTACCATGCGCGATGATCAACGAAGCCACCCTTCGCACCGTGTCGGCAATCACGTTCGGCGTCGCCGCGCTGACTGCGCCGGCTCGTGCTCAGCGCCAGCCGAGTACACCGCCGAATAGCAGCACCGTGGCTCCGGCGCCTGTGACCGTCGTACCACTGACGCTACGCCAGGCGTTGGAGATTGCGCGCACGAGTGCACCCGGCGCACGTGTCGCGGATGCGCGTCGGGACATCGCCATCGGTCGGGTTCGCGAAACGCAACAGTTCACGAATCCCACCTTGGAAGTCCGCCGCGAAAACCTTGGCAGTCCGCTGCAGCCGGATGTCTTTGCGACCGTCTACCTACCCTTCGACGTCACCGGTCGTCGGTTCGCGCTCCGCGAGGCCGGCACGCACGGTCAACAGCGCGCCACAGCCGACGCGGTCGTCGAGCATCGCGACACGGAGTTACGCGTCGCGCGATCGTGGCTGCGCGCTGTGGTTGCCGAGGCGCAGCTAACCATCGCGCGGACGCAGGCCTTGGCGCTCGCGGAAGTCGCGACGGTCGATTCGACGCGCGCCCGCGAAGGCTTCGTGGCCGAGGGCATCGCGCTGCGCACTCGGCTCGAATCGGGGCGAGCGCGCGCTGCACTCGCGACCCTCGATGGTGATCGCGCGCGCGCGCGCGCTGAGCTCACCCGGGCGCTCGGTATTCCAGACGATCAACTTCCAAGCCTCGATGCGCTGGAGCGACCGCCAATGCCGTTGCCACCGGACAGTGCGACCGTGCGGCGTCTCGCACAGCAGTTGCGGCCGGAGCTCGTCGGCCGCGACGCGGCAGTGCGCGAAGCGGAATCACGACTCGGCGCGGAGCGGCGCGGCGCACTCGGCGACTGGCAGTTGCAAGGTGGCACCAAAGAAACCGCCGGCTATCTCACCGGTCAGGTCGGGCTGGCAGTGCCGTTTCCGATTTTCAATCGCAACGACGGCGCACGGCAGCGGGCGCGCGGCGAGGTGGCGGACGCGCGTGCGCTCCGCGACGAAGCATTCGTTGGCGTCGCCGCGGACGCGGTGGCTGCGCTGCATCGCTACAACGCCGTCCGTGCGCTTGCCGACGAGGCGCAGACTTTCGCGGTCCGAGGGCGTGAGGTGTCGGCGATTGCGCGTGCGGCGTATCGCGAGGGTCAAGCCTCGCTGCTGGAATTATTGGATGCCGAACGCGCGGCCACCGACGCCATGACGGCGAACGTGCGCTGGGTTGCCGATGCGTGGTTGGCGCGGCTCGAGCTTGAAAGTGCGATCGGCGCGCGTCTGGATGCCGATGGACCGCTGGACCTTCCGCTGCTTACCTCGCTCCCACACGGCTCGTGATCATGCGCTTATCTCGCTCTGCGATTTCCCTGGCACTGTCCGTCATCGCCGCTGCGTGCGCTCGCGGCAACGCCGAGACGCCGCCTACGGCGAAAAAGACTGCGGCGCCGGTCGATACCATCACGCTCACGCGTGACGCTGTAGCCATTGCCGGCTTCACCTACGACACGTCGCGCAGTGTCGCGTGGCAGATGTCGACAATCGCTCCGGCGCGATTGATGCTTGATCCGGCGGCCGTGCAAACCATCGGTTCCATTACCGAGGGTCGCATCACGCGGGTACTCGTGCGCGTTGGTGACATGGTGCGTGCCGGTGACGTGCTGGTGATGATCCACAGTCATGAAATCATGGACGCGCGAAGCGGTCTCGCGCGGGCGGAGGCGCAGCGTACTACGGCGGATGCCGAACGCACACTGGCGCGCAGCGCGGCGGACCGGGCCCAGCGATTGGTCGACGCGAAGGCGCTGTCACGCGCGGAATTGGAGCGCGCGCTCGCGGCACGCACGACCGCCGATGCGATGTACGAACAAGCCGTTGCGGAATTGGATCGTGCGACTGGGCTCGTGAATCACCTCGTGGGCGACGGACCGATGCCCAAGGATGTCGACACGCACGATGTTCTGATTCGTACGCCCGTCGCAGGCGTCGTGGTCGCACGTGAGGCGCAGCCGGGCGCCGTCGTCTTGCCAGGCGTGCAATTGGTCACTGTGGCGGATCCCTCGCGCTTGCTCCTGCAACTGCGACTCGGCGAAGCGGCGTCGCACGGCGTGCGCGTCGGCAGCGAGGTGCGCTACACACTGACCGATGACCCAACACAGCATCATCTAGCGACTGTCACGCGTATCGCGCCAACTGTCGATACGCTCACACGCACCATCGAAGTCCTCGCGGCGCCACGCGCGGGCGCGGGCATCGGGCGCGCTGAATCGTTCGCGCAAGCGGAAATCTTGGGCGCGGGCGGTACGACTGCGGTCGTGGTGCCCGCGGCGGCGGTGCAGGCACTCGACGGCGATACGATCGTCATTGCGGTCGCGCAGCGCGGTGCAGGGCTGTTTCTCGAAGCCGTGCCGGTTCGGGTCGGGCGTCGTTCGGCGAAGCAGGTCGAAATCATGGCCGGACTCGCGGTCGGTCGCCAAGTGATCGCAAACGGCGCCGCGATCGCGAAAGCAGAGCTGCTCAAGCGTCGCACCGCTGGCGCAGCGGAGTAACCGATGCGTACGCTGCTTCACTTTGCGCTGCACCGGAAAGGCATCGTCATCATGGCGGTGCTCGCCCTCGCGGCCGGCGGACTTTTTGCGCTGCAACGCATTCCGTTCGACGCATTTCCCGATCTGACGGGCACACGAGTCGAAGTCATCACCGTCGCGCCGGGAATGGCACCTGAGGATGTCGAACGCTTGGTGACGTATCCCGTCGAATCGACGTTGATGGGTGTACCCGGCGCACAAAGCGTCCGCTCGACATCGAAATTCGGTTTGTCGCTGATCACTGTGCCGTTCCCCGATGGCACGAACGTCTACTTCGCACGACAGCTCGTGCAGCAGCGCCTCAGCGACGCGAAGGGTGCGTTGCCCGTTGGTATCGAACCGACGCTCGGTCCCGTATCGACTCCGATGGGTGAGTTGTATCAGTACGTGCTGTCGAGCGATTCGCTCTCAGCCACGCAGCTCAAGACGCTGCACGACTACACCGTGCGTCCGAGACTGCGTACTGTGCCTGGCGTTTCGGAGGTGAACTCGTGGGGTGGACTGACCGAACGTATCGATGTGACAGTCGACCCGGTACGCCTTGCCGCGCGACGGCTGACGGTCTCGGACATCAACGCCGCGCTCGCACGCAATGCGCTCGCCTTCGGCGGCAGCTACCTCGAACAAGGTGGTGAGCGGTACACGCTGCGCGGACTCGGTCGCGTCGATTCCGTCGCCGACGTCGCGCGCATCGTGGTCAGCGCACAGGGCGGTGCGCCCGTTCGCATCGGCGATGTGGCGACCGTTGCACTTGGGGCGTTACCGCGCAACGGCGCCGTCACCAAAGACGGCCGCGGCGAAGTGGTGAGCGGCATGGTGCTCAAGCTGCAGGGCGCCGATTCGAAACAAGTGATTCGCGACGTGAAGTCGCGCGTGGAGGAGATCCGTGCGACGCTCCCCAAAGGCGTAACCCTGACTCCGTTTTATGATCAGACGGAGCTGGTCGATCGGACCACGCACACCGTGGTGAAGAATCTGATCGAGGGCGGCATTCTCGTCATCGCCGTGTTGTTTCTCTTTCTGCGCAACGTGCGTGCGGCGTTGATTGTCGCCTCCGTCATTCCGCTCTCAATGCTGGTGGCGTTCAGCGGTATGGCGATCTTCGGCTACTCGGCGAATCTCATGAGCCTCGGTGCGCTCGACTTCGGGTTGATCGTTGACGCATCGATTGTAATGATCGAGTCGTTCATCCGTCGCATCGAGAATCACAAGGACACCCATCGGCTCAATCTTTTTGAAAACGCCGCCGTCGAAGTCGGCCGTCCGATTCTGTTCGGCATTGCAATCATCGTCGCCGTCTACATTCCGATCTTCACGCTCGACGGTATGGAAGGACGGATGTTCAAACCGATGGCGTTCACCGTCGTGTGCGCCGTTCTGGGCTCGCTGCTGCTCGCGCTGACCTACGTCCCCGCGGTCAGCGCATGGGCCTTGCGCAGTGGCACCGCGACCACGGCACCGTGGATTGTGAAACTCACCGCTGCGTACGCGCGCGCGCTCGACGCGGTGATGGAACGCCCTCGCACCGTGGTCGCCGTCGCGCTGGTGCTTGTCGTCGTGTCCGTCGGCTCGTTGACGCGCATCGGCACCGAGTTCATGCCCAAGCTTGATGAAGGGTCGATTCTCATCAACACGCGTCGACTGCCGAGTGTCGCGCTCGACGACGCGACCAAGCTGTCGACAGCGGCCGAGCGGATTGTCAAACGCTTCCCCGAAGTCGTCACGGTCGTCACGAAAGAAGGTCGCCCCGATCTCGCGACTGAGGCCATGGGCCTGTTCGAGGGTGACATGTACGTCATTCTCAAGGATCGCAGTGAGTGGACGACCGCGCACGATCGCGAAGGATTGATCGCGGCGTTCGACTCGGCGCTGGCCAATGTGCCCGGCCTGTGGATCTCGTTTACGCAGCCGTTGGCGATGCGCCTCGACGAAGCGGAGAGCGGCATCAAGACGGACCTCGGCATCAAAGTCGTCGGTCCCGATTTGCAGCAGAACGCCGCTTTCGCGGAGCGGTTGCGTCGAGTGGTGGCCAGCACGCCGGGTTCAGCTGATGTGGGCGTCGAGATCGCGGAAGGCAGTGGGCAGGTGCGCATGCAGGTGCGACGCGAAGCGCTGGCGCAATACGGGCTCTCCGTCGCGGATGTCCGCGATGCGATCGAGCTCGCGATGGGTTCGCAGACGGCGGCGGAGTGGATCGATGGATTCCGGCGCGTAAGCATCGTCGTGCGTTTGCCGGACGCGTCGCGTCAGAATGCGACCGCGATTGCGGCACTCACCATTCGTGCACCAGGCGGAGAGGTGCTTCCGCTCTCCGCGGTCGCCGACGTGACCATCAGCACTGGCCCCGAGTTGATCGGCCACGAGGATGCGCAGCGTCGTTCGCTGGTGCTGAGCAACGTGCGTGGGCGCGACTTGGGGAGCTTCGTGGAGGAGGTGCGGCGGCGTGTTGCGCGCGACATTGCGATTCCGAGCGGAGTGTTTCTCGAGTGGGGCGGGCAATACGAAAACCAACAGCGGGCGATGGGGCGACTCTCCATCGTTGTGCCGGCGGCCTTGCTACTCATTCTCGGCTTGTTGTACCTCTCGTTCCGCTCCATCCCGCAGGCACTGCTCGTGCTCTCCAACGTGCCGTTCGCTCTTGTCGGCGGCATCGCGGCCCTCTGGCTGCGCGGGCTCAATCTCAATCTTTCTGCGAGTATCGGGTTCATTGCGTTGTTCGGCATTGCCGTGCTCAACGGCGTTGTGCTGCTCGAACACCTCAACCATTTACGGCACGACGAACATGACGGACACGACGTGCTGTCGCGCGTGCGACGAGGCGCTGCGGACCGGCTGCGCCCAGTACTGATGACCGCGCTCGTGGCCAGCCTTGGATTTGTGCCGATGGCCTTGTCCACCAGCGCCGGCAGCGAGGTCCAGCGTCCGCTCGCGAGCGTCGTAATCGGCGGTTTGATCACCAGCACGTTGCTGACACTGTTCGTGCTGCCGGTGCTCTACCGTGCGATGGAAGAGCGTCGCGACCGGGTACGTGCGGCGAAGGGCACACGTCGCCCGAGCGAACTCGTGCCAATGCAGCCGAGCGTTAGTTGATAGAAGCGCATCGTCCTCGCGCGTCGATCAGCTTTCGGTGTGCGAGGGAATGCGCCCTTACCATTGGTCGGGTCTCTTTGGCAGCCGAGGGATCGGTCTGGACCGTTAGTTGTTGAGATAGCGGTATAGTCCGAAGCCGCCGATGATCGCACCACCGACGACAATCAGCGTACCGGAGTTGCCGCCGACAATTGCGCCGACAATCACCGCCGCAACGCCAGTAAGCATCAGTGCGGTGTTCCCCTTGTTCGTGTTAGCGGGCGCCGGTAGCGGCGGCACGGTCGAGTCGATGGGCGCGGTGTGGCGTGAAACCGCGACACCACGCGGCGCATTCGCAAACGATGGCGTAACCGTGGACGGGGTCAGAATCGACGGTGCGACGGAAGACGGCACGACGGTGCTGGACACCACGCCGGGCTCAGCCGTGACGGTTACCGCTACGGGCAGCGCATTCTGCGCGGAGGCGACGGCCGGCGCGGCAAGAATGCCCAGCAACAGTGCGGCCGACGAAAGCGAGGTGGGGAACAGGCGCATGATGCGCTCCAATGGTAAAGGTTCGACGTGCAGCTTCGGTCGCTCGTGAGTACTGTCCAGCTGTTGTGCAACGATCGTGCCTTCCAACGCGACGCGAGCACAGTTGTGCGTCAGTCGTGCGTCATTCACCTTGGCTCCAAGCTCCGTGTCCGACCCTTTGCTGCGCTTTCGCGACGAGTTTCCGATCCTCGCGACCTCGACCTATCTCGTGTCGAATTCCTTGGGCGCGATGCCCAAGTCCGTCTCGGGCCAACTGCAGGCGTACGCGACGCAGTGGGAAACACGCGGGGTCCGCGCGTGGGCCGAAGGGTGGTGGGAGATGCCGGTGACGATGGGCAATCGTATCGCGCCGCTCATTGGCGCGTCGGGCGGCGAGGTGGTCATGGTGCCAACCGTGACGCAGGCCATGAGCAGCATTCTCACCGCGCTCGACTATCCCACAGAGCGCAACGAGATCGTGATGACCGCGCTCGACTTTCCCTCGGTCCGCTATGCCTACGACGCGCTCGCACCGCGACTGGGCGCGCGCGTGACCGTCGTGCCGAGCGACGATGAGATCGGGATCGATGTGCAGCGGCTGCTCGACGCGATCACGACGCGGACGCGGCTCGTGGCGATTTCGCATGTGCTGTTCCGGTCCGCGTTCATCCTCGATGCGATGGCCATCTGTGAGAAAGCGCGCAGCGTCGGTGCGTTGGTTGCGCTCGACGCATACCACAGCGTTGGCGTCATCCCCGTGGATGTGCAGGCGCTCGGCGTCGACTTTCTATGCGGCGGCGTGCTCAAATGGCTGTGCGGCGGGCCGGGTGGCTGCTTTTTGTATGCATCGCCAAGTGCATCCGCGCAATTTGCCCCGGCGTTGACGGGGTGGCAGGCGCATCGCGCGCCGTTCGCGTTCGCGGATCGGATGGACTACGCGTCGGGCGGTTGGCGGTGGTTAGCCGGCACGCCGGCCGTGCCCGCTCTGTTTGCCGGACTCGAAGGCCCGCGCATCGTGCTCGAGGCGGGGATCGAGGAGGTTCGCGCCAAAAGCGTGCGACAAACGGCGTGGCTGGTACGCGAGGCCGACGAACGCGGCTGGCGGGTGCATGCGCCGCGCGACCCTGCGCAACGTGGCGGCACCATCGCCTTTGCCGTGCCGCATGCGGCCGAGGTGGCGCGCGCGTTGCTCGCTGAGGACATCGTCATCGACTATCGGCCGGGTGCCGGTATTCGCGTCGCGCCGCACTTTTACACGACCGACGCGGAACTCGCGACATGCGTGGGGGCCATCGACGACATTCTGGCCACCAACCGTTGGCAGCGATTTGCCGGTGTGACGTCGACCGTGACGTGAGCGCTGGCGCGTTGCGCGTGTCGTGACCAATTTTGTGTCACTTCCAGTGACCCCTGACCGAGAATTGCATGAGCCTCCCGACCGGCCATCCGCCGAAAAAACTGCGCAAGCAGTACAGCAACACGGCCTACCCGCTGATCATCCTGAAGTTCGAGGACGGTCACGAGATCAAGGTGTATCAGAACACGGGGAAGGTCTTCGACGTGTGGCCTGGTGAGACGATCAAGATCATGGCGGTGTACGATCCGACGTCCAAGGATTGGGAGTTGGTCGAATCGAAAAAGAGCGACGGATTCGACGACGCGACGGCCTGATCGTCCGCGGTCCACTCGGCGTCACTTCACACCAAATGACACGGCGCTTCGCCAATGCGGAGCGCCGTTTTTTTGCGTCGTCGCCGCAGATTGCCGTGATTGCGCAATCGCGATCAATCCGTGGTTGCAGGCAAAGAGCACTCGCTATACAATCGGGCGTGGCTCCTGCCCTGCAGCTTCTGTGTAGCACCGACGTCATCGAAGCCGCGCTCACGCACGGCGGCGCCGTCGTCGCGCTCGAAAGCTCGGTGTTGGCGCAGGGGCTGCTTCCGCCGTTCAATCGCGAAGCAGCCGATCGCATGACGCGGGCTGTCGAGTTGGCGGGTGCCACGCCGGCGATCACCGCGGTCGTCCGGGGCGTTCCGTCGCTCGGGCTGGACCGCGACGCCATGGAGCGGTTTTTGGCGCGGGACGGTGTGCGCAAGCTGTCGGCGCGCGATCTCGCGATGGCCATGGCGGACGGTGCGGATGGCGCAACGACGGTCGCGGCGACGTTGGTGCTCGCTGCCTTAGGCGGCATCGACGTATTCGCGACGGGCGGGATCGGTGGTGTGCACCGCGCCGCGCCGTTCGACGAATCGGCTGACCTCGTCGAGCTCTCTCGGTCACCCGTGATCGTGGTCTGCGCCGGTGCGAAATCCATACTGGACCTGCCGGCTACGCTCGAGCGTCTGGAGACCCTCGGGGTGCCGGTGGTCGGCTATCGCACCAGCGAACTACCGGGCTTCTTTACCACGACGACGGGCCTTCCGCTCAATGCGCGGGCCGATAGCGCAACGCAGATCGCGCGTGCGTGGCTGGCTCATCGCGCACTCGGGCGACCAGGCGCGATGCTGATTGTGCAGGCGCCACCGGCTCATGCAGCGCTCGATCCAGCGCTGGTCGAGTCGGCCACCACTGCCGCATTGGCGCACGCAGCCACACAGGGCATACGTGGCGCCGCCGTGACGCCATTTCTTCTCGCCGATGTGCAGGCGCGTACAAACGGTGCCTCGGTGCACGCCAACTTGGCGTTGCTCGAGGCCAATGCGGCGCTCGCCGCCGAGATTGCGGTGGCGTTAGTGACGCTGCGAGCGTCTTCAAGTACGAGCGGTAGCGACCGTGTCCCCGCACCGCACGCGATGATGCGCTCCTGACCTTCGTGGTCGCGGCTGTCGCAGGGCATGCCGCGTCTTGACTCCCTGTACACCTTTACTGGAGGAACTGACCACCTGACACCGAAGTTAGGGTCGTACATGACCGGCAATTCCTGTTGAGAACACCGGCCGCGAGTTGAACGATTTTCGCAGCGCACGGTAGTATCCGGTAACCCGCCCGCTCCGGAGGATTGCATCGAGATGTCCACTCCGTTCCTGAGTTCCGAGGAATACGACGAGCGCGCCCACGCCCTCTACAACGAGGGACAGTACGATGAGGCGCTCGATATGCTCCGCGAGGGATTGAAGCTTTATCCCGCCGCCGTGGAATTGCACGTCGGCGTGGGATACGCGCGCTTGGCCCGCGAAGAATTCGCGTGGGCCCGACGCAGCTTCGAGGAATCGCTGGTGCTCGACCCCGAACACGAAGACGCGCTCGCCGGACTCGGTGAAGTACTGCTCAAGTTTGGGATGGTGGATCAAGGCATCCGTGCGTTCGATCGCACGATCGCGCTTGGCTACGATGATGACGTCGACCTCATGCTGCAGATCGGTCGCGCACTCTTTCGTGAAGGCTACGTCGATCAGGCGCTCACCTTTTTCGAACGCGCAACGGCGCAAGCTCCGGACTCGGCAGAAGCCGCCGCGTGTATCGGGTACGCACAACATCGCCTCGAAAATGACGCAGAAGCCGTTGTGGCGTTGCGCCAAGCGCTGACGCTCGATCCGGAATTCGCGGAAGCCCGAGTGTATCTCGCGAATTTACTCTACGACAGCAGCGAGCTCGATGCCGCCATCGCGGAATTCGACAAAACGACGCCGGACGATCATTGGGACGAACTCGGCATCTGGCGGCTGATGGAGCTCAAGAAGACGCTGTATCGGTTGGGTGATGACGATCCGGAATTGCGGCCGTGGGAAGCGCGTTTAGTGGATCTGGCGGGTGAGCCGGACGCCATCGATGAGCTGCTGGCCGAGGTGGAGCAGAGTGTCGCGGAGCAGGAAAACGCACAGCTGACGCAGGCGCAGTCTCAGTTGGAAACGCTTGGCTCGCTGCTGACAGGGCTCGCCCATCAGCAGCAGGCCGAGTCGGTCGTTGCGGATGTGATGGCGTCTGAAGGGCCGCATCGCGTGCTGATGCGCGATGGGAGCGCGTTCGAAGGCACGTGGGAGGAGATCGTGCTCGCGCTGCGTGACATGCGCGATGCGGGGCGTCCGTTGGATCAGTACATGGCGACCGAAGCGCGCCGTCACTACGGTGCCACCGGAAACTGCATCGCGGCGCATGCGCCCGAAGCGTTCATCCGCGGCAGTGCCGATGCCGGCTTGCTGCGCATCATTCGGTGATGATCTCGCGCAAACACGCGCGCATGCGATGATGCGTCCGTGACGCACGCTGATCCGATGGCCGTTCGCGCTGCGCTCGACGCAGCGCGAGTCGTTTTCGCCCCTCTGATAGCCGACGGCGCGGGTTTTGCTCCGGTCGAACAGACACCGGACGTCCGCGCGTGGCCCGCTGCGGCCAGTGTTCTGCAAGCCTGTATCGGTCGCATCGACATGGACGGACAAGCGCTCGTCGGCGAAGCGCGGAGACTCGGGCTCTTGTCGCTCGAAGAGGCATACGTGCTCGTCGCGCTCCACTCGTCGCCGACGGACCGCCCGACGGGTACCGCCGTGATTCGTGCGCTCGAGAGCGCCGTTGCGGCGCTCGACCAGGTTCAGGTCGCGACCGAACGTGCGGCCGAGGTAGGAGTGTCCACGCGGACGTCGAACGCGGGGCCCGCGATGTCGACACCAGCGGTCGCGCGACCATCCATCGCGCCGCCATCGATGTCGCCGACTTCAACTCCGCTTCCGCCACTTGGCGACCATCTCGCGCCACGCCGATTCTCACTGCCGGCCGGATTGATTCTTGCCGCGGTGGTGGTTGTTTTGCTCGGCGGCGCCGGTGCGTGGTACGCCCTCTCGCCGCGCGGCGCCGTCGATGATTACGCGCAGGGCGTCGAGGCGTATCAGCGCGATGCGCGGGAAGTCGCGCGACTCGCGTTTGCGCGCGCCGCGAAGGCACACCCTGACGATGCACGCGCGTTGGTCTTTCTGGGCCGTTTGGCGCGCGAAGACGGCGACCTTCCCGCGGCACGCCGATTTCTCGATACCGCTATTCGTATCGGGCCCGGCACTGCGATGGCCAACCGCGAAATGGCGTCGGTCCTGCTTGCGGATGGGAATACCGACGTCGCGCGCCGCTTTTACGTGCGTGCGTTGCAGCTCGATCCAACCGATCAGCTGGCGCAAGGCTTTCTGGCTTGCGCACTCGTGCGACTCGGTCGTGTCGAAGAAGCGCAACGCTGGAGCGAGCGCGCTGGAGCTGGAGACTGGTCCGCGTGTGTCTCCTCTCCCGCATCATCCAACTCCACCTCGTCGCGGACGAACGCCGCGACACCGAATTCGGGCGCGGCACCAGCTGCGACCATCCCTTCGCCAGCGCGTCCATGACTGCGAGCACCATCTCAACCAAGCGCGACGCACTCGCCTTGCACACCGATACGCATCGTGAAGTCCTTCCCAACGGGCTGACCGTGCTCATTCGCCGAGACACGTCGGCGCCGGTGGTCGCAATCGTGACGTATGTGAAGGCCGGCTACTTCGACGAGACCGACGACATCGTCGGCATTGCGCACGTGCTCGAACACATGTTCTTCAAGGGGACACCGCGTCGCGGTGTGGGCGACATCGCGCGTGAAACAAAAGCGAACGGTGGTTACCTCAACGCGCATACGATCTACGACCACACCAGCTACTACACGGTGTTGCCGTCTGCCGCGCTCGCGCAGGGGCTCGACATTCAGTTCGATGCCTACGCGAATTCGGTGATCGATGCCGACGAGCTGGGGCGCGAGCTCGAAGTCATCATCCAGGAAGCGAAACGTAAGCGCGACTCGCCGCATGCCGTTGCGATCGAGTCACTGTATGCACTGCTGCATGATGCCCATCGGATTCGACGCTGGCGCATCGGCGAGGAAGACGCGTTGCGTGCATTGACGCGTGATCAACTGATGGCGTTCTATCGCTACTGGTATCGACCGTCCAACACGATTCTGTCAATTGTCGGCGACGTCGATCCGGAGATCGTGCGGCGCGAAGTCCTGCAGCGACACGGCGCGATGGACAGCGGTGTCCCCGCGCGCGCACCTGGGCCCGTCGAGTCGACACTGCCCGGCTTCCGTTTGCGTGACTGGACCGGCGACATCGCGCAGCAGCAGCTCGCGTTCGGCTGGCGCGCACCGGACATCACGCATCCTGACAGCGCCGCGCTCGATCTTGCCGGCGTCGCGTTGGGTACCGGCCGCGCTTCGAGACTGTATCGCGCGGTACGCGAGCGACAGCTTGCCTCGTCGGTATCGGCGTGGAACTATACGGCAGGCGACGTGGGTGTCTTTGTCACCGGTGCAGAAGCGCCAACTGCGCACGCGCTCGACGCCACCGTACAGCTCTGGCGTGAAGTGCAGGCGGCCCGCACCTTGGGCTTTCGGACCAGCGAAATCGTCCGCGCGCAGCGCATCACCGAAGCGCGCTGGCTCCGCCGCCTCGAGTCGATGGATGGTCAAGCGTCGTATCTCGCGACGTGGGAAGCGGACGGTGGACTCGACGTCGGCGCGAACTATTACGACCGCGTGATGTCGATGCGCGCCGATCAATTGCACGGTGCGATGGAACGGCATCTCGATCCAGCGCAGGTGTCGATCGTCTCGTATCGACCAACAGGTAGCGAGCCGTTGGCGGCGGATCCCGATGTACTCCGACTGCTGTTGCGCGATGTCGAAGGCGTCGGCAGCAGTGTACTGCCTGCCCCCGAGATGCCGTCACCGCTCTCGGTACCGACAGTCAGCGCGGCCGCGGTGCATGCTACGCCGAAAGCGGTACGGGTGATCGATGGCGTGCATGTGTACGAAACCGCGCTGGGGGTGCCGCTGCTCATTCTGCCGCGTCCAGGCGCACCGATTACGAACATCGGCATCTATCAACGTGGCGGCAGCTGCGTCGAGGCACCGGGTCGAGAAGGACTCGCGCGTCTGACGGCGCAGTCGATGCTCAAGGGCACGTCGTGGCGCAGCGGCGCACGCATCGCCGAAGCGGCGGAAGAGTTGGGGGCGAGCATCGGCGTAAGCGCGTCGCTCGAGAGTCTCGGATGGTCTCTGTCTATCCCGACGCGCCATCTTGGGGTGGCCACCGAACTGCTCGCGGACGTGCTGCAACACGCGACGTTTCCCGCTGATGGCGTCGAGACCGAGCGGACGCTCGCTATCGCTGAAGTCGCACGCATGCGCGACGACATGTTTCGGTGGCCCATGCGCCTCGCGACGGCGGCGGCGTACGGCACACATCCGTATGCGCGCTCGGTCATCGGCACGGACCAATCGTTGGCGACGATCAATGCGGACGAAGCACGAGCGTTTCACGCCAGCCATATCGTGAACGCCGCGTCGGTGATTGCAGTGGTCGGCAATGTCGATCCGGTCGATGTCGCGGCGCTTTGCGGGCGCGAGTTTGATCAGCTCACGTGGCAGGACGACGTCGCGCCGACGTCGATGCCGTGGACCGATGTCGCCCTCACGGTCGACGACGCCCGCGAGAAGCAGCAGACCGCGCTCGCACTGCTCTTTCCAGGACCGACGCGACGCGACCCCGCACGTTTCGCGACGCACGTGCTCTCTGCGATTGCGAGTGGACTCGGCGGTCGTTTCTTCGAACAGCTGCGCGACAAGCAATCACTCGCGTACACGGTGATGGCGTATCCCGTCGAGCGCCGTGAGAGCGGCAGCTTTGCGGCGTACATTGCCACGTCTCCTGCGCGGGAAGACGAAGCGCGCGCCGGTCTGCTCTCCGAGTTCGCCAAACTGCGCGCCGCGCCGCCGACTGCCGAGGAGCTGGAGCGCGCACGACGCTATCTCATCGGCACGCACGCCATCGCGCAGCAATCGGGTGGCAGTGTTCTCGGCGACATGGTTGACGCATGGCTCTTTGGCGAAGGGCTGCATGAGCTGCGCGAGTTCGAGACGCGCATTCGCGCAGTGACCGGTGACGACGTGCAGCGGATCGCGCAGCGCTACTTCGATCCGGCGCGTGTCGTTGAGGGCGTCGTGCGTGGCCGAATGCCGTAAACGGCGGCAAGCGCACGGCGCTTGGGGCAAAAGAGTACGACTAGCGCCCGTCCCGTAGCGACTTAGCGAGGTCTCGCACGCGCTGCATCGCCAGTCGTTCACGCCCGTTGGCGGCGCGTAATCCAAGGCCGCCGTCGTAGTCGGCGGGCTCTCCGACGATTGCGGCATTGATCCACGATCGGCGCGAGCCCCACGCGATCGTGTGGCGAATGGCGGCGGCCTGTGCGAGGTCGCCGTGCGCGTGCGGCAGGCCGCCGACGTTAACCAACCAATGCACTTGGTCTGCGCCGCCGGCATTGGCCGCGGTCGCATACCAGCGTTCGAGCGCGCGCAGCCGTGCGTCGACTGCGGGCAGCCCGGAGAACGAGGGATACGTGACGGCGCCCAACACACGCACGGGTGACGTCGGCATCGCCGCCCAGGCATACATCGCGCTGTCGGTCGCATCGACGCGCGCGGCGGCCCAGCCAATGACGGTGCGCGGGCGGTTCTGCGCGACGAGCTGCGCCGTTCGTGCTTCGAGCGCTTTCCACCAGACAAGCGACGGCGCGGGGCCACGCAGCACGGAGGGGAGTGGCCCGCCGAGTGCAGGGAAGAGCACATCGGGCTTTACGCGAACGAGCACGCGCTCGATGGCTGCGAAGCGATCAAGATCGTCCTGCGGCGATGGCTGTGCGCTGACGGAGAGAGCGACTGCGATGCGCACATGGTCGTCGCGTAAAAGCTCAAGGCTCTGTGACAGCGAGTCGAGTGCGCTCGCGCGCGCGCCGTCGTCGTCGAGCGTGATCAACACAATCTCCGGCTGCACCGTGCGAGCGAAGGCGAGATCGGCCGCCGCAGCGCGTGCGGGAGGCGGCCCGCCGAGGATCGGAAACAAGTGCACACCGAGGGCGAAGTCGTTGGCGGGTCGTGGCTGCACCGACTCGTTCAGGTACGCCTCATAGCTACGGACCGCGCCAAGGCCGCGCGGCCATTCAAGCACCAGCAGGGTCGTGAGAATCGTCGCGGTGAGCACAAAGCTGGCTCGTGTAACGGCCGACAAGCGCCACCGCGCCTGATACGCCGGCGCGATCATCGGAGCCACCAGCGCGAATGGTGAAGCGAGCGCTGCGCGACCGATCGTCATGCCGAGTACCGCGTCGCGGGCCGCTACGGCGGCTTGAAGGCCTGCCGGTGCGGAGCCGTGTTGGGCGACGAGATAGTCGCCGACGGTGATCGTAGCCACGGCGATATCGTACAACAGGATCGGCAGCGCCACGACCGACGATACGAGACGTGCGACCAGCGCGTAGAGCACTTGCACGACGAACAGACAGGCGATCGCGGGGAGCAGCCATGAGATCCCTGAGATCGTACGCGAGCCAGCTTCGGTACCGGTGGCCAAGGCGACCACCAATGCCGGCGCGACCAACAGCCCACAGAGGCCACTGAGTTGCGCAAACGCGGGCGCGGCTTCGCGTCGCGCCGCAATCCAGCCGGCGAGTACGATGTCCCACAGGAGAATCAGGACCGAGACGAGCAGGAACAGCGGCGTGAACTGCTCCGTGATCTGCAGATTCGGAAAGTCGACGCTCACCGCGACGTCCTCGTGACGGCACGCCTTCCGGGACCGTGGTCACGAACCCGCGTCATGTGGTCGCGAACCCGCGTCATGTGGTCGCGCTCAACCGAATGAGCCGTTCGGCGGCGACTGCGGCTGGTGCGAGGCGTCGCGTAAAGACTTCGAGTGCACGCGCGAGCTCGACCGGCTCGGGTACCAGCAAGTCGAGCAGGAGCGTGCGACGGCTCGCTTGGCTGTGCAGCGTGGCGTGTCCGCCTTCGAGGAGCAGCAGCGCGTCAACGCCGCGCGTGGAATCCGAGCGAAGCAGGGGCGGCGCCGCCGCGTGCAGGCCGGCCGCGCCGGCGGCGGCAATGAGCAATCCACCAAGCAACGCGGCATCATGCAGCTGCGCTGGAGCAATGCCCGTCAATTCAGCGATCAGATGCACGACGGCAACACCCTGCGGCACGCTCATGGGCGGAGATTAACGCCGCCGCCATCGCGCTGGCACCCCGCGGTCACGCGTGGGTATCTTCCGTCATGGCCCGCGCCACGCTGTTCACACTACCGAACCTCGTGTCGACGTCGCGCGTTGCGCTGGCGTTTGGATTTGTCGCGACTGATGCCGCCCCGACACGACTGGCACTCATCGGTGTCGCGTCGCTGACCGACTTCCTCGATGGCTGGTTAGCCCGACGCACGCAGAGCATGACTCGCGTGGGCGCGCTCATCGACCCGGTCGCCGATCGGTTCTTCGTACTCGCGGTCGTGGCCAGCTTTGTCGCCGACGGTGAATTGCGCGCGTGGCAGGCCGTGGCGATTCTGTTTCGCGACGTGATGTCGATCATCGGCTGGTTTGTGGCGCGCAATGTCAGCTGGCTGCGGCCAATCGCGTTCAGAGCACGACCGATCGGCAAGGTGGTGACCGGCATGCAATTGGTCTGCTTCTTGGCTGTCCTGCTCGAGCCGCCGCTGGTTACGCCGTTGGTGTGGCTCGTGGCCGCGTTGGGCATTGGCGCGACGATTGACTACACGCTGATGCTCTGGCGAGAGCGAGTTCGTGAGCCGGAGTTGGCGTAGCGGCAAAACAACGAACGCCTTCGCGGAAGCGAAGGCGTTCGGGTCGCAACTGCTTTGAGGATCGGTGCTGCCGGATCGTAGGATTCGACAAGCAACCGAGCCGCCACCGTTAGACGGTCGCGGCTTCCTGAACCTGCTTTTTCGTGGGCTGGGCGAAGCGCTCTCCGAGGGTGCGCAACTCCAACATCTCCGGCGACTTGATCTCGGGGTACCGACCGGACAGGTACTGAAGAGTCGCGTCAAACCACTCCTTCTGGTCGTCGGGATGACATCCGATGACACCACACTGCATGATCTGCTGGAACAGTTCGTCGCGGGCCTCTTGGTACGCTGAGGGCACCACGGCATCACGACGCGGACGAAGCTTGGGCTTAACCATTTCCTCTGGGTGATACGTCGAAACTCGACTACATCAACGGACTGTCCGTCGACCTGCGGAATTTAACCCGAGCGGCCCCCGCTTTCCTAGTGGCGCCACTCGTGAAAGATGACGCGCCAGTCATGAGTTTCGCTGCGCGCGCGTTGGCAGGATGGCGCATGGCGCGGTGTTCCGCCTAGCTTACCACGCTTGTCATAACTTCTGCTCGGGACGGGGAGCACGGATGGCCGACGATACGTACGATGACCAACGCGCCGAGACGCTGCGGGCGTTGCTGCGCGCGCTGGCAGAGCGAATCCGTACCCTGGACGCCGACGGAACGCTGCTTGGACACGCCGGCGAGCTGATGAAACTGATCGGCGACGTGCGCAGCGAGTTGTTTCATTACGAGGTCCGCTGCACCTACGACACACCGGAAGTTGCCGATCATCGGCGCCTGGTGGACGAAGCTCGGCAGGCGGATGAAGGCACATGGGAACCCTCCGGCTGGTCGCCGGACGACGACGAGGAGATCGAGTGGTAAAGGCAACGCCCACCAAATCGCGCACACCGTTTCTGGTCGTGCTGGTCGCGCTCATCGCCGCCGGTGGCGGCGGCATCTGGTACGCCGTCAACGGCGCCAAGCCCAAGCCCATTACGCTGCCCGCCGGCACGCCGCTTCCGAAAGCGGAAGGGTATCTGCGCGGTGATCCGAACGCGCCGATTACCATCCTCGAATTCGCCGATTTCGAGTGTCCCGGGTGCGGCAACTTCGCCTCGGTCACCGAGCCCGATCTTCGCAACCGCATCGTCGATGCGGGTCTGGCAAGTTTCCGCTACTACGACTTCCCGCTGCCGATACACCAGAACACGATGGCGGCCTCGCTCGCGGCGTCATGCGCGGCCGATCAGGGGAAGTTCTGGGAAATGCACGACGCGATCTTTGCCGGGCAGTTCGACTGGAATACGCAGGCGACGAGCAATCCGCGCAAACTGTTCGATCAGTATGCGAAGGCGATCAGTCTCGACATGGCGGCGTACACGACCTGTTTCGATTCGCAGAAAAACCTGCCTCGCATCGAAGCCAACCGAACCGCGGGCGTCGAACGCGGCGTATCCTCGACGCCGACGCTTGTGATCGGCGACAAGATGTACTCCGGAGGATTGAACTACGACGCGATCCGCAAGATCGTCGACAGTCTCCGCGCGGCCAATCCGACTGCGTCACCGACGACATCCGTCATGGACTCCGCCAAGAAGTAATCGGCGGTTAGGACGTTCGCGTTCGGCGTATTTGCTCAGGCGCGCTTTCGCGCGCCGTCCGCATCATCAAGTCGCAAGTGGGGCAGCGTTGACTGCTCACCTTGCGGCTCGTTCGCTTTCGCTGCTGCCTCACGCTCTCCGAGTGCGACGAAGGTACGCGTCGTGATCACACCGGCGAGTGGATCGGGCACACCGAGCTCGCGCACATAGATTGCGATGGCCCGCTCGTACGGCACCTCGGGCGCCAACGTCTGCACGAACTGCAGCGCGTTGTTCACGTGTGTCTGCGCGAGCGCCTCTTCCGCGCGCGCTTGCGCCAAGCGCAACTGATGCTCCATCGCCGACGAGAGGCGACGTGCAAACAACGTTTCGGGAAAGAGTTTGCCGAGCAAGGACATATCGTGGAGTATAGGCAGCAGGAACCCTTCGCTGACGTTCTCCTCCGGGCATAGATCGTGCCGTGACTGGCATCACGACTCCTGCGCTTCGTACTGATCCTTGAGGCTGGCGACGACGGTCGGATCGGCGAGCGTGGTCGTGTCTCCCAGCGCTCGGCCCTCGGCGATATCGCGCAGCAGACGGCGCATGATCTTGCCTGAACGCGTTTTTGGCAGATCGGCACTGAAGAGAATGTCATCGGGACGGGCCAGTGCCCCGATCTTGAGTGCAACATGCTCGCGCAGTTCATCGCGAAGGCTCGGGCTCGCGGTGAAGCCGGCCCGTAACGTCACGAACGCGGCAATGGCCTGGCCCTTGAGGTCGTGCGCCTTACCCACCACCGCCGCTTCGGCGACCGACGGATGATCGACGAGAGCGCTCTCCACTTCCATCGTGCCGATGCGATGGCCTGCGACGTTCAATACGTCGTCGACACGACCCAGAATCCAGAAATACCCGTCGGCGTCGCGCCGCACGCCGTCACCCGCAAAGTATAGATCCGGTCGTCCGGGCCACTTCGAGAAGTAGGTATCGACATAGCGCTGATCGTCACCCCAGATCGTGCGCAGCATCGATGGCCACGGATGCGTGAGCGCCAGCAGTCCGCCGCCTTCTTTCACTTCGTTGCCATCGTTGTCCAGTACGGCGACCCGCACACCAGGAAACGGCGTCGTTGCCGATCCGGGCTTCGTGGCCGTGAGGCCCGGGAGTGGCGTGATCATGATCGCGCCGGTTTCAGTTTGCCACCATGTATCGACGATCGGGCAGCGGCCCTTGCCGATCTGCTCGTTATACCAGATCCACGCTTCGGGGTTGATCGGTTCACCGACGGAGCCGAGCAATCGTAGCTGCGACAGATCGTGTTTCTCCACGAACGACTTGCCCCACTTCATGAAGGCGCGAATCGCCGTGGGCGCCGTGTAGAAAATCGTGACGCCAAAGCGCTCGCAGAGCTGCCAGAAGCGATCCTTCTCCGGCCAGTCCGGCGCGCCCTCGTATATGACGCTCGTCGCACCGTTGGCGAGCGGTCCATAGACAAGATACGAGTGACCGGTGATCCAGCCGATATCCGCTGTACACCAGTACACGTCTTCTTCTTTGATGTCGAAAACGTACTTGAACGTGCTGTATGCGCCGGTTAGGTAACCGCCGGTGGTGTGCACGATGCCCTTTGGTTTGCCTGTCGTGCCTGACGTGTACAAAATGAAGAGCAGGTCTTCCGCGTTCATCGGCGCGGGTTCGCAGAGCTTGGGCACTTCGCGCTTGAGGCGATGCCACCAGTGATCGCGACCGTCCTTCATCTCCGCAAACATTTCATCGCCCACACCCGAGCGACGGCGCATCACGACGAGCATATGCTCGATCGTGGGACATTCTTCGACCGCCTTGTCGGCGTTGCGTTTGAGCGGTACGACCTGGCCGCGACGATAACCGCCGTCTGCGGTGATCAACACCTTGCACTGACAGTCGTTGATGCGATCACGCAGCGACTCCGGTGAGAAGCCACCAAAGACCACCGTGTGGACCGCGCCGATCCGCGCGCAGGCAAGCATCGCGAACACGGCCTCCGGAATCATCGGTAGATAGATCGCGACGCGATCCCCTTTCACCACACCCAGCTTTTTCAGCATGTTGGCGGCGAGATTCACTTCGCGATACAGATCCCAATACGTGAACGTACGACGGTCGCCGGGCTCACCTTCCCAGATCAGCGCGGCCTTGTTGCGGCGCGGTCCATGGATATGTCGGTCGACACAGTTGACGCTGGCATTCAACTCCCCGCCGACGAACCATTCGGCGTGCGGTGGTGTCCACTCGAGGACTTTGTCCCACGGCTTGCTCCACGTCAGCTCGGAGGCTTCGCGCGCCCAGAAATTTTGGGGGTCCATCGCCGCGTCATCTTGAATACGCCGATCGGAGATGCGCGCCGAGGCTCGAAAGGCCGAGGGAGGCGGGAACAGCCGGTGTTCCTGCAGCAGTACGTCGATATCACTCATCGTCGGGGATCGCTCGGGGCGGGGCGGGAAACGGTCGCAGGGCAGCAGGCACACTCGCACTACGCCGCAGGCGCGCAGTGACGCGCTGCAGCTACGGCGAAGCTGTCCTGAGTACGCGTCGCGGGCAACCGCTCGCTCCACTAACGTTGGTGATGCGTTCGCCAAGGGTTGCACGACCAATACTCACGAATCACCGCTCGACGGTCGCACCGTCTCGCCTGTTGCGACGTGGCGTGCGACCTTGTGTCTCGATGGCGCGCCACATCGTGCACGTCCCTATGCGGATGCGGATGCGAGTGTGGATGCGAGTGTGGAGCGGAGCGGCATGATCGCGCCGCGGACAGACGATGGCCCCCTCACCGGCGTTCGTATCGCGGTGACGCGCGCGAGCGAACGCGGTGGTCCACTGGCGGAATTGCTGCGTCGCGCGGGGGCCACGGTGTTCGAAGTCCCGTTGACGCGCATCGAATCCCTCGATCAGGAGCCACTCGCACGCGCGGTCGACTCGCTCGCCGACTACGCGTGGGTGCTGCTGACGAGTGTCAACGCGGTGGCGTATCTGGCGGCTGCGACCGCTACGGCGCTGTCACGGTCGCAGCTCCGGACGCGCAAGTTGGCCGTGGTCGGGAGCGCGACCGCGGAGGCCGCTACGCAGCAGGGGTGGAACGCAACGCTCGTCCCGGAGCGGTTTCACGCGGACGCGCTGGTCGATGCCATGGCGTCGCGCACCGACATCGAGGGTGCACGTATGCTCTATCCCGCGGCGCAAGGCGCTCGCGATGTGCTGCCGACTGGGCTGCGCGCGCTCGGCGCCATCGTAGACGTGGTCCCGGTGTACCGAAGTGCGGTCGATCGTGACGGCCAGGCGCAGCTCAGAGCACTGGTCACGGGGGACGGACTCGATCTGGTGACGGTCGCGGCACCAAGTGCCGTGGATGCGTTGCTGGATGCGCTGCCGGCCGAGTTTGCGCGACGGCTACCCGTGGCCTGCATTGGGCCGGTAACGGCGCGTGCGGCACGACTCGCCGGCTTTCCGGTAAAAGTCGAATCCACGGCATCGACGGTGGACGGATTGGCGAAAAGCATCGTCGCGGCGTTTCGCCCATCACGGTAGAATTCGGCATGACTGACATGGCAACTGAACAGGCGTCGTCGCCGGTGGTACGCATCGGGACGCGCTCGTCCGAACTCGCGCTGCGGCAGGCGCGCCAAGTGGCGGCGATGCTGGCGGAACGCGGCATCGCGAGTGAACTGGTCACCTACACCACCATCGGTGACCGCGTCCTCGATAAGCCGCTCTCGGCGATTGGCGAAAAGGGGCTATTCACGGCAGAGTTGGAAGCCGATCTCGTCAGCGGTCGCACCGATTGCGCGGTGCACTCGCTCAAGGATCTTCCTACGCTCGATCCGGACGGCCTCACCCTCGTCGCGATGCTCGAGCGCGAAGATCCGCGCGATGCACTCGTGACAAGGCCCGGTATTACTGCCCGCACCTTGCAGGAGCTGCCGCACGGTGCGCGCATCGGCACCTCGTCACTGCGGCGCAGAGCGCAACTCCGCGCACTGCGGCCGGATCTCGACGTACGCGAACTCCGCGGCAATGTCGGCACGCGGCTCCGCAAGATCGACGATGGCGACGTCGATGCGGCGCTCTTGGCGGCCGCTGGCCTGCGCCGCCTCGGGCTCGGCGATCGCATTGTCGCCCTGCTCGATCCGCCGAACTGGCTGTCGGCGCCGGGCCAGGGTGCGATTGCGGTGCAGGCCCGCGTCAACGACGCGCGCATGATGCAGCTCCTCGCCACGCTCGACCACGCCGATACGCGGGCGGCGGTCACGTGCGAACGCGCGTTGCTGGCAGCGCTCGAAGGCGGCTGTCAGGTGCCGATTGGGGCAGCGATGTTGCGCCATGACGGCACCGCTACGTTACACGGTGTCATAGCGGCGCTCGATGGCTCGCGCGTGGTGACGGGCTCGATGCCGGTTGATCTCGCGGACCCGATGGCGGCCGGTCGTGCGCTGGCGGCACGGCTCCATCGCGATGGCGGCGCGGAAATTCTCGCCTCGTTGCGCACGCGCGATCAGCAACACGCGCAGGTCGCGACGGGTGCCACCGATAGCGGAGCACACTGACATGACAACGTTTGTTGATACGGAGTTCGCTACGCCGACGATTGGGATGCGCATGCGGCGATTGCGTCGCACCGACGCGATGCGTCGCATCGTGCGCGAGACGCGACTCGACCCCGCGCAATTCATCTGGCCGCTGTTTGTACGGAGCGGCGTTGGCATTCGTGCACCGATCGGGTCGATGCCTGGCGTGTCGCAGACTAGTGTCGATGAACTATTGAAAGACGCCGCGCGCGCAGTCGAAGAAAGGATCGGCGGCATTCTGCTTTTCGGTATTCCCGATCACAAAGATCACGAAGGCTCGTCAGCGTGGGACCCACATGGCCCGGTGCAGGAAGCGGTGCGCGCGGTCAAGGCCGCATTCCCACAGTTGCTCGTCGTCACCGACGTCTGCATGTGCGAGTACACCGATCATGGCCACTGCGGCCTGCTTACACCGAGCGGTGAGGTAGACAACGATGCGACGCTGACGCTTTTGGCGCGCGAAGCTGTATCGCATGCGGAAGCCGGCGCCGATATCATTGCACCGAGCGATATGATGGACGGTCGGGTCGGCGCGATTCGCATGGCACTCGATGCGGCAGGTTTTCAGCACGTGCCGATCATGAGCTACGCGGCGAAATACGCGTCGGCGTTTTACGGCCCGTTTCGTGAAGCGGCCGAGTCCACGCCCGCATTCGGCGATCGTCGGAGCTATCAGATGGATCCGGCGAACAGTCGTGAAGCGTTACGCGAAGTGCGCTTGGACGTCACTGAAGGTGCCGACATTCTCATGGTCAAGCCGGCCGGCGCATATCTCGACATCATCGCAGCCGTCAAGCAGGACACCGGCATGCCGCTTGCGGCGTATCAGGTGAGCGGCGAGTACTCGATGATTAAAGCGGCAGCGGAGCGCGGCTGGATTGACGGGGAACGCGCCATGTTGGAGTCGCTGGTGGCCATCGTGCGGGCCGGCGCAGATCTCGTCATTACGTACTTTGCCATTGATGCCGCCGTTGCACTTCGCTCGCGCTGATTGTCGGCGCTGACTGTCCCGAGCCCTCTTCATTCTTTCATGCACAATCCCTGGCACGACGTGGCCGCAGGTGAACATCCGCCGGAGCAGGTGACCGCGATCATCGAGATTCCGGCCGGCTCACGCAACAAGTACGAACTCGACAAGGTGACGGGGCAGTTCAAGCTCGATCGCGTGTTGTATTCGGCGGTGCACTATCCGGGCGACTACGGCTTCATTCCGCAGACGCTGCACGAAGATAACGATCCTCTCGACATTCTCGTGCGCATCAACGAGCCGACATTCGCCGGCTGCCAGATTGCATGCCGACCGATCGGTGTGTTGCGTATGCTCGACCGCGGGGAGCCGGACGAAAAAATTCTCGCGGTACCCGTCGATGATCCGTACCACAACGACATCTTCGACATCGCGGACATGCCGCCGCACTATCTGCGCGAGATCGAACACTTCTTCCACATCTACAAAGACCTCGAAGGCAAGCGCGTCGAGATCCAGGGATGGGAAAAGAGCGAGCGCGCGGTCGCAATCATTCAGCAGAGCATGACGCGCTATCAGGAAACCTACGGCATCAAGAAGTCGTAAGCGCTGGCCCACAATTGCAGGACACGCACGACACGAATGCCGTGGATTGCTCTTATGCAATCCGCGGCATTCGTGTGTGTGGAAGTGGCGACGCGCAGTCCTCGCTGACCGCTGGTTATCGCTAGCTCGCCTGCTTGAGCACCAGCGACGCATTGATGCCACCAAAGCCGAAGCTGTTGGTCAACACCACCTTCGGCTTGAGATCACGTCCGGTATTGGGTACGTAGTCCAAGTCGCAGCCATCGTCCGGATCATCGAGGTTGAGCGTGGGCGGAATCCAGCCACGTTGCAACGTGAGCGCGCAGATCGCCGCCTCGAAGGCACCGGACGCGCCGAGCGCGTGCCCGTAGTAGCCCTTGGTGCTGGAGACCGGTACGGTGTGCGCGTACTCGCCGAAGACCGTGCGAATCGCTTGGGTTTCCGTCGGATCATTGAGTGGCGTGCTGCTGCCGTGGGCGTTGATGTAGTCCACGTCCGTCGGCGCGACGTTCGCATCATCGAGTGCCTGCTGAATGCAGCGCGCGGCTTGTGCACCTCCAGGGAGTGGCGCCGTCATGTGATGCGCGTCATTGCTCGTGCCAAAGCCCGCCAGCTCGCCATAGATACGCGCGCCACGTGCGACTGCTCGCTCCCACTCCTCGAGAATGAGCACCGAGCCACCTTCGCCCATCACGAAACCATCGCGATGGCGATCGAAGGGACGTGAGGCCCGCGTCGGATCGTCGTTGCGATTGGACATCGCGCGGATCAACGCAAACGCACCGAAGCAGAGGGTCGCGAGCGGCGCTTCGGCACCACCGGCGATCATCACGTCGGCGTACCCATCACGCACTTGGCGATATGCATCGCCGATGGCAATCGTGCCCGATGCGCAGCTCATCGCATTGGTGGAGTTGGGACCCTGCACTCCGAACTCGATCGCGATGTTGCAGCTGGACGACCCACCGAACACGGCGAGTGCCAGCGTCGCGTCCACGTTGCGCAATCCGCCGATGAGAAAATTCGCGGCCTGACTTTCGGCGTAGGCGACGCCGCCAAGTGCAGTCCCCATCATGGTGCCGATGCGCTCTCGATTTTCCTGCGCGAGGTCGATGCCGGAATCTTTGAGCGCAAGTTGCGCACTGACGACACTGAACTGCCCGAAGCGATCAAGTCGGCGCACGCGCTTTTCGTCGAGATAATCGAGCGGATCGAAATCGTTGACCTGTGCTGCACAGCGACTACGAAAGATCGACGCATCGAATCGCGTGGCAGGCCCGACGACTGAGTGTTCGGCACGCAAACCATTCCAGAGCGCCTCGACACCGGTGCCGAGTGGCGTGACGCAGCCTATGCCGGTAATCGCGACACGACGTTTTGCTGGTCGGCTCGCGGCGAGTACCGCGCTCACGAATGCACCGGCGACGTTTCCGCGTACGTGGCCTGTTCGGCGACGCGGCCCAGACCAGCGAGGGTGCGCGACGCGATGCCGTGCACGAAGACGGGACCTATGACGTTCTGTGCAGCGAACGCACCGATCAGCGGCCAATGCGGTCCATTCCACACGTGAATGATGCGTACCAACGTCCCCTCGGGGGTCCGGGTGAAATTCCACTCTACATCCATGCGCGTCGTGATACCGCCAACATGGCGAAATCGTATCCACGGTGCGTCGGCATCAACGGCCATTTCCGACAGCCACCACGTGGGCCAGTTGAGTGGACCGAACGGGCGATTCGCCGCCATCTCGACCAAGCCACCGCCATCGGGGGTCTGATGACGGAAGCGAACGAAGCGGTAATGCGGCAGGAATGCCGGCCAGTTGAGCACATCGCGAGCGATAGCGAACATGCGGGAGACAGGCGCGCGCACCAACAGCTCGTCGATCGTGGTCATCAGCCGCCCCGTAGGCGGCGCATCCAGCGTGTAGTTGGGACGCAGCGCGTCAGCTGTCATTCACGCACGCTCGCCGTGGTCCAGGTGGCCGTCACGCGCCACCCGAGTTGGCGGCGCACACTGACGCGAGCCCCCGTTGCCCGTCGCACTAACTGGCGCAACTCCGACACGGTGTAGCCTCGCAAGATGGAAACAATACCATCGTGTCGGCTCACGGGATGGAATCCGAGCAAATACGAGGACGCCCACAGCCCCGCCACCGCCATCCAGCTTCGCCGCAACTCGCCCACCACCACCCCGATCCGTGCCACGCGCGTGCATTCGCGCAGCAGCGCGTCGGCGGCCGGTCCGTCAAAGTGATGGAGGACTTGCGAGCAGGTGACGAAGTCGACGCTGCGGTCCGCGAAAGGCAAATGCATCGCGTCGCCAACCATCGCCCAAGTGCAGGACGGCTCCGCGGCGCGGGCAATGTCCGGTGACACTTCGAACCCGATCGTGTCCAGCCGAAAGCCCTTCTGATGCGCGTCCTTCATTGCCGCCAGCGGGATGTCGGCCAGCCCCGTACCAACGTCGAGCAACGTCAGGCTGATCTGACTGGTGGGGGTGCGACGACGCAGCGCGCGATCGGCCCGCGATGTTTCGGCAAGACCACGCGCAATCAGCACCTCGAGCGCTCGCAGCATCGCACGCCGGCCACCGAACAGTCGGTTCGCCAACGAGACGTCGCGCAACGAGCGCACCGCGAGCGCAGGATCTTTCGACGGGTCGTCGAGGATCTCTATGCCACGGCGTCGCGCCGGCGTCAGCAATGGCATTGCCATATCCATCAACGCTCCAGTTGCGCGTATCCACCACGATAGTACAACAACGGCCGCGCATCATGCGCGTCTGCCGCGTGGACCTCGCCCACGATGATCACGTGATCTCCGGACGGATAGCGCGCCGTGACTCTGCACTCCATCCACGCGAGCACATCGTTCAGCACGACGTCGCCGAGTTTGCCGCGCGTAAAACCGACGCCGGCAAATCGATCATCGATCTTTCCCGCAAAGCGACGCGATAGCGCTTCCTGCGCATCGCTCAGCACGTTGACCGCAAACGACTCCGCCGATGCCATAACGGGCGCCATCGTCGCGTCATTCGCGATACAGACAAGCACGAGCGGCGGATCCAGGCTCAGCGACGAAAACGCACTCGCCGTCATCCCGTGGTCGCGCCCGCTCTCGTCATGCGTGGTGATCACCGTGATCCCCGACGCGAAGCGGCCAAGTACCGAACGAAACGAGTCGCCATCAATGGGCATGCGTGACCGAAACCGGGTTGGAAGGAGACGTCGCGTTCGTCGACGAGCCGACGGGCGCTCGGAGCGAGTTTGCGCTGGCGGCTACGCTCGCCGTGCGCGGGCGAAGGACACGCCACAGCGTGCGTGGGGACAAGACGGCTGACGGTGGTACAAAATCGCCGGTGACACCGATGAGCAGGTCCGAGAGGTCACGGTTCCGTCCAAGTACGCGAGCCGCGCGATTCATCAACCATGGGAATGCCACGGCCAACCCAATCAGCTTTTCGACGCGCCATTTGCCACGAAAGGCATCGCGCCGCGCCTGCTCGTACGCCTGCAGTGCACGTTGCGCTCCAGACACGTTGCCTTGTTCGTACGCATGTACCGCGTCGGTCACGAACGGGGCCACAAGTTCTCCACCGCGAAGCGCTGCGTAAATCCCTTCGCCGGTAAACGGATCAAAGAAATCGGCCGCGTCACCGACCAGCGCCGCGCCAGAGGCCCACGCCCGCACCGCACGCGACGCGAATGGACCAGTCGCACGTACAGGCGTGATGCGCTCCGCGTGTGCGAATCGCGACGCGAGCGCGTGTTGCCGCGACAACCATGCGGTGAGGTACGTCGCAGGATCGCCAGCGATGGCGTGCGCCAACTGCTTGGGCACGACGAGCGCGACGTTGGTGACGCCGTCGCCGACTGATGCCAGTCCAACGTATCCCTCGGTGGTGACATGCATCTCGCCGAGCGTGCCGATGTCGGCGACGCCGCGAAAGTGTGCCACGAGCGCGACGCGACGCGGGAAGCGCGATTGCCGCGCCAACTGCAAGCGGCGTGAGACCACCGAGCGTAGTCCATCGGCACCGATGACCATCGACGCGCGCATGTCGCGCACGCCGTCCGCCGTGCGCACTCGCACCCCCTCACATCCGCCGCGACCGTCGAGCAACAGGTCGTCCACCTTGGCGCGCTCGAGGACCTGCACGCCGGCCGCACGCGCGCGATCGAGCAAGAGCGTGTCGAGTACTTCGCGACGCACACCTAACCCACGATCGCGAAAGCCGCGAAACCCGTGCTGTGCGATGAATTCGCCCTGAATGCGGCCGCCGTCGGGCGCATGCACGACCATGCCGGTCAGCGCCGCCGAACCACTGGTTTCGAGCGTGCTGAGCGCGCCCATGGCCTCGAGAATGCGCGCGCCCTCAGGGCTCACGTACTCAGCGCAGGGCTTGGCGCGCGGAAACTGCGCGCGATCCAAGAGGGTCACGTCGAGTCCCGACTGCGCGAGATGCCACGCCGTCGAACTCCCCGCCGGTCCACCGCCCACGACTAACACTTGTCTGCCGTGTGTCAGATGTTGCATCGAGTTCGTGTGGGTGAAGATCAGTGATTCGCGACACGGTGCATCGGTGCGGAACTCAGCACGCACACCAAAACGCACGACCAAATGCATGACACTGCCGCACCATATTCCGGGTACCTTCGCACGCCGGTCAGGAACCTATGCACTCAACGCAGCCGACAGTGAGACCGATCCCAAGCCGCGCTCGCTAGACTCTTGTTAACCGCACGTATGCTATGGCGTGCGCGAGCGTACTCGACACGAAACGAGAAACGACGCACCGCCGCGCCGCGCAAGCGAAACACAAGCGAAACACAGCCACGAGGATCGTGTTCGTGCGGTGACTAGGCTATCAGTGCACGCCACGCCAACGCACTCGCCGCGCCAGCCAACGTACATGCCACATTGACGGTGTCGTTGTTCAGCGGACCGATTCCTCCCGCGCAAACAGTCCGCGTGCCACAGCAGTGCAACTCCTGTTCCGTTGCCTCTTGGCAGGCTGCACACCAGTACCGCACTTGCCACCACGCGCCCAGTGCCGTGTCGGTCCACACGCCGACGATAGCGCCGAACACGACCGCTGGCACCTCGGCGCGCCCGATCATGTGACTTGCAGCACCAATCATCGCCAATGTGATCGCTCCGGCAATCGATCCGATGGTGCCAGCCCATGAAACCGCGCCGGAGGTGCCCGCGGGAACTGTCGTCCGCAGTCGGAGCGACCAGGGTGTCCCGCCAATCAACGTCCCGATTTCGGTCGCCCACGTGTCCGCGCCAGCGGCTGCAAGTGCCGCTGTTGCCGCAACGGCGCAGGCGGACGACTGCGCCGGGAACGCGTGCGCGAGCAATGCGGCAATCGCAAAGACGCCGCCATTGGCGAGCACCTGCCACGCATCGCGCTGTTCACCTTTAACCACGATGCGACCCACACGGGCCGCTTTGCGCGCGCGTCCGATGCGCGACAGCACGGACGCCAGTAAGAACCACCCGATGAGATAGGCGCCCCATCCCCACGTGGTGTTAAGGGCGATAGCGCCGACCGCGAACGCGGCGATCGCACCGCTGCGGGTCAGGCTGCCGGCCCGCCACGCCAGCAAGGCGATCGCCCCGCTGATGGCGACCGCGAGCGGTAGCGTCGCCGCGCGTGCGAGCAGTGGCAGCAGGGCAGCCGGCTGGTCGATCGCAGGTTGCGCGTTGACACGCGCCACGAAGCGTCGGATGTCGGAGGCTGGTCGCACCGTGATCATCATTTGCCGTGCGCAGACGGCGTGTGCAGACGCCGTGCGAAGTCGCCTAGCATGCGCGCGTGCGTTTTGCGCGTTACGAAAGATCAGCGGGCGTGCGACGAACGGCGGGCTGGCGGGTGCGCGCGCCGACGGCGGCGAGTGCGAGGCGCATCGACCGCAGTTGCGCTTCCAGTCGCGCGCACCGATCACAGTGCGACAGGTGCGCGATCATCGATTCGCGTATCTGCCGTTCAGCGGGATCGTGGGTGTTCAGTTCGCCGTCGACATACTCGTGCAGATGCGAGCGCGTCGCCGCGCAGGTGAACGCAGGATCGTCGGATAGATCATACCACGCCTCGTCGAGCGAGCGCGTGCATCGCGCGCGCGCCTCCACGAATCGTCGCGTCGCAGCGGCGTTTGACAGCAGAGAGGCGACGATCACAAAACGGGCAGGATGAGCGGGCATGCAGGCTCGGCGTTCACAGAAGAACGCGACGAGGGGAATGAAGGCAGGTGCGCCGAAGTCGTGGCGCATTTTGGCACGGTGCTGCCGGGACCGCCGCTGCGCAAGACACGCAACGGTCGCATTCGCGAGGCGGCACGGCTTGTACGGGTGACCCGCGACACATTAGCTTCGCCCCACGTGTCTCCGCTGACTGATGATTCCGCACAACGCGCCACTCCGCACGTTGTCCCCGCGATGCTCCCTGCCGCTTTGTCGCTGGCCGGCTCGCCGCTCGATGCACGGCTACCTCTCGCCCTGCTGGAAGCGGTCCGGCTGATCGACACGCCCCAGGCTGAACTCGATACGGAGCTGGTGCACGAGCTTCGCAACAAGCGGCTCGGCCTGAGCGAAACCGTGCTGCAGCAGATCAAGCGGTACAGTGATGCCATCAAGCGTCAGCAAAAAGTGCCGTTCGACGAAGTACTCGCGCTGGCACGCTTGATTGGCCGCCGTCCCGATGCGGATCTCGCTTTTCGCGAAGCCGGGCGTCGCTGGACACGGTCGGCGATTGCGACCATCGGCACCGCGCAGCGCAGCGCGGCGACCGGGATGCCCTCGCTCATCGGACGACCGATCGCGTTGCGCCTGTTGCGGCGAGTCGCGAAGCGATTCATGGACGGCACATTGGTGCGATCGGGGAGCACGCTGCTCCTCGACATCAGTGCACCGGTGTCGGCCGACGCGGCGCCGCGTGCAGCGGGATGCGGTCTCTATGAAGCCGCGTTTCGTGAAGCGCTCCTGCAGTTGGCGCAGACGGATGGTGCGGTTGAGCACGTGATGTGCCGAACGCGCGGCGACGCCTCGTGCCAGTGGCGCTCCGAGTGGCGCCGTCGTTGATCGCGCGGTTTCACGCCCACACCAATCGCCTCGAACTTCCTCCTGCACGCGTGCTCACATGTTGAACGCTGACCTGTTGCCGGAGATCCAGCGGCTGCTGACGGATGCCGGATTGGATGGCTGGCTGTTGTACGACTTCCGCGGCACGAATGCGATCGCGTCCACCTTGCTCGGCTTCGATGGGCTCGTGTCGCGTCGCGTGTTCGCGTTCATTCCGCGGAGCGGGACACCGATCGGTATCGGCCACGCGATCGAACCAGGCCCGTGGGCACGTTGGCCAAAAGCCTGGCCGCTGCGCACATACAGTGGCTGGCGCGCACTCGAGAGGGAACTCGCGGCACTTGTCAGCGGCAAACGCATCGCGATGGAATATTCGGCCGGTGATGCCATTCCGTATCTCGACCGCGTGCCGGCGGGTGTACTGGAGATGGTGCGTGCCACTGGTGCCACGGTAGTCAGCTCGGGAGACCTCGTCTCTCGCGTGTACGCCACGTGGACCGCGCCGCAGCTCGCGTCACACGAGCGCGCGGCGGTGCACATCGCGGCGATCGCGCGCGACGCCATTGACTACGCGGGTGCATGCGTCGCTGCAGGAACGCCGGCCGCCGAACATGAAGTGCAAGCGCGCATTCTGGAGGCGTTCGAGCGCGCCGGACTGGAAACGATGCACGGACCGGACGTTGCTGCATCGGAGAACGCGGCCAATCCGCACTACGCGCCGTCCGCCGACGCACCACGGCGCATCGTGCGCGGTGACCTGTTGCTGATCGACCTGTGGGCTCGTGAACGCGACGGCGGTGTCTTCGCCGATCAAACGTGGATGGCGTCACTCGGCGCGCCGTCATCGCGTGCCGTGACCATTTGGGAGGCGGTGCGCGATGCGCGGGATGCAGCGCTCCTGTTGCTCACCGAGCGTATCGCGTCGGGCCAGCCCGTACACGGTGGTGAAGCGGATGATGCGGCACGCGCGGTCATCACCGCGCGTGGTTTCGGCGCGCAGTTCTGGCATCGAACGGGGCACAGCATCGACTCGCGCGAGCTGCATGGTTCTGGCCCGCAGATCGACAACCTCGAGTCGCGCGATGATCGTCTTCTCATTCCCGGCGTCGGATTCTCGATCGAACCGGGGATCTATCTGCCTGGCGAGCTGGGTGTGCGCAGTGAGGTGAATGCGTACGTCGGGGAGGACGCCCTTCTCGTGACGCCAGCGACGCCGCAGCGCGATCTGTTCGTGGTGTAGTGCGCCGACGAGACGACTCCGTGCGCGCAGCATGGCACCGCGCGTTCGCAGATGGCGCACGCGCTCATGGCGTCACCGCGGATTGCGCAGTCGTACATCGCGCGATCGCCGGTGTAGCGCTGTTCGTCGCGGTCGCGTCACTGTCGGGTTGCGGAGATCGCCAATCGAACGCGCTCGCCGGCAGCGGTCGCATCGCCGACGTCCCCGGGCGCGTTGGTGATTCGTCTGCGGGCACACTCGTAACCGGTGCGCCCGCAGGCGGCAGTCTGGTACCCGGTGCAGCTGCCGGAACGGCCAATTCACGCATTGCCGCAACGCTGGCACACGCCGCGGAAGGTCCAGGCAGCGCACGATACGTCGTGGTCGCCAGCGCCAGCACGTCGGCGGGTATCGTCGTCGGGCGAATCGGTGGCGGTGAGCGCGCCTCACGCGACAGCATCATCACGCCGACGCACGACTACCGGGCGTGCGACCCGTTCACACAGAAGACGTTGCCGAGTGTGGCGGACGGCGTTGGTAACGCAGTGGTGTGGTTGGTCGGTGTCACTGCCGGCCCCGCGGATACCACTCCGCGACGCGTCGAGTTGCAACTTGACGGCTGTCGCATCGAGCCGCGCGTGCAGCGCGTTCGCGCCGGTGGCACGCTCATGGTCGCCTCACACGATCAGATGATGTCGCGATTGCGTTTCACATCGCTCGGTGGCGACGCGGCGTTGCGGAGCACCGTGTTGCTCAACGATGCGGGGCAGGTCGTGCCGACTTCGGAAGCGATTGCGCGCGCCGGGCTGGTCCACGTCACCGACGATTTGCATCCGTGGGTGCACGCCTATCTCGCGGTCGCGCCGCATCCGTTCGTCGCGGTGACCAACGCCGACGGCCAATTCCGCTTCGAAGGCGTACCGCCCGGCCGCTACACACTCGCGGTCTGGAGCGAAGTGCTCGGCGCGCGTACGCAAGAGCTGCGCGTGACCAGCAACGTCGAGACGCGCATCGATGTGAAGTACTGAACATCGAACTGCAACTGCGGAACGCGAATTTCGCGAATGACACGCATTGGCTCCGTGAAACTCCGTTCGTTTTTGCGGTGATCCGCGGTCGCCTGTTTTTTTGTAATTGTGCTTCCCCGCGGGCTGTCCTCGCGCACGAATCCGTGCCCCACCCAAAAAGAGGAAACCACCGCGCCGAGCGAGCGCCCGAATCTACTAAGTGTCAATTCGTGTCATTCGCGAAATTCGCGTCCTGCAGTTGCCGTTGTCTCTCACGCTCTCAGAATCGCCCGATCCACGGCCATCGCCACGAACAGGAGCGCCAAGTACAGCAACGTGTACTTGTAGACCCACCATGCCGGTGCCGTCCACGGTTGCCCCGCCTTGGCCAGACTCACCATGCGCAACACGCCGCGCATGAGCAGCGCATTAAGGATCAGCGCCGATACGAGATAGATCAATCCGAATGCGCCGAACAACACCGGCAGAATCGTCAGCGCGATGAGAATGACTGTGTACCACACCATCTGGTGCATCGTCTCACGCTCGCCCCACACCAGCGGCGCCATCGGTACTTTCGCGCGACCGTAGTCCACTTGTTTGAGCAGCGCCAACGCCCAAAAGTGCGGGGGCGTCCAGTAAAACACGATCAGAAACAGACAGAGCGCCGATACGTCGAGCGTGCCCGTCACCGCCGCCCAACCGACAAGCGGCGGAAACGCACCCGCTGCGCCACCGATCACGATGTTTTGTGGCGACGTGCGCTTGAGAATGCGCGTGTAGATAAAGACGTAGAAGTAGAAGCCGGCGAGCGCGAGTCCGGCCGTCAACACGTTGACGAAATAGGCCAGCATCCACGTGGCGAATGTCGCGCAAAAAATGCCAAAGGCGAGCACTTGCACGGGTGACATCCGGCCGCTGGGCAGCGGTCGCAATCGCGTACGCGCCATGACGTCGTCGATGTCGCGATCGATGTACATGTTGATCGCATTCGCACCGCCGGCCATCAGGTAGCCACCGATCGTCACGAGCAGTACGGTCCACAGCGACGGCGAACCGGCCGCATACATCGGTGCAATCGTGGTCACCAACAGCAGCGAAATGATACGCGGCTTGGTGAGTGAAATAAGGTCCCGTGAGAGCGTCGGCTCTACCGCGAGCACTGCCATCAGTGCGCCGGCGCTGTCATGCGTGCGGCGCTGTGGCTTGTTGGAACGGTGTTCGCGCTCACACCCGACGAACGCTGTGCCGCCAGCACGGTGCGCCCGGCAGCAATTCGCGCGAGATACGTCATCGTGAAGGCGGTCACCCAAATCAGAATGCCCGTGGCCTGGTGCAACGAGCGTACGACTGCCGGAAAGCCACCGGTCACCATCCAGCCCGCCCACGCCACCTGCAGTACACCAAGCGCGAGCCCAAGCCACGCCGCACGCGTCACGACACCGGCTTCACCACGCTTCGCAAACAAAAACGGCAACGATCCGAGATGGAGCACGAGCAGGTACGCGAGAATGCGATGCGTAAGCTGCACATGCTGTCCCGCGCCGCCGAGCGAGCCTGCCCCGCAGAGCGGAAACCCGACGCAAGCGACTGCCGCGCCCGGGATCTTCGCCGTCAGTCCACCGAGAATGACCACTGTGAGCGCGAGCGCTGCCGCACCGGTCGCGCCGCCAACGGCTTTGCGCGTGCCCGTCTGCGATAGAATCGACGTACCACCTAACCCACCGCTGCGAATGGCCGTCACGATCAGTACCGCCAAAAGCGACGCCGCGAGCAACTTGTGGACGACGGTGGCCCACGGCGGATTACCGGTGAACACGGTGACTGCACCGAAGAGCGCCGGCGCGAAATAGAAGCCGAGCGCGAGCCGCGCGGAGTTGGCCATGCCGCCCTTGCCGCTGACCGACGGTACGTCGCGATAACGGAATGCCGTGAACACGAGGTACGCGATCGACACGAACAGCGTCGCCGCCAGATAGCGATGCGTGACTTCGATGACGAGATCGACGCGTTCGAGGGGCGGAAACCAATAGCCATAGCATTTCGGCCAGTTCTCGCCGCAACCCATGCCGGAGCCCGAGATGCGCACGATGGCGCCGAACACGATATGCACCAACGCGACGCCAAGCGCGAAATACGACGCACGACGGACGGCGGCGGGCGGTGGAGCGAGGAGAGCACTCATGGTGCAGTGACCGGATGCATGACGCGCCAGGCGCCGAGGAAGACCGCGACCAACAGAAACGCAGGGAGTATGGCCCACGCGATTTCCTGCGGGCGGTTCGGCACGGGTACCGAAGGAGCGTCAGGTGACGACGAACGTGGCGGAAGCGTGCGGAACACGGCCCGCAGAATGAAAAGCTGCGATATCGCGCAGCCAACGACGGCGACCCAGAAGAGCGCGTCGAGAAGGCCTGTAGACATCAAGGAAATTTAGCGAAGGGCCGACGACGGGAAGAGTGGAATCGAAATGCACGCTCGGCCGACATGCCGACGGCGAGACGCGATTGGCTGTAGGCCCAGTGGGATGCGGGACGGCGATAGCGGTTGTACCATTGCGACCATGGCATCCCCAACTCCCGGTCGCGCGACCACGCCGCCCACGCACGTTGTCACCGAACTCCCACGTCGCCTTGGCCTCTTTAGCGCGATTGCCGTCCTGGTTGGTTCCACGATCGGCTCGGGTATTTTCCGATCGCCGGCCGGCATCGCGGATAAACTTCCGGGGCCATTGCCGTTGCTGGCGGTGTGGGTCAGCGGCGGCATCTTCGCGCTCTGTGGCGCCCTGACCCTGGCCGAAATCGCGGGCGCGCTGCCGCGCACCGGTGGCCATTTCGTCTTCATCCGCGAAGGGTGGGGGCGATTGCCCGCCTTTCTCTACGGCTGGGCCGATCTCGTGCTGATTCGTGCCGCGGCGCTCGGCGCCATCGCGATCACGTTCGCCGAGTATCTGCTGCGAGGCTTGGGTAACGACCCGTCCAAAGGGGTGTACGTCGATTATGCGCACTGGATCGCCGCAGCGACGATCGGCATCATGGCTATCATCAACGTGATTGGCGTGCAGTGGGGGTCGCTGGTACAGAACGTCACCACGGTCGCTAAGTACGGCGGATTACTCCTGATCGTCTTGCTGGCGTTTGCGATCGGGCTCCCCAAGTCCGGCGGCCATTTCACGCCGGCCGTGCCGCCCGGCAGTTTTTCCGTCAGCGCGTTCGGGCTGGCGCTCGTGTCCGTGCTGTGGGCATTCGACGGTTGGGGAGACCTGACCAAGGTCGGCGGCGAAGTGAAGGATCCGCGCCGCAATCTCCCACGGGCGATCGTACTTGGGACGGTGGCCGTGGTCGCGATCTACCTGTTGGCCAACCTCGCGTATCTGTCGGTGCTCACCGTCGACGAGATCCGGGGGGCCAAGCTGGTGGCCGCCGATGTCGCCCTGCGCTTGGTCGGCCCGGTGGGCGTCACGATCGTGTCGATTACCGTGTTACTGAGCACGTTCGGTTCGGTGAACGGCTCGCTGCTGACCGGACCGCGGACGTTCTTCGCCATGGCCGACGAAGGGCTCTTTTTTAAGCAAGTCGCCGCGGTGCACCCGAAGTACAAGACGCCATATGTCGCCATCCTGCTCGACGGCTCGATCGGTATCGCCTTCGTGCTGTTGCGGTCATTCGAACAGTTAGCCGACATTTTCGTGACCGCATCGCTGGTTTTCTATATCCTGAGCGTTGGCGCGATATTCCCGCTGCGTCGCCGCCCCGACTGGGATCCGCCAGTGCGCGTCCCCGGCTACCCGGTGGTGCCGGCACTCTTTTGCCTCGCCACCTTGTTTCTGATGGTAAACGCGATCGTTGACCCGGGGCAGCGCTGGGGCACGATCGGCGTCTTTGGCATCATCGCGTTGGGCATTCCTGTATTTTACGTCACAGTCGGGCGACGAAATCGGCCGGACGCACAGGGCGCTTGAGGCGTCACACGGTCCAACGTAACTCGTCGGTCACAGCCGCCTCATTTGGTTGACCTGAAACGCCCGACTGCTGTTACTTCTGTGCTGTTACAATTGACGCTGAGTGGATCGGCGTTTTTCTACTTTCGGAGGTTTGGGATGAAGAAGTTGCTCAGCTGTGTCGCACTGTTGCTCGCGGTCGCGAGTGGTGCGGCATCTACGCTGC
>JBBQDB010000010.1:0-50526 GCA_038319245.1 Gemmatimonadales bacterium
AGGAGCCGACCACTTCGCATATCGGATTCGTTAATATTCATGTGGTTGATCCGTGCGGGTCCGTTTCCGCTCACTCTGCCGTTCGTCAGGGCCCAGGCCGTCTCGCGCAGCCGATCGGTGCGCACGTTGCGCCGGCGCGGCAGCGTGGTCGCGCGGTGGTAGCTGGGCAGTACGAATGGCCTACGACGCCAGATGCACCCAACGCAAGCATTTATCGATCGACTGGTGGTTCCGGAGCACTCGCTGCCGCCGGTCGACATAGGTCATGATCCACTGCCGCCGATTCTGCGCCCCGAGGCGAAGCTCGGCGTATTGGACATCACCGAGTGGTTTGGCAGTACCAGCGGTGGCATTCGCACGTACCTGTTGGAAAAGGCGCAGTACGTCGCCGCACGCCCGTGGTTGCGTCAGGTTCTGACGGTACCCGGTGCGCGCGATGCCATCACCGAAGAGGACGGCGTTCGCATGTATCGGCTGCAGGGGCCGCCGATTCCGCGACAGAAGCCGTATCGCTTCATGCTCGCGACGCGCAGCGTGGCCAAAATCGTTCGCCACGAACGTCCTGACATCATCGAGATCGGTAGTCCGTTCATCGTGCCGTGGATCGTCCGTCACGCGACGAAAAATCTCGATGTGCCGCTGATCTGCTTTTACCACTCAAATCTGCCGCGGATGTTCGCGCCGCGTGCCGGTCGCAATGGGCCGGCGCGTCGTGCGGTCTATCGGGCGTCGTGGCGCTACATGCGTCGCCTTGATCGGCTCTTCCCGATCACCGTCGTGACGTCGTCGTTCTCCGCCAACGATCTCGCGCGCGAAGGCATCACGCGCATTGCGAAGGTGCCGCTGGGGGTCGACCTCGAACGCTTCACGCCGGCGCGTAAGGCGCTCGCCGAAGAGACGCGCTTGCGCTACGGCATGCCAGAGGGCCCGCTCGCCGGGTTTGTCGGACGGTTCGCCAGCGAAAAGGAACTTGACGTCGTGCTCGATGCGTGGGCAGAAGTCGAGAAGCGGACCGGCGCGCGCCTCGTGCTGGTCGGCACCGGTCCGCTCGAACCGATGTTGCGGGCGCACAGCTACGGGCCGCGCGTCACGTTTCTGCCGTTTGAATCCGATCGGGAGGCGCTGGCGAATATGCTCGCCGCGTTCGACATCTATATCGCGCCCGGCAGCATCGAAACGTTCGGACTCTCGTCTCTGGAAGCGCTGGCGAGTGGTACGCCGGTGCTGTCGGCCGATCAGGGTGGAGTCTCGGAGCAGGTGCACGGCAGTGGCGCGGGCCGCACGTTCGCCTCGGGTGTGGCGGAATCGCTGGCCGCCGAGGCCATTGCACTCTTCGGGCAAGACTTGGCCGCGCTCGGCATTCGTGGCCGTTTGTACGCCGAAACCGAACACGCCTGGGATACCGTGTTCGATCGGCTGTTCGACGTCTATCGTGATGTTCTCCGGCGCTGAGGCACGGGCGCGCGAAGGGTTGCTGGTATCGATTCACGATGTCACACCCGCGCTCGAAGCGCCTGTGCGTCGACTGTGGTCGCTGTGTCGCGAGCATGGTGTGACGCCGGCGCTGCTGGTGGTGCCTGAGTGGCATGGCGCTTGGCCGTTGGAGGCGTCGAACGCGTTTATGGACTGGGTGCGTGAGTGCGCCGCGCAGGGCGCCGAGATTTTTCTGCATGGTGAGCGACACGACGAAATCGGGTCGCCGCGGGCGTGGCGCGATGAACTGCGCGCGGTCGGACGCACGGCCCGTGAGGGTGAGTTTCTGACATTGGACCACGACGCCGCGCAGGCGCGCATCGCACGCGGACTCGCTCGACTCACGGCACTCGGATTGTCGCCCATGGGCTTCATTCCGCCCGCGTGGCTCGCGCGCGAAGCGACGCATGATGTCGTGCGTGAGTGTGGCTTGCTGGTGAGCGAAGATGCCGGCAGCGTTCGGGTGCATGCGAGTCGCACGCGCGTTGCTGCCCCGGCGCTGCGCTGGAGCGGACGCACCACGCTCCGCGCGTGGGGGTCGCGCATCACGGCGGCAGTACGGTGGCGTATGCAGCGTCGCACGCCGTACGTGCGCCTCGCGCTGCACCCGCAGGATCTCGCGCATCCGATCACGGCGGCGTCGGTAGAGCAGGAAGTCGCCCGCTGGGTTGGCGCACGCCGAGTCATTCGCTATGCGGAGCTGTAGGCGCTGATGCCGGTTGACGCGACAGGGCTTCGGCTCGCGGTTTTTTCAGACACCTACGCTCCGCAGGTCAACGGCGTCGCGCGCACGCTTGAACGGTTGGTGCGCGCCGTCGAAGAACGGGGCGGTGTCGCGCGCGTGTTCACCGCGCAGGATCCGGAAGCCGATCAAGCAACGAACGTTCCGGGTGCTGCTGCAATTGAACGTTATCCGAGCGTTCCGTTCTGGGCGTACAAGCAACTGCGCATCGCGTGGCCGTCGCAGCGTCGCGTCAATGCGTCGGTCGCGGCGTTCGCGCCGACGTTGCTGCATGCGGCCACCGAGTTCGGTGTCGGGCTCGCGGGTCGTCGAGCAGCCCGCACGTTGCGGTTACCGTTTGTGTCGTCGTATCACACGAGCTTCACGGCGTACGCCAAGTTTTATCGATTGGGCTTGCTCGCGCAGCCGGGTTGGGGCTTTCTGCGGTGGTTTCATAACATTGGCCTGCGCACGTATTGCCCGACACAGGCGATCGTGGACGAGGTGAATGCGGAAGGGTTCACGAACACCACGGTGTGGTCCCGCGGTGTGGACGGGGTACGCTTCTCGCCGGCCTTTCGCTCCGATGCGTTGCGCGCGCGACTCGGGGCGACCGACGATTCGCTCGTCGTCACGTACGTCGGTCGCGTTGCAGCCGAAAAAGGACTGGACGTGGCGACACAGGCCGTGCGCATCGCGTCCGCGGCACGTCCCGGACGCATTCGTTTTGTCGCAGTGGGCGACGGACCCTATGAGGCGGAGTTGCGTCGTCTCGCGCCCGAAGGGAGCTGGCTTCCGGGCAAGTTGCTCGGCGACGCGCTGAGCGAGGCGTACGCATCGGGCGATGTGTTTTTGTTTCCGTCGACGACGGACACGTTCGGCAACGTGCTGCTCGAGGCGATGGCATCCGGTATGCCCGTGGTTGGCGCGGACGTTGGTCCGACGCGCGAGCAAGTCGCGCCCGACCGGGGGTGGCTGGTCACACCCGGGAATGCACAAGCCTTCGCGGCGGCGCTCGTCGCGATCGTGGACGATCGTACGGCGCTACAACACGCCCGGCAGCAAGCGCTGGCCTTCGCCGCCTCGAAGACCTGGGAAACGGTGTGGGATACTCTGATTGGTGACTACCTGACGCTGCATCGCCCTCGCTAGATTGTCCGTCGGTCGCAGCGGTTCGCGGCTTGCTCCGATAGCTCAGTTGGTAGAGCAGCGGCCTTTTAAGCCGTAGGTCCTGGGTTCGAGTCCCAGTCGGGGCACTTTGCTCGCTAGCTTGCAGTATGCGCTGCATGCCCGTTTCTCGTTATTTCCGCTGGCGATCTGCCAGAATCGCGTTGGCCGCACTGTCAGCGGTCCTGTCATTGCTCGTGCTGCCGCCCGCCGCGCACGCGCAACTGCTTGGCACAGCCCCCGCCAAGCCTGCCGCCGACACGCCCGTGGTGCAGGTCGCACCAGGGTCGCCGCGCGCGTCGCTGCAGGAATTCCTGCGACTCGCCAAGGCACAGGAGTGGTTGGCTGCGTCCACGTACCTCGCTGTGCCCGACTCCAATCGCGCCGACGCGCCGCTTCTCGCGCGCCGACTCAAGCTGGTCCTGGATCAGCGCCTGTCGCTCAATCTCGCGGCCGTGTCGTCGGCGGCAGTGGGCGACACCACGGATGGCGACCTCGCCGGTGATCGCATTGGCGTGATTGCCGGCAGCACCGGTCGCGAAGACGCGATACGCATGGTGCGCCTCGGCAGTGCCTCGCCAGCGCGCTGGGTATTTTCGCAGACGACGGTCGCGTCGATCAATCCCTGGTACGAAAACCTCGGAGCGCCTTGGGTGCGCGATCGCGTGCCACCGGTATTGATGGTCGAAGGGCCGTGGCACGTGTTCTACTGGCAATGGATCGCGCTCGCGCTGGCGATTCCGATTCTGGTATTGCTTGCGTGGCTCGTCGGTGGACTGCTCCGCGGTATCCTGACACGCCTTGCGGCACGCACGGCCACCGAATGGGATGATCTGTTGGTGCTGCATCTGCGCGGCCCGTTTCGGCTATGGGTCGCAGCCGTTGCCGCCACGCCGCTGCTCAACGTGATCGAGCTCAATGCGCGTGTCTCCGCCTTTGTCGACGCGACGACCCGTGGACTGGTCTTGCTGTCGCTTTTCTGGGGTGTGCTGCGCGTCATCCGACTCGTGCAGGAACGGGTCGCCAATGCGGTGTGGGCGAGCGGCGACAGCCAGCAGGCGCGCACCCTTGTGCCGTTGCTCGGCAACATCCTGCGCGTCACGCTCGGCGTCATTGCGATCCTCGTGACGCTCTCGCAATTCGGCTATCCCGTCAGCACGCTCCTGGCGGGACTTGGTATCGGCGGTATTGCGGTTGCACTCGCCGGACAGAAGACGGTCGAGCATTTATTCGGCAGCGTGTCGCTTGCCGCCGACAAGGCGTTTCGCGTTGGTGACTGGGTGCGCGCCGGCCCGACCGAGGGCATGATTGAGCGCATCGGCCTTCGCTCGACGAGCTTCCGCACGAACGATCGTACCGTGGTACGCATCCCCAACGGTCGGTTGGCCGATGAGCGCATTGAAACGTTTGGCGAACGCGACCGGATGTTTTTGCGCACCGATCTCGATCTCGTCTTTGGTACGACGACGGAGCAGATCGACGCCATTCGCGATGAGGTGGAATCCACGTTACGCGCGCATCCGAAGATCTGGCCGAACGCCGTGCGGGTGCATGTGGTGGCGTTCACTGAATCGGCCATTCGCATGAGCGTCCTCGCCTGGTTCGAGACACCCGATTGGGGTGAGTTTCTCATGATTCGCCATCGGCTGTTGCTGGACTTCATGCGCATTGTGGAACGGCGCGGCTCGAGCTTCGCGTTTCCTTCCCGCACGGTTTATCACGTGACGCAGGATGCCGATGCGTCGGCCACCGACACCTCACGCGGTGATGTGACACGCGGTGATGGAACACGCGGCGAGCCCGCTCGCGGTGTCGCACCGTCGAGCGTCGAATAGTCGGCTACTGCGTCACGCTTCCCTCTTCCAAACGCCGTGTTTCAGTCCGCGCTTACTTCGCCGTCGCCGTTGCTGCAGCCGTCTCCGATGCTCGCGACCGAGCTCGCGGCGACGTTGCTGCAAGGCGCCATCACGACCGGACTCGCGGCGCTCTGTGCGCACCTTTACGCGCGCTACCATCGGCCGTGGTTTGGTTGGTTCGCCGTGGCGTGGAGCATCTACGTCGCGCGGCTCCTGTGCATTCTGAGCTTCTTGCTGACCACCGATCGCCTCTGGTTGTATTGGCATCAGGTGACGACGGGATGGACGGCACTCGTGTTGCTCTGGGCGTCCCTCGTGTTCTTGCGGCAACCCAAAGCTCGCCCGGCATATTTGCTGCTCGCGCTGTTTCCGCCGCTCTGGTCGTTCATCGCGATCTACCAACTCGAACACTTTTTGTGGGCGGCGCTGCCGGCGGTGCTCTTCCTCAGCGGCGCCACCGCGTGGACCGGGTGGGTCTTCTGGCGCCATCATCGCATGGTCGGTTCGCCGGGCGCCCGGCTACTCGCCCTCTCGTTCGCGCTCTGGGGATTGCACCATCTCGACTATCCGTTCTTGCGCGCGCAGGGCGCATGGACGCCGTGGGGCTACTATCTCGACATCTGCTTCGAGTTGCTCGTAGGTGCTGGGCTGGTGCTGTTGGTGCTCGATGATCTGGGGCGCGGCGTTCGAGCGCTCACCGCACTCTCCGGCGATCTGCAGCGACACAACGCCAACACCGATCCGATGGATCTGCTGCTCTCGCGACCGCTCACCTTGCCTGGGGTCCGTGGTACGGCGATGTATCTGTTCGATCGCGATATCGAGAGCGACGAGGTGGAGGGTGAACTCAGCGAAGTGACCGCGCGCGACGCGGAGCGTGCCGCCGACCTGGCCGCAATGTTTGAGGTGGGAGCGTCGACCGACGGCCTGGAGATTGGTCCTGGGCGATTTGTCCGCGGTGCCGGGAGCTGTGCCAGTTGGCAGGACACGCAACCCGTCGGCGCCGTTGCGCATGCTCTTGGCCGCATGCGTCTCACGCGTCGCCCACAGCTCGTGGCGACCAGCGGTGAGCAGCCGTTCGTTGCCGCGCTGCCGGTCAGCGCCGGTAATCGGTTGGCCGGCGCACTCGTGATGGCCGGCGACATACGGAATCCGTTCACCGCGCTCGACGACGACTTCTTGCTCGCTCTTGGGCAGCAGGTTGGCGCGGCACTCGAGCAATCGGCGCTCGATCGTCAACTCGCGGCACGCACCGCCGCGTTGGCTGATCTCTCGACACGGATGGTTAGGCAACATGAAGATGAACGACGCCGGCTTTCTCGCGAGCTGCACGACGAAACGGCGCAGGTGTTCTCGGCCGTAAAGATGCAGCTCGAAGGACTGCGCACCCTGCTCGCGCCCAACGCGAGCGGCCGACTCGATCGATTGCTCTCGCTGGTGGATACCGGCATTCGGAGCATTCGACAGGTGACGAGCGATCTGCGGCCGGCGTTGTTGGATGACTTGGGATTGCTTCCCGCTCTGCGCTCGCTGGTCAGCGACTTCGCCGAGCGCAGCGGTATTCGCACCGCGCTGGAGGCGCCGAGCGCGTTGCCGGCGCTGAGCGTGGATGCGGACCTCGCGCTCTTCCGCGCGTTGCAGGAGGCGTTGTCCAATGTGGCGCGGCATGCCAACGCGAAAAGCGTCGTCGTGAAGCTCGTCGTGCGCGCGTCGCAGTTGCATCTTGTCATACGTGACGACGGCCGAGGATTCCCGCTGAAGCGCAACGGCATGATACGTGAACCGGAAGGACGTATGGGACTGACAGGGATGCGAGAGCGCATGCTCGCGGTTGGCGGTGAAGTGCGAGTCGGCAATTTGAGTTCGTCGGGCACCGCCAGCCCGCTCGGTGGCGAAGTGCACATCACCATGCCGATCGTGCTGGCTCCCTCCGCGATTGGTGCCGCATGACGAGGATATCGCGACCTGGCGACCCGCGCGGCGGTGACCTGCGTATCAGCGAGGCGCGCAGCGCGGAGTTACGGGCGTCGACTTCGCCATCCGCGTCGCCATCCGTGTCGCCATCGACCCCGACCTCGCGCAGCGTGATCGCTCGCGCCGATCCCGTACGGTCTGGGCCGATTCGCGTTTTGGTCGCGGACGATCATGCATTGGTCCGCGAGGGCATTCGCCACGTACTGGATGCAGAACCCGGTATCGACGTGGTCGCCGAAGCGGCGAACGGTCGAGAAGCGGTGGAGCTTGCGCTGCTGCATAAGCCCGATGTCGTGGTCCTCGACATCACGATGCCTGAGGAGACCGGGCTTCGCGCGGCCGCGCGATTGCGTGAGCTGCTGCCATCCGCGCGGGTGCTCCTGCTCAGCATGCACGATCACGTGGAGTACGTGCGTGAAGGCATGCGCATCGGTACGCACGGCTACATCCTCAAAGACAGCGCGGGTGAGGAGCTGCGCGCGGCGATTCGCGCGGTGTTCGCTGGTGGCACCTTCTTCAGTCCGGCGGTCGTCAAACGACTTACCGCGAGCGATGCGCCAGCCGAACCGACCGCCAGCACGTTGCTCGAATTGCTCACGCCGCGCGAGCGTGACGTGTTGGCCGGGATCGCACGCGGTTTAACCAACAAAGCGATCGCCGCGGAACTTGGTATCAGTCGTCGTACTGTCGAAGCGCACCGCGAGAGCCTCATGCGCAAGCTTGAGATTCACAACGTTGCCGGACTGACGCGGTTCGCACTCGAAGCCGGCTTGGCGCGCGAAGGGTAAGCCGCCGAACCGTGCTCGGTGGCGCGCTCGGTTGATCTGTGCGTCTATGCGTTTGTGCGCTTGTGCGCTTGTGCGTTTGCGTCGCAATCACGTGTTACGTCGTCGTTGCCGCACCGATGGGCAATCGTGGTGCAGCGCTCCGATGCTTGTCAGTAATGAATCCGCCACTGCTCACACGCCTGGATGCGCGTGATCGCGCACTCTTTGTTCGTCTCGCACTGGATGCGCGCCGTACGCATCCGCTCCGCCGCTTCTGGACGACGATCACGCATGTCGGCGGCGCGAGGGGTAGCATCGGATTCTGTCTTCTGTCGCTGATGCTGCCATCGGTCACTTTCACGATCGCGTGGCGCGCGCTCTTGCTGCTTGGTGTGTCGCACCTGGTCGTGCAGGTAGTGAAGCGCTTCGCCGGACGCGAGCGGCCCAACATCCGACTCTCGGTTGAGGCGTTGATCACCGTGCCCGATCGCTTTTCGTTTCCAAGCGGACACGCCTGCGCGTCGATGGCCGTCGCGGTGGCGTTCGCGTGGGCATTCCCGTTCCTCGCCGTACCGCTGCTGATGCTCGCGCTGCTCGTAGGGTTCTCACGCGTCATGCTTGGCGTGCACTACCCAGGCGACGTCGCGGTTGGGCAGGCGATCGCGTTGGTGACGGGCTACGCGATGTTCGCGTTCGGCGCATGACGCGGTCGTTCACGTTGCTCGTGCGTCATCGCTAAGCCGCGCCGTCGCTCCTGGATCAGCGGTAACCCGGGCCATCGCTGCTGCGTCTGCGGTACCCCGGGCCATCGCTCATGCATCAGCGCAGTCCCGCGGCGAGACGACGCGCGAGGTGCGTGCCGGCGTGCACGGGCCGGGGGTGTGACGGCTCGCGAATGGGATCGTCCGCAGGATGGAGTCCTGCATTCTTCCTCCGCCTGCCGCCGCATGATGCTCCCTGACGTGGTGCCCTTTGGCACGTACGATGCCGGTCTCTCGATGTCGGCTGCTCACCCGCGCTTGCGACTGAGCGCATGCCGTCTTGATCGCGAGGCCGGGGCACTCTCGCGCGTGACGGTGGAGTTTCGAGCGGCAGCAGACGAGCGACCACTGGTCTGTCGACGAGAGGGGCCGACGTGTGCCGGTGGTGATCTACGGCTTGCCGCGCTGGCGACGCTCGATGCCGTGACCGAATCGGCGGGAGCCATCGTTCGCTTCGAGCTGGTTGGCGTGAAGCCACTCCGCGCGTTCGATACGAACCTGATTGTTGTCGGGATTCTCGCCCATCGCGACGGAACCGTGACACGGGTGGTGGGCACCGCAATCGCCGACGACGATGTGCTGGCCGGTGTCGCGCGCGCTACGCTGCACGCCGTCAACCGACTCGTCGCCCCGATAGTCTCCGGCGTCGATCGGCTGGCCGAGTAACGTCACGCCGCCATCGATCGCAGCGCGAGCGATCGCAACTCGTACGCACCATCACGCATCAGCGTTCGTCTGTCTCGCGCGTCCGTCATGACTCGATGTGCCATGTCGTTGCGCAATGCCGATAGGCCATGTCGATCGGTTATGTCGATCGGTTATGTCGATCGGTTATGTCGATGTGCGTCACGCATTGCTATGTGATGATGGGCGTGCATCACGAACGGCGTTCCGATTGACGCAAGCCTACGGGATTCCCCGGTGTCGTGGCGTCATGGCGCGGCGTAGGTTATTGCCAGCTTCACTTGCGCTTCCGCCTTTCGCCCGCCGTCGCGTGCCCACGTACTCTCGTCTTGCGTTTGCCAGCTGCGTCGTGCTGGTGGCGTGTCACAACACTGCTCCGCCAGCAACGTCGGCCCGTCCGGTCGGTTTGGCTACGGTTGAAGCGCGCCCAACGCTGACTGCTGCGACCCGTGATGCGTCTGCGACCGCGGACAGCCGTCGCAGTAGCCTCGCGGCGCCACCGAAGTCGCTGAACGATGAGGATGTGGCTCGCACGGTCGTCGCGGTATTCGGTGACTCCGCCGCCTTTCGCCTGATGGATGTGCCGAGCGGAGACACGCCCGCGGCGGAGTCGGGACCGGTGTGGGACATCAACGTCAGATCGTACGAAACGCACGAACGCGTGACGCACTACGTGCAGCTGTTCTCGACGTCGGCGCGCGAACACTTTCGCGCGCGGCTCTCACGTGGGACGCGCTACGAACCGATGATCCGCGCCAAGCTGCGCGCCGGTGGCATGCCGGAAGATCTGACGTATTTGGCGTTGATCGAAAGCGGCTACGATCCGAACGCGTACTCAAGAGCCGCCGCGGTTGGCCTGTGGCAGTTCATGAGCACGACGGCGCGCGATGTCGGCCTCCGCGTGGATTGGTGGGTGGATGAGCGTCGCGATCCCGCGCGCTCGACCGAAGGCGCGATTCGTTTTCTTGGCGACCTGCAGAAGCAGTTCGGCTCGTTGTACCTGGCAGCCGCCGCATACAACGGTGGTCCTGGGCGTGTCGCGCGCGGCTTGACGCGCTACGCGGGTGAAATGGAAGGGAGTGCTGGTGAAGACCGATTCTTTGCGCTTGCCGAGCAGGACTATCTGCGACCGGAAACGAAAAACTACGTGCCGCAGCTGATTGCAGCCGCGCTCTTGGCCAAGATGCCGACGCAGTACGGCATCACGGTCGATTCGCTGCCGGCGTTCGCCTACGATTCGGTGCGGGCCGAAGGGTCGACAAGCCTCGCCGCGGTGGCGACGGCCTCGGGGGCAACCGCCCAGCAACTGCTCGATCTCAATCCCTCAATCCTTCGCGGCGTCGTGCCCCCCGACGGCGCACTTTGGGTGCATGTGCCCGTTGGGACGGCGGAGCGCTCCGCGTTCGCGCTCGATTCGATGCCGTTGTCGCAGCGCCTGGGGTTGCACGCCTCGCATATCGCGACGTCGACGACGCTGGCCGCGCTCGCGGCGACGGCGGGCGTGTCGGAGAAGCAGCTGAGCTGGTACAACCCGCGCCTCAAGACGGCGAAGCGCGGGAAGCTGGCACTTGGGCAGTCGGTTCTGATTCCGACGCGTGCCACCGTCGCCTTTGCGCGCGGTGTACCCGACCCATCCATTGAGCGCTACGGCAGCGGGAACGCCGTCAGCAGTCGCGGTACGCACGTCGTGCGTCGTGGTGAGTCGCTGGGCGGAATCGCGCGCAAGTACGGTCTCTCGGTGGCACGTCTCAAGTCGCTGAACGGCATCACGTCGAACCGCGCGGTACCGGGCCGTGCGCTTCGGATTCGGGCGGCGATTCCTGTCAGCCGGAATGCCTCGCGGTCGGGCGCATCGGCCAAGTCCACCGCGACGCGGAAGGAGATGACGAAAAGCGGCGGTAAGGTTTCCAGCAAAAGCGGTGGCAAGTCGGCGAAGAAAGGCGGCGCCAAGTCGGCCGCACGGAAATCTGCGAGCAAGGCTAGTAAGAAAGCCGGCAAAGGATCGAAAAACTCCGGCAAGCGGTCTGCGGCCAAGTCGACGTCAAAACACAAGACGGGCAAAACGAAGAAAGACGCCCAGTAAGGCGTCTTTCATTCTTGCTGATGCCGTTGCCGAAGTAAATCAGTCCAGCGTGCCGCGACCACGATAACCGCGCATGACGACGCTTTCGTATCCGTTGGTCGGATCGACGCCCATGCTGATCGCGTGATTGACTGCGTTTGGTCCGCGATTGTAGACCAAGAGCGCAATCTTCAAGTCGCCCTTGTAGTCCCGAATCAAGCCACGAAGGTACTTGAAGCCGATGCGCAGATTGATGTCCGGGTCGAGCAATTGCTCCCGAGTGACTTTCGGTTCAAACTCGCGCGCGGTTCCCAGCATGAGCTGTGTGAGCCCGAGGGCACCAACCGGGCTTTGCGCCCGCGGATTGAAGACGCTCTCGACGCGAACGAGGCGAAAGCCCAGCTCAGGTTCGATGCCGGCCGCGACCGACGCGTCGTAAATTCGGCGCGCGAGATCCTGCTTCACACGATACTGCGCCGTGTAAGTATAGATGCGATGCCACCGCGTCAGCGATTCGCGAGGCTGCGAGTCACGCTGCGCGAACGTGTGCGGCACCAAGCCAAATGGAAGCGAGGAGGGCGACGGTGCATCGGCGCGACGGCTGAGCACCGTGCCGGCCGGACGCCACGCTGGCTGAATGGTCAGCGTCGGTGCATGCAGCGAACTGTCGGCGAGTACGGCGATCGGGCGTAACGTCGGCTCGGGGGTGAGTACCATGGCGAGGATAAACACGACACCTGCCGCCACGAACACTCGGATCAATCGCCGGCTTGCAGACCGACGGTGCATCCGTCGGCGTCGAGCACGTGCATCAAGACTACGAACTACATCATCTGTATTGGTCATGGTACCTCGCTCTTCGGGACAGTCACGGATCGCGGGTGAAATCTCCTTTCGTGCCGCCGCGCTTTTCGCGCAGCACGATGTCAGAAATCACCATCGACCGATCGATCGCCTTCGCCATGTCATAAATCGTCAACAACGACACGGAGACTGCGGTCAGGGCTTCCATCTCTACCCCGGTCTGAGCGGTAGTTCGAACGAAACCTTCTACCCGAAGACCGGGCAGGGTTTCATCAACGCTAACCCGGACGTCGATGCCCGACAACGGAAGGGGGTGACACAGGGGGATAAGGTCCGCCGTCCGCTTGGCCGCCTGAATGCCGGCAAGCCGCGCCACCGGAACCACGTCTCCTTTTGCCAAGGTGTTGTTTTGTATGGCTTTGAGCGTTTCCGGCTGCATCCGGATGGCGCCCGACGCGAGTGCCGTTCGGATCGAAAATGGCTTCTCCGCGACGTCCACCATCATGAGCTTTCCAGCACCGTCGAGGTGTGAAAACTCGCGCGCGGCGGGGCCTGTGACACCGGCGGACTCATCCATTGGCAAGGTTTCGAGAGAAGAGGATACGGTCACGGCGCGACCCTGTTCAGGGGCGCAGCGTGTCGTGTAAAGAAGCGATCAGCGATGCGCCGAGCAGTTGCGGGCTGACGTTACCGTTGGCGCGAAGCTTCGCCTCTTCGACGAGGATCATCGCCATCGCCGTGCGTCGCGCGTCACTATCCTGTCCCGCGTTGGTCAATCGGCGCACGCGGTCGTGCAGAATCACCGTCAAGGCGTCGAGCATATCCGAAAACGCACCGCGCGCACCGGCGACGCCTTGTCGTGCCGCGGCTTTGATGCGCTCGACCGCGCCGGCGGGGGTGGACGGTTGCAACGCAGCATCGAGCAGACGTCGCGCTGCACCAAATGCTGCGGCTGTCGACTCGGTGGCGAGCAGCACACCGGGCGCGCCGCCGGCCCGTGCTAACGATTCCTCGCGAACTGCCCCAGGCAGCCGTCGTTGCACCGCAGGATCGTCAAGGAACGCTTCGACGTCGGCGCGGGCAACGGACGGCACGCGAATCGAAACGACTCGCGATCGAATCGTTGGCAGCAGCGACATCGGCTCGCTCGATGTCAAAATGAGCGTGGTACCTGGTGGCGGCTCTTCAAGCACTTTGAGAAAGGCATTGGCCGCCTGATCCGCGCCCTCCTGCGAAACGAGGCGCTCCGCATCCCCGACGATGAACACGGCGCGTTTCGCCATCGCTGGTCGAGACGAGGCGCGGTGCACCAACGCGCGCATCGTGGCGATGTGCAGGCCGTCTCCGCCGGGCGGCGGCGCCCAGAGTCCGTCGGCGGACATCCGTTCCGCGATCGCCTCCCCTAGGTCGGCGGCGACGTCGGCGTGCGACACGTCCCCCTCTTTGAGGCGCGGCCGCGGGAAGAACCAATGCAAATCCGGATGCACCAGCCGCAGCGAATACCGACACTGCTGACAGGCACCGCACGGGTCGTCGAGCCCCTCGGCTGTCGCGCGCTCGCACAGCAGCAACTGGCCCAACCAGAGCGCCAACCGTTGCTTGCCGACCCCTCGGGCGCCCTGCAACAGCAAGCTCGCCGGCAAACGCCCACCTTGCGCCGAAGTCGCGAGTCGCGCGCGCAGGTTCTGGTGTCCAAAGAGTGGGCGCAGCGTCATCGCGTGAATATGCCCGGGGTGCGGGACCGAATGAAGCGGCGAAGCAGCTCGGCGATGGTTACGTTCGCGGCATGACCCATTTTCACCTCCTGCACGTGCGCTTCTCGCCGCGATCCGCCCGGCATTACTGTAGCTCGCCGCGCGTCGGGCGCGATCTCCTACGGCGAATTGCCCAACCGATTGTCGCGATTGGCGTTGGTCTCATTGTCGCGCTGAGTACGTCTCGTGGCCAGACCGGACGTGCCGCGACGCCCGCATCAAAAGCGTCGGTCGGCAGCGAGAAGTCTGTCGATAACGCCCCGACGCGCGCACGCGCCATCGGCTTGGCGCCCGGCATCTTCGCGACGGGCGCGCATAACGCGATCACGGATGTCGCAGGCGTGCGGGTCGGACACGCGACGATCAGCGACGGCGATTCGATCCGAACCGGCGTGACGGCGATCATTCCGCACGGTGGCGATCTGTACCGAGATCGCGTCCCAGCCGCGCTGCATGTCGGGAACGGTTTCGGAAAATTGCTCGGTGTAACCCAGCTCCGAGAACTTGGTGAATTGGAGACGCCGCTACTCCTCACCTGCACGCTCTGCATCTGGCAGGCGGGCGACGCGCTGGCCCAGTGGATGCTACAGCGTCCGGAAAACGCCACTGTCCGCTCGATCAATCCGGTGGTCGGCGAAACGAACGACGGCCAACTGAACGGCACGCGTCAGCGCCCCGGTATCGCCGCCGCGGTTCGCGCCGCGCTGACGGCGGCCGACTCTGGCGAGGTGATCGAGGGGAGCGTCGGCGCGGGCCACGGCACCGTGATGTTCGGGTGGAAGGGCGGCATCGGCACCTCGTCGCGCAAGCTGCCGGCGTCGCTGGGCGGCTACACGATCGGTGTGCTCGTGCAGGGCAACTACGGCGGCGTGCTGCAGATGAGTGGCGTACCAATTGGCCAACTGCTCGGTCGCTATGCCTTTCAGCGTGACGTCGAGCCCGCGGGATCACGTCGTACGCCTCCGCCGCCGGGTGATCTTGGCGCCGAGCGTGGGGATGGCTCATGCATGATTGTGATCGCGACTGACGCGCCGCTCTTGTCGCGAAACTTGGAGCGAACGGCTGCGCGCGCCGTGATGTCGCTCGGTCGAACCGGCTCCGCGGCATCGAACGGCTCGGGGGACTATGTGATTGCGTTCTCGACGTCGCCGCTCGTGCGTCGGAATCCGGACCATGCGTTAGCAGCCGCGCAGGAGTTGGGAAACGAGGCGATGTCGGCTGTGTTTCAAGCGGTGGTCGAGGCGACGGAGGAAGCGTTGTACGACGCGATGCTGATGGCGACACCGGTGTCCAGTCGGGCGGGGCGCGTGATGCCGCTACCCGTCGACAGCGTGCGGACGTTGCTTCGGGCTCGTGGTATCGGTACATCGTCGCCCTCGAACTTGTCCCGGTCGCGTCGATAGATTCGACAGGTGGCGGTCGGAGTGCCCCGTGACGCTCATCATTGGAGGCCGTGTGGATTCATCGGTACTGTCGATTCCTGTCGCCGAGCGCAGTGCGGCAAGCGACGCAACGCGAACGCACGCGCTGCCATGGCATTTGGTTGCGGTGGTATTTGCCGCGACGAGTGTCATTGTCGGATTGATCTGGGACATTTCGTGGCACATGACGATTGGCCGAGACACGTTTTGGACGCCGGCGCATCTGGCGATCTACACCGGTGGCGCGGTCGCGGGGCTGACGTGCGGCTTTGAAGTGTTGCGTCGGTCGTTTTTTGCGTCGCCGAAGCCGCGCGACGGCGTGACGGTGTGGCGCCTGTTCAATGGATCGTTAGGTGGATGGCTCGCGATCTGGGGCGCGGTGGCCATGCTCACATCGGCGCCGTTTGACGATTGGTGGCACGACGCGTACGGGCTCGATGTCAAAATCATCAGTCCGCCGCACGCGATATTGGCGTTAGGGTTTCTGATGATCCTCGCTGGTGCGCTGGTCATGGCGCAGGCGGAGCAGGCGCGCGATGCGGTGCGCGACGATGCCTCGGGGATGTCGCCATGGATCGTCGCGTACACGAGCGGCTTGGTGCTGACGATGATATCGATCTTCACGACCGAGTTTCACGAGAAGATCATTTTGCACAACGGCATCTTCTTTATCGTGTCGGGGCTGGTCTTTCCGTTTGTGTTGATCGGCGCTGCGCGCAGTACGCGACTGCGCTTTCCGGCGACGGCAACGGCCGCAGTGTATACGGCCGTGATGTGCGTACAGCTGTGGGTGTTGCCGCTGTTTGCCGCATCGCCCAAGCTCGGACCGATTCGTACGATGGTGACACACATGGTGCCACTTGATTTCCCATTGCTGCTGCTCGTGCCGGCCTTCGTGATCGATCTGCTGATGCGGGCAACGGCGTCGCGTGGTGCGTGGACGCGTTCGCTGGTGCTCGGTGTCTCATTCTTGATCGCGCTTACCGCCGTGCAGTGGCCATTTGCGGATTTTCTCGTGAGCCCCGCGTCCAAGAACGTGCTGTTTCAGTCAGACAACTTCCCGTACATGATGCCGCGAGATTCGTGGGCCGTCCTCGGGCATTTCGTGACTGACCCGACGGGCGATTTGCTGCGTAGCCTTGGCTGGGCGACCGTGTTGGCGGTACTGTCGGCGCGCGCGGGACTGGGGTGGGGCAATTGGCTCAAGTCGGTCAAGCGATGACGGCGCTGCGTCGCGGAGCGGTCGGTGCGCTGCTTGACACGGCGGCGCATCGTTTAACCGTTGCTGGCTGCGTGCTGCTGGTGTGGATAGGCGTCAGCGCGCACGTCGGTACCAGTCAGGTGGTCTTTGAAGGCACGGCTGGTGGGTATCCGCTGCGCGTGATGATTTCACCGCCCGGCGTGGTGCCCGCGCAGGTTCCGATTGCCGTTCGCGTGCTGCGTGGTACACCCACGCGCGTGACGGTGCGCGCGGCGCAATGGAACGTGGGTACCAAGGGCGCACCGCCCGCAGAGGCGGCCGCGCTGGTGCCAGGTGACCCGGGCGTGTGGTCGCATGACCTCTGGATCATGACTGCGAGCACGTACGCCGTGTACGTCGCGGTCGACGGCCCGGCGGGGAACGGCTCACTGGTCGTTCCGTTGCAGACCAGTGCGACGCGTACGCTCGGCATGACGTCGGGGATGACGTACATCCTGATGGTGCTTGGCACGCTGTTGGTGGCAGGTCTGCTCACGATTGTCGGCGCTGCGCTACGCGAAGGCACACTGCCCGCCGGAGAGCAGCCGTCGGTGCGTCGGCGACGTACGGCGCGACTCGCCACCGCTGGCACGGCCTCGGCGTTAGCGTTGGCGCTGCTCGGCGGATCGAAGTGGTGGGCAGCAGAAGAGCGTGACTACAAGCGTCGCATGCTCAAGCCCATCGGTATGAGCGCGAGCGTCAAGGCGGTCGACAGCCATCGCGTTTTGACTATCGCGTTGACCGACAGTGCGTGGCTCGAGAATCGGATGGCGCCACTGATGCCGGACCACGGCAAGTTGATGCATCTGTTTCTGATTCGCGCCGATGATGAATCCGTGCTCGCGCACCTGCATCCGCTACGCGTCCACGCCGACTCATTCGTCGTATCGCTGCCGCCTATGCGCGACGGGCGGTATTTGTTGTTTGGCGACTTGCTGTTTCAGAACGGAGCGCAGCGCACGTTGGTCGATACGATCGATGTGCCCGTCGCACCAGTCGTTGCCGGCGAAGCATCGGTGCGACTGGCGACGGGCATCGCGCAACCGGATGCAGACGACGCCTGGCGCGCAGTCACTGCCGTGCCGCTCGGAACAGTAGCTCCGCTGGCCTCGGGTGGGTCGATCACGCTGCGCACCGACGACACCGCGTCGACGTTGCGTGCCGGTCGTGACCTGCGCTTGGTTGTCACCGTGCTCGATGCGAACGGGAGTACGTCTGTGCTCGAACCGTACATGGGCATGAGCGGTCACGCGATGGTGCTCCGTCGCGACGCAGGCGTCTTCATGCATCTGCACCCCATGGGCACCGCCAGCATGACGGCGCAGGCCCAGCTCATGCGCCGCGAGCGCGGCGACACAGCGATGCTGGACTCGGCCGCTATTGCTGCGGCCATGCAGAGCGCCGAGGCGCATGCGATGCCAGCGATGGCACTCGGCAAGACGGACGGAAGCGCTGATCACGGTGCAATGGCGATGGACAACACAACAGCAGGCCTACTGTCATTCCCATTCGCATTCCCGACGGTCGGCGCGTATCGCGTCTTCGTGCAAGTAAAACGAAACGGCATCGTCGAGACTACTGCGTTTGACGTGACGGTCGCTCCATCCCTCGCGATCTCGGCCAAGCCCGCCAACTGAATTCGGTGGACCTGGGTCGCGATCAACCCGGGGAGAGTACGTCACCAAGCACGGCGCCCGCCGTCGCGCGACCGCCGGCACCGGGGCCATGAAACACAAGCGAGCCCGCTGACGCGCTGTCGATCACGATGCGATTGAGCGCGCCAGTCACCGTTGCCCATGCGTCATCGGACGTCACGCGGGTGGGAATGATACGCGCGATGAGTTCATCGTTCTCTTGAGTGCAGGACGCGATCAGCTTCACGCGATCGCCTTCGGCTGCGACACGTGCGGCCCATGCCGCAGTCTCGGCGTCGATGCCACGGCGCGTCACTTTGAGTGCTGTGGGCTCGATACCAAAGCTCAGCCACGCAAGAATGCGCAGCTTGTCTTCGGCATCCTCACCAGACAGATCGCGCGTCGGATCAGATTCGGCGTAGCCGAGTCGTTGCGCGGTCGCGACCGCTTCCGCGAGCGAGGCACCTTCAGCAACGCGTTCGAGCACGAAATTGCTGGTGCCATTCAAGATGCCCGCGATGCGCGTGATGCCAACGCCGGCGGCACCGCTCCGCACAGAGCGAATGATTGGAATGGCACCGGCCACGGCGCCTTCAAAGTCGATGCGTGTCCTGTTGCTGCGCGCGAGCGCCACAAGCTGCGGTCCACGTTCGGCCAACAGTGCCTTGTTGGCGGTGACGACGCGAATACCACGACTGAGTGCAGTCTCGATAAGGGTACGCGCGGTAGTGGTGCCGCCAATGGCTTCGACCAATACGTCAACATCATCGTCCACGAGATTGGCGGGCTCGGTGATGCGCGCAGAATCTGAGACGATTCCGCGAGCGATCGCGTGTGCAAGCGCGGGGCGCGGACGATGTGCATCACGCATCAAGATACGCTCAACGTGCACGCCAACTGACTCCGACGCACGACGCTCGCTGAATAGTTCGAGCAAACTGCCGCCGACATGTCCGCAACCAGCGAGTGCTACGCGCAAGGTGCGCTGCGGTTGCTCGCTCGCAATGCGTGTGCTCGCGTCGCGACGCGGACTGGAGTCGGCGATGGAGACGACAGGTATGTTACCGCTGCTGCTGCTGCTGCTGCTCCGCGTCGACGGTGCAACGGTCGTTGCGCTCGCGGCTGCCGATGTATTTGTTGATGCTTTTGACGATGCGCTTGCCGCAGCACGCTCGATAGCGCCGCGCAAGATCGCGCTTACGCGTGTAGTCTCGAGCAGAAATCCGTCGTGACCGTGGATGGAAGGCAGGTCGATGTACGACGCATTTGCCGCTGTTGTCCACTCGCGTACCGACTCCGCCGAATAAAGCAGGTCGCCGGGAATTCCGACGCCGGTCAAGCGATCGCCAATGGGGGAGAGCGCAGCGGCGATTCCACCACGTCCTCGGCCGATATCGTGTGCATCCATCGCGGAGAGTAGCGCGACATAGCTCGTCGCATCAAAACGTTGTACCAACTTTTCGGCGTGCGCGTTGAGCCAGTCCCGCACCAGAAACTCGCCGTTGGTATTGCGTGCGCGTCCGAAGCGACGCTCAAGCCCTTCCGGCGTGCGATAGCTCAGCATACCGACCATACGCGCCAACGCGAGTCCGTCTTCAACCCCACCGATGGCAATCGCCCGCTGCATGATGGCGCCCCACACAATGCCCTGTGTTGTCTGCGCAGCGGGTGCAGCGAGCACCACGGCGCTCCGCACGCGCTCGGGAAAGCTCGCGGCGAATTCCAGCGCCACCATGCCGCCGAGTGATCCACCGCAGATGAGTAGCGGCTGTTGCACAGCCAACGCGTCGAGCAGCAAGGCAAGTACGGCAGCCTGATCGCGGGTGGTGAATGCAGGCAACGCGTTTGGATTGTCGTTGCTCGGGCCCGTGGTGCCGTTGCAGCCACCGAGGAGATTGGCGCAGAGCACCGCGTGCCGCGTCGGATCAATCGCGCCGTCGCGCTCGATGATGCCCTTCCACCACTGACTCGCATGAGCGGTCCCGGTCAGTGCATGTATGACGAGCACGAGATTGTCGCGCGCCGCGGACAGCGCACCTTCGAGCCGAAAGTGCACCGACAGTTCATCAACGCGCGCACCGCTTTCGAGCACAACGTTCTGGAACGTGATGGTCTCATCGCGCACCGGCCACGGACGCACCGTGGCCGCATCATCGATGTAAGTGATGGCGTTGCGCGACGCTTCGCGATCGTTGCTGCCAGAGCGGGAGTTGGAAGACACGGTGCGCGGGGTCGGCAGGCGGTTGATGAGGCGCGTGGTAGTAGAATTGCGGCTCACGCCGCCGACTCGGCGCGTTGCGGCCCAGCGCTCGTGGTGCGCGCGCTGTCGATGGCGACGGCGGCGGCGAGCGCACGATCCAGATCAGCGAGCAGGTCGTGCACGCCTTCGAGTCCAACCGAGAGACGAACGAGATCGGCGGTGACTCCAGCGGACTGGCGTTCGCTTTCGCTCAGCTGCTGGTGCGTGGTCGACCACGGATGAATGACGAGGCTCTTTGCATCACCGACGTTGGCGACGAGCGAAAACAGTTTCGTCTCCGTGATGAAACGCTGTGCGGCCGCCTCACCGCCGCGCACACCGAACGTAAGCACTCCACCAAAGCCGCCCTTGAGGACGCGCGCCGCGTTGGCGTGTGTCCCATGCGTGGTAAGCCCAGGATAGTTCACCCACGCGACCGCCGGTTGCCGTACCAAAAACTCCGCGACGGCCAACGCATTTGCGCTGTGCTGCCGCATACGCAGAGGCAGCGTCTCCAATCCCTGCAAAAAGAGGAAGGCGTTGAATGGAGACAACGCGGCCCCGATGTCGCGAAGCAATAGCACGCGCAGTCGCACGGCAAACGCGATGTTCGCGCCGCCGACGTTGCCGAATGCCTCGGCGAACTTGAGACCATGGTACGCGGCTTCCGGATCCTGATAGAAGCGCTTGAACCGCGCTGTTGCGCCCCAATTAAATGTGCCGCCGTCGACAACGACGCCACCGATCGAGGTGCCATGCCCGCCGATCCATTTCGTCGCGCTGTGCAACACGATGTCTGCGCCGTGCTCGATTGGGCGCGTGAGAATTGGCGTGGCGAACGTGTTGTCGACGACTAACGGCAGATTGAAGTCATGCGCGAGCGTGGCAAGGGCGCGCAGGTCCGGCACATCGAGCGCGGGATTACCGACGGTCTCGACATAGATGGCGCGCGTGTTGTCGTCGATCGCTGCGGCTACGGCGCGATGATCGTGGATGTCGACGAAGCGCGTATTGATGCCGAGGCGTGGTAGCGTGTGCGCGAAGAGCGCGACTGTGCCGCCGTACAACGACTGCGACGCGACGATGTTGTCGCCCGCTTCGGCAAGATTGAGAATCGCGAGTGTCTGCGCTGCCTGTCCACTCGCCGTGGCGACTGCGGCCACACCGCCTTCCAGAGCGGCGATACGCTTCTCGAAGACGTCGGTCGTGGGATTGTTGATGCGCGTGTAGATGTTGCCAAAAGCGCGCAGTCCGAACAGGTCGGCCGCATGCTCCGGGCTTTCGAAGACGAACGACGACGTCGCGTAGATCGGGACGGCACGCGCCCCTGTGATCGGGTCAACCGTCTGCCCGGCGTGCAGGGCGAGGGTATCGGCGGACAGCGATTGCGACGTCGACTGAGTCGAGGACATCAAGCACTCCGGTGAATGAACACGTGAGTGCCGCCAGAAGCAAAAACGCGCCCGAAGCGGGGGGCCGCCGGGCGCATGTTCGCTATTTAGCTCCTTGTTTTGCGTGGCGGCAAGCGGCGGCAAATCACCACGGGTGCAGATGCACCAGTTTGTCTTCAGTTGTTGTGCTGCGGACGACGACTGCGAGTTACCTGTTGGTTGGGCGTCTACGTGTCACGAGGACACAAGTGGATCAAACGCAAAACGACCCGCTTCGATTTCTCGTCGCGGGTCGCAAGGACCACGACTTAGACGGATTTACAGTGCGTGGAGCACTGGTGCGCGACCCGTCAAATCGGGGAACTCGCCGCGCACAATTCAGTATCGACATGATCCGTCAAAAGATCAAGTGCAGCATGCAAACCCTATACGACGCGACCGCCAATCGTTCAGAACGGCTTATACAAAGCCATGTATACGGCAACGCCAGCAAGCAGCGGCAGCAACAGCAAAAACGGCCGCGCTAATGCGGGACGACGATACGGGAGCAGCACGAGTCCGCTCAAGACGAGCCAGATGAGCATCTTGACGGCGAGCCAGCCCGGAGGCGCACCGCGAACGAGTCCGAGGCGAGCCATCATGCCGAAGCCGCCCAGCAATATGAGAAACGAGCCCAGGCCAAACACCGCACCGACGAGACCGCGCGTGGAGGTGTTGGCTTTCGTGCCGCCATTGGCTGCATGTACGGCAACGCCACCGATAGCCACGAAGAGCATGGCGATACCGATGATGTGAATGACTTCGTAGGCGTCGCGTGGAAACATGGGGAAGGTGCTGAGTGGAAGTCGCGCGGGATCGCTCGCCGATCAGGAATCGGAAAGCGCGAGCAACGGTTCGTGAACGTCGAAAAGGTGCGTAGTGTCGGGTGCCAGTGCACGATAGCTGGCGAGCGCGCGATTGAGTGCCTCCTGCGCCGTCGCACCAACCGCAGAGAGATGTCCCATCTTGCGACCGGCACGCGCACTCGACTTACCGTACAAATGCAAACGAGACGACGGCACGGCAAGTGCCAATTCGAAGTGTGGCGGTGTGGTTTGCAGCCACGCTTCACCCAACACATTCACGATCGCAGCCGGCGCCAGCATGCTGATGTCGCCGAGCGGCAGATTGCAGACCGCACGTACCAGCTGTTCGAACTGACTCGTCGCATTCCCACGTTCGCTGTGGTGATACGTGTTGTGCGGACGCGGCGCGAGTTCGTTGACGAGCAAGTCTCCTTGCGTCGTGACGAAACATTCGACGGCCAACAACCCAACGATCCCCAGACGCGTTGCGATTTCTGCTGCCAACGACTCAACGCGGACGGTCATGTCGACGGTCAGCTCAGCCGGTGTCACCGCCCATGTCAGAACGCCGCGCGTGTGATGGTTTCGTGACGGCGGATAAACGGCGAGTTGTCCGGACGGACGTCGTGCCACGAGCACCGAGATTTCGTATGCGATCTCGATGCGCTGTTCGACGACGCACGCCTGCTGCCCCAGCGAGGTGAACGCTTCGTGTCCAAGATATGGATCGCTGATGCGTACCTGACCGCGACCGTCGTAGCCACCGCGCGTAGACTTCGCGATGCAGGCGCCAAAGCGCTGCACCGCGCTCACGATGTCGTCTCCCGAATGCGCTGCGGCGAACGCGCCAACCGGAAACTCCTGACCGGCGAGCCACTCCTTTTGACGCAGCCGATCTTGAATGATGTACACCGGTCCACGCCCCGGCCGCAGTGGCACGACATCGGCCACGGCATCCAGCACATCGGGATGAATTTGTTCGATTTCGAGCGTCACCACATCGCAGCGCGAGGCAAGATCGAGCGCCGCGTTGACATCGTCGAACGGCGCCGTGATCGTGCGCGACGCGACGGCACGCGCCGCGCAGTTGGCATCGGGATCGAGCACGTGAATGTCATATCCCATCGAACGCGCTGCGAACGCGGTCATCCGCCCAAGCTGTCCTCCGCCGAGAAATCCGATGGTCGCGCCAGGCCAGATGGTCCGGCTGTCCGGTGGCGTCGAGTCGGCAACGTCAATCACCAGCGTCATGAGGAAATGGCATTGGGTGCGGGGAGTGCGCGCGCGAGCGCCTCGTAGGCTTTTGCGGCGCGACGCGCAGCGAGTCGCTCGCCGAGTGCGGTGTCGGTTGCGGCAAGCAGCTGCGCGGCGAAGAGCGCAGCGTTTGCTGCGCCAGGCTTCCCGATGGCGAACGTGGCGACGGGGACACCGGCCGGCATTTGCACGATGCTGAGCAATGCGTCCATGCCGTTGAGCGGCGTTGCGACGACGGGTACACCAAGCACCGGCACGAGTGTCTTGGCCGCGAGCATGCCCGGGAGATGCGCCGCGCCGCCGGCACCAGCGATGATGGCGCGCAGTCCGCGCGCTGACGCTTGTTCCGCGTAGCTGAAGAGCCAATCCGGCGTACGATGTGCGGAGACAACGCGCGCCTCGTACGGAACGCCAAGCTCCGCCAATAGCTCGCACGCGGGCGCCATGGTGTCGTAGTCGCTCGCGCTTCCCATCACCACACCCACGAGTGGCGTCGGGGCATCCGTCGAAAGCGCTGTTTCGCTTTCGCTCTCGCCCTTGCTGTCGCTATTGGTGCTGTCGTCGGCAACGGTCACGTCGGGCTCCAGGAATGAGGAAGGCCCGATGTCCCGAGCCGTTCGATTGGGAAGTTACCGCGGCGCAGGAGCGGACTCCAAGCATGCGAACGCATCGCGCTACTTCTTGGACGGAGGCGCCACCACAGGAAGTCGCTCGGTGCCGCTCCATTCCTGAAACGAGCCGTCGAACATCGTGGCATCATATCCGAGCAAGGTTGCGACAAACCAGAGCAGACTCGCCTGCTGGCCGATGTGGCAGTACGTCACGACCGGTTTACTGTCGCTCACACCCGCGTCGACGAAAAGCTTGTGAAGCTCCGTCGGCGTCTTGAAACGTCCATTTTCGCTCACCGTCGCAAAGGGAACGTTCGTGGCGGTGGGGATGTGACCGGGGCGTGGGTAACCACCGCCGTCGCCATTGAAAAAGCGCGGCAACCGCGCATCTACGAGCGACACCTTCCCATCGTGCGTCGCGGTCTCCACCTGCTCGATGGTCGCAATGAGCGACTGTTGTACCTGCGGTGCGAACGGCAGCAATAGCGCAGGACGTGGTGAGTCGGTGCTGATCGCACGCCCCTCGGCGCGCCATGCGCGATAGCCGCCGTCGAGCATGGATGTACGGTCTAGCAATCCGAGATACGCGAGCGTGAGAAACACACGCGCCGCCGATTGCAGCGTGTCGTCGTGCGGTACCACGATGATGCGCGACTTGTCGCCGATACCGTTGTTGTGTGCCCACGTCGTGAGCTGTGCAAGCGGCGGGATTTGCAGTGACAGCTTCGTCATCGTCGCCGGCGCCGAGAGCTCGCCAAGCGCAACCGGCCGAGATCCGGCAATGTGGCCGCTGTCATATTGCGCACGTCGCCCCACGTGGAGCACCACGAGATCTTTGTCCTTCGCATGGGTCGCCAACCACTCGGTGGACACCAGCATGTTCGGTCGCGCCGTCGTATGCGCACTCGCCTTGGATGTGGCATTGGGCGCGTGATGGCATGCGCCAACTCCGGCCAACGCGGTCGCGGCGACAAGGAATCGCGTACCGCGCGCGCGATACGCCATGAACGGTCGCAACAGGTCGGACATGATCGAACTCCTCTGTGATGTTCTTGGCATGCGTATCACGGTGTAGGTAAACGACGGCCGCGCAGATCGCGAACTTCGACAGGCGCAATCTTCGTCGCCTTAAGCCCTGCTTCGATGGATGCACGATCGCCAGCGATAACGATCGCGAACTTGCGTGGGTCGAGGTACCGTTTGGCGACGCGTTCAACATCGGCAGCGGTCACGGCGCCCATGCCCAGGTTGTATTTGCCGAGCGTGGTGAGCGGTAGATCGTACGGTACAAGTGCAGCGATCTGTTCGGCGATATCACGGGTGGACTCAAAGCCCTCGGCGTATCCGAGCTGCAGATATCGCTTGGTCTTGGCGAGTTCGGCGGCGGGCATCGGTTTCCGAATTGCGTCGAACTCTTTCATGAATTCGATGAGCGCCGAGTCCGTTTTTGCGGCGACGACTTCAGCGCGCGCGACGAAGGCCCCGGCGTGACGACGCATCGCGAAACCGGAGCTGGCACCGTACGTGTACGCTTTCGTTTCGCGCAGGTTTTGATTGAGTCGGCTCGTAAACGATCCACCGAGTGCCGTATTCATCACCATCAACGGGTAGTAGTCGGGCGTGCTGCGCGCGACGCCGACGCTGCCAATGCGAAACGACGACTGCGCTGCTTTCGGCTTGTCGATAATGAAGACCGCCGTGGACGCGGACGACGGCGCCTGCATGGTCGCGAGCGGTTTGGGCGTAGTACCACGGGACCACGCGCCGAACGCCGTGCGCGCTTTGGCCTCGGCATCGGCGATGCTGATGTCGCCCACGATGATCAACGTTGCGTTCGCCGGGCGAAACGCGGACTTCCAAAAGTTGACGACATCGTCGCGTGTATAAGTTTCGACAGCGTCACGATTGCCCGCCACGCTATTGCCATACGGATGCTGCTCGCCAAACACAATGGCTGCGAACGCGCGATCGGCCATCGCTGGTCCGCGATCCTGCTCCTGCAGCAACGCGGTGAGGCGCGAGTTCTTCACGCGTGTGAACTCTTTTTCGGCGAACGTTGGACGTAACGTGACATCCGCCATCAACGCGAGTGCACTGTCAAGTGTCGCGCGTGTTGTGTGCAACTTGACGGCGGTCTGATCAAACGATGCCGATGCGTTGAGCTGAATGGCCAGATACGCGATCTGCTCGGCGAGGCTGCTCGCGTCGTACGCGCCGGCACCCTCGGTCAGTAGGCTCGACGTGAGTGAGGCGAGTCCGCTTTTCCCCTTCGGATCTGCCTCGGCACCGGTTCGAATCACGAGTGAGATATCGAGGACCGGAATCTCGTGCTGCTCGACGATGACGAGCTTGAGCCCGTTGGGGAGCGTGCGCTGCACCATCGTGGGTAGTACGAGCGCGCTCGGCGCTGCGAGCTTCGGCGGCGTAGCGAATGCGTTGGGCGCTTGAGCGGCAAGCGACCCCGTTCCTACGCACAGGCTCGCGAGTATGGCAACAACGGTGGCGCGAGCGGTTGCGAGCGTTGGTGCGAGTGTGGACGTTCGCATTAGCGAGACCCTCCGGCGGTGAGCGCGAGTTCTGTCTTGCCTTCGGGTACGACGGTCAGGATGAGCTTGGGTTGCGACACGAGATATTGCTTGGCGACGCGCTGGACGTCTGCGACGGTGAGCTTGTCGTAGCGCGCCAGATCCTGCTCGATGTAGTCGGGAGTGCCGGCGAAGTAGTTGTAGTAGCTCAGACGGTCGGCCTTGCCGAGCACCGAGGAGAGTTCGTCGAGGAGGGTAGCGCGCGTTTGGTTTTTGATGCGCGTCAGTTCGCGTTCGGTCACGCCGTTGTCGGCGATGAGCTTGATGGCGGCGTCGAGCTCCGCTGCGATCACCTTCGGATGAACGTTGGGCTTCGCGGTGGCTCGCAACTGAATGAGTCCATCCAGTTTGCTCGCATCATTGTCCATCGACACGTCCTGCGCGATCTGCTTGTCGTAGACGAGGGTGCGATAGAGGCGTGAGCTCTTCCCGCCGGCGAGGATTGCGGTCAGTGCATCTAGCGCAGCTTCGTCGGCGTGCAGTGCCTTCACGCCGTGCCAGATGTAGTAGGCGCGTGGCAATTGCACGCGGTCTTGCATGACGATGACCGAATCGTTTTTGAGCGCGGCTGCCGGTACGATTGGGCGAATCGGTGCCTGCGCGTTGCGCGGTATGTTACCGAAATAGCGTGTGACCCAGGCCTTCGCGGAATCGGGGTTGAAGTCGCCGGCGATCGTGATGCTCGCGTTGTTCGGTGCGTAGTACTTGCGGAAGAATTCCTTGACATCGTCGAGTGACGCCGCGCTGAGGTCCTTCATCGATCCGATGACGCTCCACGAGTACGGATGCGTCGGCGGGAACATGATCGGTAGAATGGTTTCCTGAACGAGACCGTACGGTGCGTTCTCGTAGCTTTGGCGGCGTTCGTTTTTTACGACATCGCGCTGCAGATCGACCTTCGGCAAGTCCATCGTCGGCAGCAGCCATCCCATGCGGTCGGCGTCGAGCCACAGCATGAGCGGCAACGCGTTGGATGGTCCCGTTTCGTAGTAGTTCGTGCGATCGAAGGTCGTCGAGCCGTTGTTGTTGGCGCCCGCCGCTTCGAGCCACTGATCGAATTTGCCGACGGGCACGTTCTGCGAGCCCATGAACATGATGTGTTCGAAGAGGTGCGCGAACCCGGTACGTCCCGGCTTTTCGTCACCCGAGCCGACTTTGTACCAGCTGTTGACGGCGACGATAGGTACCGAGCGATCCACGTGGAGGATGACCTCAAGGCCATTCGGTAGCGTGATCTTTTCGAAGGGAATGCGTGACGCTTTTTGCGCGTTGGCGGGCAGCGTGCAGAGAAGCGACGTGGCAGCGCCGACGATGAGGCGGCTGAGTGAGCTGTTCAGAAAGCGGTGCGTGAGCATTGAAGATGACCTTGGAAAACGACCGGCGATGCGCGCGGCTGGCGGCGGATTTGTCCGGCTGGCACGTGCGCGATCTGACCCGTGGAACGTTGGGGAGCGTTGCCGCTGAAGCAAGAGCGGCTCCGCTTGTCTTGGCGATGTCGTGACCGCACCTTGGCGCATGCCATTGCCTCATCCGTCGCACCCGGCGCGCGTTACGTCGGCGAGTCATCCCTCGAATCCCGGATATGCGCCGAGGCTCGGGACCTTTTCGGGGACGATGCTGGTGGTGGGAGGGATCATCGGCGCCGGGATCTTCTTGTCACCCTCCGTCGTCGCACAGCGCGTCGGTTCGGCCTCGTTGACGCTGTCGGCGTGGGCGCTGGGCGCGGTGGTCGCGATCATCGGCGGCTTCGTGTACGCGGAGCTGGGCGCGCGACGTCCGCTGGCCGGCGGCACGTACGTCTATCTGCGCGACGCGTGGGGACCGCTGCCCGCGTTTTTGTACGGGTGGGCGCTCTTTTTGATCATGGCGACCGGTGCGATCGCTGCCGTGGCCATGACAGGGGCTGGCTACTTTGCCGCGCTGATCGGGTGGGATATCTCGACCGTGCGACCCATCGCGATTGCGCTGATCGTTGTGCTGACCGTGCTCAACGTGCTTGGCGTGCGAATTGGCGCGACGACCGGCAACGTGCTGACTGTGCTCAAGCTGGCCGCGATCGGTGTGCTCGTGTTCGCCGCGTTGCTATTATCGCCATCGCACACGTTGCCGACCGTTGCCGCGGTGGCTCCACCTGTAGTGCCCAGCGGAGCGCTACAGGTGGTGTTGGCGATGGGCGCGGCCTTGGTCCCGGTGCTTTTTTCGTATGGCGGCTGGCAACAGACCAACGCGGTTGCTGAGGAGTTGGTCGATCCGGTTCGCACGTTGCCACGTGCGCTCATTGGTGGCGTATTGATGGTCGTGGCGACGTATATGCTGGTGAACGTGGCGTATTTGCGTGCATTGGGCGCTGACGGGCTTGCCGCCAGTCACGCGCCGGCCGCCGATACGATGTTCGTCTATTTGGGTGAGACGGGCCGAACGCTCATCACCTGCGGGATCGTTGCCTCGACCGTCGGCTTTCTTGGAATGACCGTGTTGATGTCGGCGCGCGTGTATCAGGCCATGGCAGCGGACGGACTCTTTTTCGCGAGTATGGCGTCGTTGCATCCAACGATGCGTACGCCAGTTGCTGCGCTCGTGGCGCAGTGCATCGTAGCGTTAGGCTTACTGCTCACCGGTACGTACGGCCAATTGCTTGACTATGTCGTGTTCGCGGATTGGATCTTTTTCGGACTGACCGCAGCGTCGTTGTTTGTGCTCCGTGCACGAGATGCGCGCGACGGAACGCGTCCGCACTTGCGGTCACCGTGGCACCCGATCACGACCATCGTGTTCATCGGAGCGGCGTTGTACGTGGTGGCCGGTTCGGTGGTGTCCAATCCAGGCAACGCGGCGCGCGGTGCTGGACTGATCGCGCTCGGAATACCAGTCTACGCGTTCTGGCGCTCTCGTGCAGCGGCGAGTCGAACGGGAGGTGCCGCATGAACGACGGAATTCACGCAAGCAAGAACGGGAGTGTGCCTACGAGCGTCAAGGCGAGTGTGAGTACAACCGACAGTCGCGCGCGCGTTGCCGCCCTCTTCGTGCATCCACTCAAGTCCGCAGCGGCAATTGCGGTCGTTGCATTCACCCTCGACGAACGTGGCGCGGTCGGTGACCGACGGTGGATGCTGGTGAATGGTGACGGCGTCGCAATCACCGCGCGCACGCAGCATAGGTTGGCCCTGATCCGTCCGTCATTCGTCGACGCTGATCGCAACGGCGCGTTGCGATTGTCTGCGCCTAACATGGCGGTATGTGATGTCGCCGTGCCGGAATCGCCGCGCGTTCGCATGGTGACCGTCTGGGATGACACGGTACCGGCAGATGATGCGGGTGACCTGGCAGCGGAATGGTGCAGCGACGCGATTGGGGCGCCGTGTCGGATGGTGCGCCTTAGTGACACCGCACGAAGACCGTTGCAATCCAAATACGCGGGCGATCAACCCTACGCGTCGCGGCAGGTGATGCTCTCCGACGGGGCGCCATTATTGTTGCTGAGTTGCGCGAGCATCGACGCACTCAATGCACGACTCATCGCACAGGGTGAGGACGGGGTGGACGTCGCGCGATTCCGGCCAAATGTACTCATCGACGGCGTCGCCGCCCATGCGGAAGATCGTTGGCGCGACGTACAAATTGGTGCTGTGACGATCGGCGTCGGTTCGCCGTGCCCGCGCTGTGTCATGACGACCGTCGATCCGCAAACGGGCCAGAGTGGCGTCGAGCCGCTACGCACGCTGGCCAGCTACCGTCGCGATCACACAGGCGTGGCCTTTGGGATGAACGCGACGCACGCGGCAACAGGTGTCATCCAGGTGGGTGATGCGATCGTGGTGCGGGCCGTGCACTAGTGAGCCTACGCCTGCACTCCACGCACGCGCAGTCGAACCACATTCAGTCCGTTCGCTTGGCGTACTGATAGCGAGCCGCCGTGTGACTCCGCGACCCAACGCACAATCGCCAGTCCGAGTCCACTCGTCGAACGCGCTGTACGAGCGGCAGCTGACGGTATGTCGAACGCAGCGCCCGCGCTCGCGACCTCAATCGCCGCGGTACCGTCGTGCCTGATGCACGAGATCGTGACCGGCGAGTCGGAACTTCCGTGTCGACAGGCGTTCTCCAGGAGTTCGACGACGGCTTCCTGCAACAGTGCGGAGCTACCACGAATGACTACCGGCTCCGCAGCCCCAATTGCCAACGCGCGTCCCAGCGCCATCGCCCGACTGCGCATCAGATCGGTGCACTCGAGCACGAGTCCATCCAGCTCGACGTCATCTTCGAGCCGCAATGATTCGCCGGATTGCGCCTCCGCCAACAAGAACAGTTCGTCGACTCGACGTCGCATATGCTCGGCGGCGGTCCGAATGCGTCCGAGTGTCGCCCGCATCTTGGTCTCGCTCGACGCATCGTGCGCGAGCTCGTGCGCTGCCTCACCAAGCACCAAGGTGAGTGGCGTGCGGATTTGATGTGCCGTGTCGCGCACGAAGTTGCGATTGCGTTGTTGCGCGTCGTCGAGTCGCGCCAGCAGCGCGTTGAACTCCGTGGCGAGACGAGAGATCTCGTCCTCACGTGGATCGATCGGCAAGCGACGCGACAGGTCCGACGGCGCAATACTCGCGATGTCGAACGTGAGTTTCGTAACCGGGAGCAGTGCACCGCGTGCCAAGAGATAGCCGGCGGTGAGACTGAGCAGCAAAATGAGCGGTGAGGCGATCGCCAGCGACACGCCCAGCAGTTCGGTATCGCTCTCAATTCCCTCGGTCGACGCAAATGCGAGCACCGTCACCATACGAGTCTGGGCGCGCACATCGCGCACGGTGGCCTGCCGCGCAACCACACGGAAATCCGGACCGCGATCGTCCACGTCGAACCGAGCGGAGGAACGCGCGCGCCATGCTGCGAAGACCCGAGCCCCCGCATCGCGAGCGCGAGTACGTTCAGCGCCACGTAATTGCGGCGCGTTGACCGCGAGCGTGTCGTTGGTGTCGTCGACGACAACAAATCCCTCGTCGTTTCGCGGCCATTCGTCCACGACCTGGCGTGCGGCAAACCGGAACGACGAGTCGGGCTCATCACGCAACTCACGTTCGAAGGCCGTGACGACGTTGGACGCGACCCCGTCGAGACGCGCGTCGAGGCGACGATTCGATTCGCGCCACAGATAGCCAAGCGCGCCCGCGGCGAGTATCGCGAGCGCGACCGCGAATGCCAGTGCGAAACCACCCGCCAGTCGTAGGCGGAGCCGGCTAGTCGCCATCGGTGCCGCCACTCGCACGCTCGCCGAGCATATAGCCGGCGCCGCGCACCGTGTGGAGGAGCGGCACCATGCCGTCCATATCGATCTTCCGTCGGACGCGACCAACGAGCACATCCACCGCGTTTGCGACAGGATCGAAGTTGTCGTCCCAGACATTGTCGAGAATCTGCGCACGGGTCAGGACACGACGCGGATTGCGGAGCAGGTACTCGAGCAGCGCGAACTCACGTGCCGTCAGGGAAATCGGCCGACCAGCGCGCTCGGCGTGATGCGTCGCGGGGTCGAGCTCCAGGTCTGCAAACTTCATCGTTGGTTGCAGCGCCACCGCCGGACGGCGGGCCAGCGCACGCAGTCGCGCCAGCAGTTCACTGACCGCGAAAGGTTTGGCGAGATAGTCATCGGCGCCTGCGTCGAGACCACGCACCCGATCATTGACCGCGTTGCGTGCGGTGAGCACTAAGACCGGTGTTCGATCACCGCGCGCTCGCATTTGGCGGCACACTTCAAAACCGTCGAAGTCAGGAAGTCCGACGTCGAGTACAACGAGATCGTACGTCCCATGCAACAGCGCGTCGAGCGCGTGCTGGCCATTGGAGACGGGGTCGGCGGCCCATGCGGCTTCCCGCAGCACGCGCAGCAGGAAATCCTGTACCTCCGCCTCGTCTTCAACGACCAGCACCCGCACGGCGTCGCCTGGAAGTTGTGTTACGGCTTCTTCGGCGCAGGCTTAGTCGCGGCCTTTGCCGCTTTCGCCTTGTCGGCAGCGGCTTCTTTCGCTTCAGCCTTTGGCGTCTCATGTTCGACGCTTAACACCTTCCCCGTCAGCGCATCGACCGCCACTTCTTCAATCCCCGACTTCCCGTCGACCTTGATATCGAACGAATAGATCAGCTTCCCCTTTTCCTTTTCGATTCCGGCTTCGGCAATCTTGCCACCGGGTACCTTGGCCAGCGCGGAGGCGGTCGCTGCTTCCGGCGTGATCTTCGCGAGCTTGAGCAGTCCGGGTTTGTCTTCCTTCACGGTTACGGCTTGTGCGCGAAGCGTCGACGCCAAGCTGACAGTAGACAGCGCGGCAATTGAAGCGGCCGCGACGAGGGAGCGAACTGAGCGAATAGACATGTGATAGCCTCGGAAACGAACAGTGTTCGTCGAGATCACGCGGCAGTCGGGAGTCGATAGCCACGCCCACGAACGGCAACCAACAACACGGGCACAACGAACAATGTGATTGGCGTCGACAACGCGAGTCCACCAATCACCGCAAGCGCGAGCGGCTTCTGCAGCTCGCTGCCCGCACCGATCCCCAACGACAGCGGCAGCAGTCCAAAGAGCGTGCACAGCGTGGTCATGAGAATCGGACGCAACCGCACACGCGCCGCCTCACGAATCCCTGTCTCCAGGTCCACCGAATCCGTCTGCATCCGATGCCTGGTGAAGTCGAGCAGAATGATGCCGTTCTTCACGATCAAGCCAACCAGCAGGATCAGTCCCATGAAGCTAGAGACGTTCAATGACGTCTTGGTGACAAGCAGCAACACGAGTGCGCCGACGAACGAGAGCGGCGCGGCGAGCAGTACCACGAGCGGTTCTACAAACGAGCGAAACTGCACGACCATCACCGCCATCACGCTTACCGATGCGAGGGCGAGCACGAGCAGCAACGCCGCGAACGCTTCCTGTTGACTGGCGTAGCGACCGCCGAGCTCAACGCGCACACCGGCCGGTGCCGGATGCTCGGCAAGAATGGCTTTCACGTCTTTAATCACTTCGCTCAACGCGCGTCCTTCGACGCCCGCCGTGAGGTTGATCAGCTGCTGCTGGTTCTCGCGCAAAAACTCACTGCGTACATCCGCCGGTGTAAAGTCTGCGAGCGATGACAACGGACTCGCACGTCCCGTCTTTGGCGAGTAGATCGGCAGCGCACCAAGACGCGGTGCGCTGAAGCGCACGGAGTCGGGCGAACGTACACGTACCGCGACCGAACGGTCGTCCAGACGAATTTCACCGGCGGGCACGCCCAGCAGCGCACCGCTCACCGCCGCACTCACATCCGACGGCGTCAATCCCAATCGGCTCGCTTCGTTGCTGTGTATGGCCATCGACATCTCCGCACTCGGCTCTGCAATGCCGTTGTAGAAATCTTCGAGACCCGGCACCTTCGCCACCTGTTCGCCAAGGACCAGCGCGTATGCCTCGAGTGCCTTGAGGTCAGCGCCAAAGAGCTTGATCTCCATCGGCCGTGCCGCACCCGAGAGATCGTCGAGGACATCGGACAAGATCTGAATGAATTCCGCGCGCAGTCTCGGCACCGCACTTTCCACCTTGCCGCGCACTTCATCCATCACGTCGGTGATTCGCCGACTGCGTTGCGACGGCGCGACGAGCCGCGCGACGATATCGCTTTTGTTTTGCGATGTCGCGAAAAGTCCAAGCTCCGCGCCCGTGCGACGTGATGTGCCGGTGACCTCGGGCGTTTCGGCAAGAATCTTTTCGATGATGTGGAGCTGCCGATCCGTCTCGGCGAGCGCAGTGCCACCGGGCGTCACGACGTCAACGATGAATGACCCTTCGTCCATTTCCGGCAGGAAACCGGTGCCCACCAACCCGTAGACACCAACGCCGGCGACGACAAGCAACAGTGCCATCGCGATCATCAGGCGGCCATGATGCAACACGCGCGACAGCAGGCGCGCATAGCGATCGGATAGCGTATCGAGCGCATCGCTGATACGCGCGAGCACACCGCGACGCTTCGTACCCTGATTGTGATCTGCGTCGCCGGCGGTGAGGAATTCATCGCTGAACAACGGAATGACCGTCAGTGCCAGCACCAGCGAAACCAGGACGCTGATGGTTAGCGTTAGCGACAGCGCGGCGAAAAACTGTCCCGAGACTCCCTGCAGCAGTCCGAGTGGCAGAAAGACGACGACGGTGGTGAGCGTCGATGACGTGACCGGACCGATCAGCTCTTGCACGGCTTCACGAATGGCTGTGGTCCGGTCATCCGTCATATGCAAATGACGTACGATGTTCTCGGTGATGACCACAGCATCGTCGATGACCAATCCGATCGCGATCGCCATCGCGCCGAGGGTCATCAGGTTGAACGTCTGCCCGAAGAGCTGCATCAGCAACACTGTGATCGCCAACGTCAGCGGAATCGCTGCGGCGCTGATCGCCGTGATACGGAGATGCCGCAGGAAGAGCAGCAGAATGATCACGGCGAGGCCGGCGCCGATGAGCATCGCGTCGCGTACCGATGTCACCGCATCGCGTACCAGCGCGGCCTGATCGTACACGGCCTTCAGGTGTACGCCGGGTGGCAGCGTCGGCGCGATGGCCGCAACCAAGTGTGCGATACTATCAGCGATCGCGACACTGTTCCCGCCGACCTGTCGCGTGATGTTGAGCAGCGCTGCGGGCTTGCCGTCTCCAGAGATGATGCGCACGTGGTCTTCCGTGCCCGGTACGACCGTCGCGAGATCGCGCACGCGCGTATTCGCCGACACGAGCACGTTGGCAATGTCATCGGCGGAGTGCGCTTCCTGTGCTGACACCACGAGATACTGCTTATAGTCCTGCGCGACTCGGCCGACCGCATCGACGGTGATATTGTCGCGGATGGCCTTGGCCAAGTCGTCGTACGTCAGCCCTGCGGCAGAAAGCCGCGCTGGATCAGCGATGACCTCGATCTCGCGCACATCCTGCCCCTGCACATCAACACGCCCAACCCCTGGCACACGCGACATCACCGGTTTGATCTGATACCGGGCAATGTCGTACAGCGTCGCGGCGTCACCACCTTCCAGATTGTACGAAAGGATGGGAAATAGTGAAGGGGTCAGCCGTTCGATCTCAACGGTGAGTCCGACTGGTAGATCGCCTCGAATCTGCTCGACGCGCGTGCGCACCAGCTGCAGTGCGTACGTCATATCGGTGCGTTCGTCGAAGGTGACGTTGATTTCGCTCGCACCGCGAATGGAGCGTGATTTTACGCGCGTGACACCGGGCACGATGCTGACGGCTTCTTCGATCGGACGCGTGATCGCGAAGACGACCTGACGCGCGCCCAGCGAGGACCCTTGCGCGACGATCGTGATGCGTGGAAAAACCAGCTCGGGGTAAATCGCCGACGGCAACTTCACCGCAGCCCAGATGCCCGCCGCGCTGAGCAGTGCAACGGTGAGATAGACAAAACGCTTCTGTGCCGCCAACAGATCGAACAGGCGACCGGCGCGCTTCGGAATGGTGCTGCGTAGTTCGCGGTCGTCCACGCTCACGGCTTGGCCCGCACGACGTGAGCCCCTTCGTCCATGCCGTATGCGCCTTTCGTGACCACAACGTCGCCGGCGTTGAGTCCGTCCGTGATCCAGACTCGGCCACCAACACGACCGCCAATCTTTACCTCGCGCGCGTGTGCGATGTTCTCGCCGTCTACCACGAACACACGGAAGCTTTCGCCAGATGGAACGAGCGCTTCGTCTGGCACCGTCACCGCCTTGGCGTGCGCCGCAAGCGCGATGTCGCCCGAGAGCGATTCGCCGAGCCGCAGCGTGCGCTTGGACGTCGCCACCGTGACACGGACGATGACACCGCGACTCGCGCTGTCCACGACGGCACCAACGTCGGCCACCTTCCCGGTCGCGACGCTCGCGGCGTTCGAGCCCGCCCCGTCGCGAAGCGTGACCAACGCGCCGACTCTGATGTTGTCCGCCGCGTTTGGTGCAACGTGCAGCACCACATCTAGCGTCGACGGATCGGCAATCTCGATCAGTGGCTGTCCGGCATCCACGCTCGCGCCCAATACCGCGTTAACTCGCGTCACCGCACCGTTGATCGGCGAGCGAAGGTGCGACAGCTCCCGCGCACGCCGAGCGTTAATCGCATTGAGCTTCGCGCTCGCGAGATCGGCGGCAGACAGGTCGGCGTCCTTGCGCGGCGCGACACCGGCGGCAACGAGTCGCTGCGCACGTTCTGCCGCACGCTCCGCTGCCGTCAATGTCGCTTCAGCGCTCGCCACCGCCGCATCGAATCCCTGCTGCTCGAGTTCGATGACTTCGGCGCCTTGCTTCACACGATCGCCCACGGCAACCAGCACGCGCGTGACGCGCGTTGGCGCAGGTGCGGACAGCAGCGCGATATGGCCAACACGCGCGGTGACGGTGCCTGCGCTGTTAAGTGTTTCGGTGAACGACGATTCTCTCACCGTATCGACAGCGGCGGTGACGCTCGCAGGCTCCTTTTTCTTTTCAGCCTTCGCATCCTCCGGGTCAACGGCTGCCTTCGTGCCGGCTTCGGCCGCAGGCTTTCCGCTATCGCCCTTGGCCTCATCGCTTTTCGCGTCCTTGGCGTCTGTCGCCTTGCCGTCCGCGGCTTTCGCCGGGGATTCCTTGCCTGTCTCCTTCGCCCCACCGCAGGCGAGTAGCAGTGCGAATGAGGACATCGCCAGCGCTGACAGGAAGCGCGCTGGAGTTGCGCGAAGGCGCACGGGCAGCGCGAAGTGCATACGGGGATCCAGTCGCATCATGGCGTGGGCACGGCAGTAAGGGAGAGCAGGCGAACGAGGCCCGCAGCGTTGCGCGCCGCAGCCACGTCGTCGATGTATTGCGACAACGTCGCGCGCGCGGTCCGTTGCGCTTCGAGCACGTTGGGAAGCGTGGACGCGCCCTCGCGATAGGCGAGCAATGAGAGTGTGGCAATGCGATCGGCACCGGCGACAAGCGTCGCCGATCGTTCCGCGCGGATGCGTGCAACGGTTGCGACGCGCTCGGCTTGCGAGATGGCTGCGTTCAGCTCCAGACGCGTCTGCGCGAGCAACGCCAGCGCGCGACGCTGATTGGCCTGGGCGGCGAGAATCGCGGCGCCATTCTGGTTGAAGACTGGGATTGGAATAGACAGCCCGATCGTCGGTAGGCCGCCGCCTTGACCACCGGGATTGCTCCCCTCGATTCCCAGCGAGAGAGACGGAGCCCCAATGCGACGCCGCCGTTCGAGAAGCACCGACTGGTCGGCGGCGAGCAGGTCACGTTCTGCCGCATCAAGCAACAGTGGCGAGGTAGACCCACTCGCCGACTGCGCAGCGCGCGGTGCAACGGTCGCATCAAGCGCCAGCGTGTCCGCGAGCACAATCGTCGGGGACGTCGCGGACATGCCCATCGCTGCCTGGACGATCAGCAGCGCCGACAGCGCATCGAGAGAATCGACCGACGCGCTGTTCGCGGCTTGGCCGGCGAATACTGCGGCCAGTTGCACATCCAAGTCGCTCGCGTCACCGGCCGCTTGTCGCACGCGGGCCAGCACCAACAAACTGTCCGCGTCGCGGGTGTTGCGCTGCGATAGTTGTGCGCGACGCGTCAGCGCGAGGGTGCGTGTGTACGCGGTGTCGACATCATATGCGAGCGCCGCGTTTGTATAGACGAATCGCCGCGTCGCGGCATCGAGTTCGGCTTGCGCCACGCCGATGCGCGGACGTCTCAACCACGGTGCATCGATCGGAATGTCGAGTGAGAAGTGCGTCTGTGGCGCAGACTGGGTGAACGACGTGCCCAGCGTCGGATTCTCGAATTGACGGGCGAGGACGAGTCCCGCGCCGGCGGCGGCCGAGTCGGCACGGGCAATTGCTGCTCGCGGGCCGCGCGTGACTGCCGCCGAGATCGCGTTTTCGCGACTCACCACGGTTTGCGCCAGCAACGGCTGCGCAACGAGGAGCGTCACGGCAACGAGCTGCGATGCGATGGCGATGGCGATGGCCGCGACGCGCCGACGCCTCGCGCTCAGGCGGGGATCTCGTACGACGGCATCCGCACGCGCGCCCGAGCGGGCAGGGGCAACGTCGGGTTGGAGTCTCGACAGCTCTGGCATGAACACGAGTGGAGGTCGAGCAGCAGCGCGCCCAGATGTGGGCCGAAGTCGCGTAAGCTACGCCGGGGATACTGACGGGACGATGACAATCCGGACAAATTGCGGCCGAACCCTTGCCGGAGCTTCCGCTGCGCCTGCCTCATCGTGCTTTTGCCCACGCACTATTCACACTCGCCGTTGCCGCACTTCCGCCCCGCGCGACCGCTCGCGCGCAACAAGCACCAAGCCCCTTCGACCGACTGGCCACGGCCTTGCTCGGCGACACGCCGTTGGAGCGTGACCTGCACGAGCTGACCGATCGCATCGGCGGCAGAGCGACTGGGTCGGCGACAAATTTGCGCGCGGTGGAGTGGGCGGTCGAGCGTTTTCGCAGCGCCGGTGTGAAGGTGACGAAAGAGCCGTTCCAGATGCCCAATCGTTGGCTTGAACGCTCCGCGTCGGTCGCGATCACGGGCAGTGGCGTGGCGTTCAGTCCGCGTGTTGCCGCGATGCCGTTTTCGGTCCCGACGCCGTCGGCGGGCGTCACCGCACCGCTCGTTGACGCCGGCCGCGGGAGCGTCGAGGACTTCAAACGACTCGGTGCCAGTGCGCGCGATGCGTTCGTGCTCATCGAACAGGATGAACTCAAGGACATCACCGGGTTGTTCGCGGAGTATGCGTTGACGGCCGAGATCGAACCGCGCGCGTTCGCGGCCGGTGTCGCGGGCGTGGTGTACGTGGGCTCTCGACCAAACTCGTTGCTCTACCGGCACAACGTTGCCAACGGTGCGAAGAACACACGTCCGATGATGGTGATGGAACGCGACGGCGGCTTACGCGCGCTGCGACTGTTGCGCGACGGCACCAAACTTTCGCTCACTGCCTCGCTCGACCTAGACACCGGCGGCTCGTACGAAAGCTTCAACGTCGTCGGCGAGATTCCTGGTACGAGCAAGGCGGACGAGATCGTGCTCATCGGGGCGCATCTCGATTCGTGGGATCTTGGAGACGGCGCGCTCGATAATGGGGCGAACGCAGTCATGCTCATCGACATTGCACGGCAATTCCAGAAGCTCGGCGTGCGTCCGGCGCGCACGATTCGCTTCGTCATGTGGAACGGTGAAGAGCAGGGAATGGAAGGGTCGTTCGGCTATGCGCGAAGTCATGCGGCGGAGCTCGACAAGCACGTCATGGCGACGAGCTTCGACATCGGCTGTGGTCGCGTGCAGGGCTTTTTTACCGGCGGACGTCCGGAGCTCGTGCCGCTCGTGGAACAAGCGATTGCGCCAGTTGCGGGACTCGGTCCGTTCAAGCAAACCGACGCACCGTTGGTCGGCACGGACAACTTCGATTTCATGCTGCATGGCGTCGCCAACATCGTCGCCGATCAGGAATCGGCGTCATACGGTCCGAACTATCATGCGCGGAGTGACACGTATGAAAAGTGCGACACGCGAGTGCTGCGACAAAACGCCATCGTTGCCGCATCGCTGGTCTACGGATTCGCGACCATGCCGCAGGCGCTGCCGCGTCAGACTCGCGCGCAAGTCGAGGCCATCATGAAGGCCACCGATCTCTCGCAGCAGATGAAATCGATGGGCGTCTGGGACGGCTGGGCCGACGGCACGCGCGGCAGAAAGCCGTAGCACGAGATAGAAACAGCAAGAACAACTGCGGGCCGCGAGCTAGACCGTCGGACGCTTCATGTGGAAGTCCGTATGCGACTGGAACTGATGCGCCGCCGACAGAATTTTGTCATCGGCGTAGAGCGCCCCAACGATCACGGCGCAGATCGGCTGCTGATTGAGTTCTGGCGTGGAAGCGGCTGGTGCACCGCCGCGTCCGCCGCCCTGCTGCGCTGGCATGTCGAACTTGTACGGCACGACGACACACGGGTGCCCCGTCTGCGCGTTGGGCCCGACGTCAGCGTTTGGGTTTCCGATGAACATGTCGAGATCCTTCATGAACTCGCCCCACTTGGCGACGAGCATGTAGCGACGGCGCTGGTTGTTCATGAACTCGAAGCCCGTGACGGTGCGCCCTTGCACGAAGCGTGGATTCCAGTCGGCCGGCGACATCGGGCTCGCGGCATTCGGCATCGCGGTCATCCCCGTCGGTAAGAAGGCGCCTCCGCCACCGCCGCCGCCACCCGGTCCCGCGGGCGCACGCGCCGGAAGGTTTGCGAGGTCGAGTCCAATCTCCTTCGCCTTCCGTTGCACATACGAGTCGAACGCCGCCGCGTACTCCACGTTCAAGCCACCGCCGCCGATGCCCGCCACCGTCGGCCGCGGGCCGATCTCCTTGGGCGACATGCCGAGCTCCTTCAACTTGTCGACGAACTCCTTCGGGGCATTCGAATCGACGCCGATGCGTAGCGCCGAGAGCTTGAGGGTGCGGTCGTACTGAAACGGCGTTGTGATCGTCGACGGGTCCTTTTCATCCAGACCGTGAATGACGTTGAACACCATCGCGCAGTCTTCGACCGTGCGGCAAATGGGTCCGACGCGATCTTGCGACCACGCCAGCACCATCCCGCCCTGTCGACTGACGCGACCGAACGTCGGACGCAGCGCGCTCAAGCCGCAACGAATCGCTGGCGAGACAATCGAACCCTGTGTTTCCGTGCCGATGCCGAAGGCGACGCAGGCCGCTGCGGTCGCCGACGCGGGTCCGGCCGACGAGCCGCTCGAGCCTTGCGATAAATTCCACGGGTTGTTCGTGCGTCCGCGAAACCATTGATCGTTTTGCGCGAACAGTCCCGTCGCCAGCTTGGCGATCAGCACGGCGCCCGCCTCGCGCAAACGCACGACGACTTCCGCGTCTTCATCGATGATGCGATCGGCGAAGTCTGCGGCGCCCCACGTCGTCGGCACGCCCTTGGTATTGAACAGATCTTTCACGCCGTACGGGAGGCCATGCAGCGGGCCGCGATACTTGCCCGCCTTGATCTCCGCGTCGGCCTGTGCCGCTTCCTTGCGCGCCGAGTCTTCCATGATGGTGACGGCGCAGAGCAACGTCGGATTGAGCTTCTTCAGGCGCGTGAGATAGATGTCCGTCAACTTCACCGACGTGATCTTGCGCGCCTTGATCATCGCCGATAATCGATGCGCCGGCAGAAACGCGATGTCATCCGGATTGGTCGGCACAGCGCCGGTGAACGGCGTGACCGAGAAGACGGCGCGGTCGAACGCGGCACGCCCACGCTCGCGCGCAAGTTTTTCCATGATTGCGCCCGTGCCACCGGGGTACGGCTGAAACTGCAGCGCCGGTGCTTCCCCGTTGCCGAGGGCGACGGGCGCAAGCTGCTGCTGTTGCTGCGCGAGCAACGAGCGCACGCCATCTGGTGTGTATTGGCCAGTACCTGCGGCCGCGAGCGCGCGTTGCGCCTGCACAGCACTCGCGCCGAAAGTGGTTGCGGCCGCCGACACGAGCGACATAAACATGAAACGTCGGCGATCCATCCCGTTTGCCTCCTCGTCGAAGTCCGCGCGGGCGAGGTCGAGATGCAGCTGGTCGAGCAGTTCTTCGGGCGTAGGCACGGTGGGTCTCCGGAGCGTGGCAAACGTGTGGCGAGAGCAAACCCAACATTCGCTCAGTGCTGCGAGAGACGCCAGACGGGGAAGGCGTGCGTCGGGAGGACGGTGCCGCCATGAGTCGATTTGCACTCAGCCCGAACCAGCGCCAACGTACGCCCGATCGTTTGCGTTGTTTTCCAGATCGCCGGACAGAGCACATCCGTGTCCGGTCCCAATCGCCACCCACGGCCCACCACGTGGCCGTCCCCCGGGAGTTTTTCGTGAGAGCGTTTCGTTTTCTCCTCGGCCTAGCGGCGTTCGCCGCCGGATCGCTCGAGGCTCAGCAATCCTCCCGTATTGAGCCGGTCACGGGCCTGCGCGACAACACGACGGGCTACCACGCGCTCGTTGGCGCTCGGGTCGTCACCGCGCCGGGCCAAGTACTGACCAACGCTACCATCGTGGTGCGCAACGGGCTGATCACCGCCGTTGGTGCCGGAATGGCGCCGCCAGCTGGCGCCCGCGTGTGGGACCTTAAGGGTCTGACCGTCTATCCGGGCTTTGTCGACGCCTCGGCTGATCTTGGTGGCGATGCGCCGCCGCAGGGCGGCGATGTTGGCCCCACGCACTGGAATCCGCAGGTCCGCGCCTGGTTCAGCACCACGTCCAATCTCAAAGACGACTCGACGCGCCGTACGGCCCTCCGCTCCCTCGGCTTCGGCGCGGCCCTCGCCGTCCCACGCCAAGGAATCTTCCGTGGCACCGCGTCCGTGCTCAACCTCGGCGATGGCGGCGCGCGCGAACGCGTGCTACGCCCTGACCTCGCGCAAACCGTCGGCTTCCAACGCTCGTTCGCGCTTGGCGGCATGTATCCCAACTCGGCGATGGGCACGATTGCGCTCATGAAGCAGTCGTTCATGGACGCGGAGTGGTACATCCGGGCGTGGGGCGCGTACGAAACCAGCGGTCGCTCGATTCTGCCGCCCGAGACCAGTGAGGCGCTCGCCGCCCTCGGCAAAGCAGTGAAAGGCACGCAGCCCGTGTTTTTTGAGACCACGAGCGAAGAGGAGTATCTGCGCGCCTACAAGCTCGCGCAGGAATTCAAACTCGTGCCGTGGTTCCGCGGGAGCGGCCAGGAGTACCGTCTCATCGACGTGCTCAAGGGTCGCACGCAGCCGTTAGTGGTCCCGCTCGCCTTCCCCGACGCGCCCAACGTCTCGAGCCCGGAAGCGTCCGCCAACGTGACGCTGGCCGACCTCCGCCATTGGTATCTGGCGCCCACCAATCCGGCGCAGCTCGCCGCAGCGGGCGTGTCGTTTGCCATTACCGCCGACGGGCTTTCGTCACTGCAACAGTTTCTCCCCAACCTCCGCACCGCGGTGGCGCGCGGGCTGGCCCCCGACAAGGCGCTCGCTGCGCTGACAACGGTACCCGCCGCCATGCTCGGCATCGACAAGACGCATGGCACCATCGCGGTGGGCAAGGTCGCCAATCTCGTCGTCACGGAAGGCGATCTCTTCACCGAAGAATCGGCCGTGCGCGACGTATGGGTGCAGGGTCGGCAGTACGGCGTAAGCCGCCCGCCGCAGGTGGATCCACGCGGCACGTGGGCGATTGCGTCAGACGACGCCGGCACGTTCAAGACGGCAACACTCCGCCTCGAAGGCCCGCTCAATCGCATTCGCGGTACCATCGAGATGGGGAGCCGTCGCCCGGTAAACCTGGCGTCGGTGCGCATCATCGCCGAGACCGGCCGACTGGAAGCCACGTTCGCGGGCGAGCCACTCGGACAGGAAGGGACGATGCTGCTCGCCGGCTCCGTCACCGATTCCGCGTTCTTCGGCTGGCTGTCGCTCCCGAATGGCACCGATGCCAAGTACCGCGGCAACCGTACCGAGGCGTTCACCGGTCCTGCGCGTGGCGCGGTGGCGTCCAAGGTGCCCAAGATCGACCTGCCGTTCATTCGCCCCGCGATGGAGTTCGGTCGCACCGCGCCGCCGACTCAGCCGGCCGCCATTCTGGTGAAAAACGCGACGGTTTGGACCTCGGGGCCGCAGGGCCGTCTCGAGAACGCTGACCTGCTCGTGCAGGCCGGCAAGGTGGTGAAGGTTGGCAAGGGGCTTACCGCACCCGCGGGCGCGGTCGTCATCGACGCTACGGGCAAGCACGTCACGCCGGGGCTCATCGATCCGCACACGCACTCCGGTGTGAGCTCGGTGAACGAGAGCGGCTTCGCCATCGTCCCAGAAGTACAAATGGCTGACGTGATCACGCACAACAACATTTGGTTCTATCGCCAGCTCGCCGGTGGCCTCACGTCCACAATGATCCTGCACGGCTCGGCCAACCCAATCGGTGGCGAAAACGTGTTCGTAAAGACGCGTTGGGGTGGGCTTCCCGACGACTACAAAATCGAGGGCGCGCCCCGCACGGTAAAGTTCGCGCTGGGCGAAAACCCGAAGCGGAGTCCGACGCGCTATCCCAACACTCGGGAAGGCGTGAACGAAATCATCCGCGACCACTTCAGCGCCGCGCGCGATTACGAGAAGGAGTGGAAGGCGTGGGAGAAGACCAAGACCGGCATCCCACCGCGCAAGGATCTGCGCATGGAAGCCATCCTCGACATCCTCCACCAGAAGCTGCTCGTCACGTCGCATGGGTATCGCGCCGATGAATTCCTTGCGCTGGTTCGCCTCGCGGAAGAATTCGGCTTTCGCATTCAGGCGCTGCAGCATGGCGTAGAAGCGTACAAGATTGCCGGTGAGCTCAAGAAGAGCGGGGTGGCGGCCATCGTATGGAGCGATTGGGGCGCGTTCAAGCTCGAGGCATACGACGCCACATCGTACAATGCGCGCATCCTCATGGAAGCCGGTGTCGTCACGTCGCTGCACTCGGACGACGCCGAGATCTCGACGCGCATGAACTGGGAAGCGGGCAAGCTGCTGCGCTCGGGCGTGAACGAGATCGACGCGCTATCGACGGTGACGATCAACGCGGCGAAAGCCGTGGCAATCGATGGTAAGATCGGCTCCCTCGAGGCGGGCAAGGACGCCGACTTCGTGATCTGGAACGGCAACCCGCTCTCGCAGTTCACGAAAGCCGAACAGACCTGGGTGGACGGCCGGAAGTACTTCTCGATTGACGAAGACAAGGTGCTGCGCGAAGAGATCGCGAAGCAGCGTGCGCAGCTGATTCAGGCCGTGATCGCGGCCGGCCCGAGTGACACACCGGCCGGCCCGGCGCGCGGCGGCCGTGGTGGCCCTCCGGGAGGCCGCAAGTGATGCGCCCCTTCCTTCCTTTCTCCAATCCCGTGCACACCATGACCACCGCCCGACGAGTTTCGCTCACTGTGGCGGCACTCCTCGCCGGCCTCGTCGCACCCGTTGCGACGCAGGCGCAGGTGATGATGCCCGTGGCGCCACAGGAGCAGCCCGTGGTGCTGCGTGGCGCGACGATCCACACCGTCACCAAGGGCACCATCGCCAACGGCACCATTGTGCTTGATCGCGGCAAGATCATCGCGATTGGTGGTGCCGATGTGGCTGTGCCGCGCGGTGCCAAGGTGGTGGACGTGAGTGGCAAGCACATCTACCCGGGCCTCATCGACGCCTACAGCACGGTCGGGCTCACGGAAATCGGTGCCGTCGATGTCTCGAACGACATTCGGGAGCTGGGCGACTTCAATCCGAATATTCGCGCCGAGATCGCCGTGAACGCCGAAAGCCGGCACATCGGGACGACGCGCTCGGCGGGTGTGTTGGTCGCATTCAGCACTCCGGAAGGCGGCGTTATCTCCGGCCTTTCGTCCGCCATGTCGCTCGAAGGGTGGACGTGGGAGGAGATGTCGATGAAGGGTGCGGCCGCGCTCAACGTGAAGTGGCCTGATCCGAACGCGACGGGGCGCGGTGGACGGGGCGGCGGTGGTGGTGGTCCGGGCGGCCGCGGCGGTGCGGGCGCGGCGGCGCCCAAGACCTATGCCGAGCAGGTGCAGCAGATCAAGGATTGGTTCAGCGAGGCACGTGCATATCGTGATGGCCTCAAGTCCGGTCAAAATCAGCGGACCGATACGCGCTACGCCGCCATGATCCCCGCGCTCGATGGCAAGATCCCCGTGGTCGTGGCCGCCGACGGCGCCGCGCAGATCAACGACGCCATTACGTGGGGGAAGGCGGAAGGGGTCAAGTTGGTCATCCGCGGCGGACGTGACGCGCTCTTCGCGGCTGATCGACTCAAGGCGGAGAACGTGCCGGTGATTCTCACTGAAACCATGTCGGCGCCGGAACGGCAGTACGAGGGCTACGACAACGCCTATTCAACGCCAGCCAAGCTCCACGCGGCGGGCGTCAAGTTCGCCATCGCCGGCGGTGCAGGTGGACTGTACAGCTATCGCTTGCCCTGGGAAGCGGGCGTATCCGTCGCGTTCGGCTTGCCCGAAGACGAAGCGCTCAAGTCGGTGACGATCAACGCCGCCGAAATGATGGGCGTCGCCGACAAAGTGGGCTCCCTCGAAGTGGGCAAGGAAGGGACGCTACTCATCACCACTGGCACGCCGCTCGACATGACGACGAACATCATTCAAGCGTACATCCAGGGTCGTGAGATCAACATGATGGACATTCACAAATTCTTCTTCCAGAAGTACATGGAGAAGATCAAGCAGCAGCAGCCGAAAAAGATTACGCCGTAACAGTCAGCCGTGGTGCAGGTCCGCGTGCCGCGCTCCGAGTGGGGCGCGGCACGCGCGTTTTACGACAATGACATACACTCAGCACGCGAGCGAATGTCGGACATGGCGTCAAGGACGGACCGCCCGCGCAAACCCGTCGTCGGTCAATTCGAGCCGCACGAGTGTCCCAGCAGGCGCGGCCACGCCCTCGTGGCAATGAATCAACTCACCCGTCTCGGCGCTGCGCGAACTCACCAAGCACCATAGGCGAACCTCGTCACCGGACGCGGTCGGAAACATCACCTGACGCGCATAGCCACCTTCCGGTAGCGCGTTCATCGGCGCGTCGTCATCCCATGCGGTGAGTAAGCCGCGTAGCCATCGCGCGACGAACGCCGGCGGAAATCCACTCAGGTACTGCTGTCGCTGGGGTGAGAGCGCTTCCCACGCCGCGCAGACGGCGTCGTGTTCGTCATGTGGCGTTTCGTGGAGGATGGCCTCCAACGCCGGATCGTGTCGTGACGCATGCATCGTTGGGTCTCTCTGTTGGTCCGTCACCCGCAACTACTTAGAACTCGAAGTTCAATCCGATTGACGGAAGCAGCCCGATCCCCTTGTCGTCGGCGACCGCGCGCGTTCTCGGATTCCACTGTGGCGCCTGCTGGTTTTTCCGATTCGTAAAATTCTGCAGGTCGAGGAAGGCGATGAACTGCGTGCGACGCAAAATAAAACGTCGATCCACACGCAGGTCGGCGGCAAAGAAGGTACCGACGCGCTCGCTGTTGTAACGTGCAAAGTCCAACGTGCCAGCGAGCGTACCGCTGTTTACGAACGGTGTGAATGGTAGTCCCGCTGCACCACGCAAACGCGTCGCGACTTCCCATCGCGCATTGGGTCGCCACCCCAATACGCCATTCGCCGTCACCGGCGAATCGAATGCGCCGCGCGTTGCGATGCCGTTCAAACCCGTAAACCGGGTGCGATTGAGGCTCGCGCTCACCTGACCGTAGAACGGCGACGCGCCGAACTTCTTCTGTGCGAAAAACTCAATGCCGTATGCTTCGCCCGTTGCCGTCGATTGAAGTGGCTCAAGTCCATACGGAATATCCGTCGTTGCGTCGTCAAAGCCGCTCGGACTCAGCACCGCCTGCGGACGAAAGATGCGGGTGGGATAGTCGGCATAGCGCTTCCCGTACACTTCAAGCTGCACCTTGATGTCGCTGCCAATAAGTCGCGTCACGCCGGCCACGAGTTGATCCGCGCGGAACGGCTTCAAGCGCTGCCCATTCAACGCATCGCCGACCAGCCAGATGTAGCTCGGCGCTTGCCAATAGCGTCCACCAGCCAACGTCAGAGTCGTCGTCGGATCAACGCGCAACGATGCACTGACGCGCGGCGAGAATCGCACCGCGTTGTCGAGAAAACCGTACCAGTCGTTGCGCACGCCAACCGATAGCCGCAATCGTGGTTGTGCTTGCCATGCGGCCTGCAGGTACGTCCCGTTCCGTAGTGCTGTGAAGTTGGTATCGACGCGCAGCGGCTGTGGATCGCCATTCGCATTGCGACGCGTAAAGCCAGCCAACGTTGCGTCGTAGCGAAGGTCGCTGGCGTACTTGAAGATCGTCCCCGTCTCGATTTCGACGCGGTGCCCCGCAAGCCAGGTCAAATCGGTGCGAAGCGTATTCTCGCCTTCCGTGGATTTGCTCTCGAGTATCGGTACGAGTAGAGAATCCCGCTGCGCCGTTGAGTAGCGCGTCCACGTCCGACCCAGTGTGGTGGTCACGACACCTTTGCGCAGCAGGCGTTTCCACGTGATCCCGCTGAAGTACTGGTCTTGTTCGGGATTGACGACCTGCGAGTTGGTCACCCGTCCCGAGTCGGTCGAGTTGTCAAACGAAATGGTGCCCCGCGCTGCAATCGTGAGAAAGCTGAACGCGTCGCGTGTAGTTGGACGCCATACCACTTTGGCGGTCGCGTCTGTGTACGAAGGAATGAAGCTGAATCCAAAGGCTTTGAAGAGGAGATCGAGATAGCTCTTCCTTACGTTCACAAAAAACGACGCATCCTTTCCAAGTGGACCCTCGAGCACCGCGCCGTACTGCGTCGCGGCGACATTCAGTTCGCCGGCAATCCGTTCACGATTGCCCTCGCGCAACGTCAGCGTCGTCGCCGACGACGTGCGGTCGCCCAGGCGGGCGCCGAATCCACCGGCCGAGAGCGATGCCGATTCGATGAAGCGAATGTTGATCAACGAGACCGGACCGCCGGTGGAGCCCTGTGAGCCGAAGTGATTGATGTTCGGCACTTCGATATTGTCGACGACGAACAGGTTCTCGAATGGCGCGCCGCCACGTACGATCAAATCATTGCGGCCGGCACTGGTCACGCCGACGCCTGGCGCGATCGATACCGCGCGCAACACGTCTTCCTGTGCGCCCGGCTGACGTCGCACTTCTTCGGCGTCGTATGTCTGCGTCGAGACCGGCGTGGCAATAGCCATCTGCGCCGGAAATGCCTCCGGGCGCACGGTGACTGCGTCGAGTTGTACGTCGATAGGGCGCAGGACCACCGCTACTTCCGCGGGTTTGGCCGGTGACACCGCGATGTTGCCCTTAGTGACCGCGGCAAACCCGAGTCGCCGCACTTCGATGGTCACAATGCCGACCCGCACGCCGCGCAGCGTGAATCGTCCGCCGGAGTCAGACTGCGTGACCGCGTCTTGCCCCAGAACGCGCACCGTAGCGCTCGCGACCGGAGTTTCCTTGAGCGCTTCGGTCACTCGACCGCTGATCGTACCGGTAGCAGGCGCGGCAGGAACGCGATCCTGTGCCGTCGCGACGGTGGCCATCAGCATCGTCGCGATGCCGGCCACGCCCACGCCAAATACTCGGCGTACCACGAACCACGCGGAAAGTCGCGAGGCCGTGGTACGCGCGACGTGCATGAAATGACCGAACATATGCATCCAAGGAGAAGGGGAGGGCATCGTCAGCGCGAGCGGACTTTCCACCTGAGCACCGATG